>CACZSU010000001.1 GCA_902783855.1 uncultured Ruminococcus sp.
CCGCCCTTTCGATCACCCAGCGGGAATTATATATTTTTCCTGTTATAAAAGATTTTGCAAACATAAGCGAATCTTCATCATTATCAGAAATACGATACTGCGTCTTACGGAGAAATACGTTTCCCCTTTGTTCACCGGATACTCTTGCGAGAAATTTTCCTGTCGGCTTTAAAAAGCAAACAGAAATCCCGCTCTCAGCACATTTTCCTAAAAGCGCAGGGCTAACGCCCTTGTAGCCGCACGTCACAATTGCTTCCAAATTATGCAGAGTAACCCTTGCTGCTGTTTCATTTTCTAAAAGTACAACAATATTTTCTCCGTCCAGAGATAAATAATAATCAGGAGTTGAAATATACAGGGTATTAAGCAGTTTTTTCATATGTCATCCTCTTCTATTCTTTCTTTGATATACTTTTTGACCGAGTCGGTTTTTGCAAGCTTCGGCACACATCTATCTTTAAGTGAGCATGACTGACAGCTTTTTTTAGGCTTAACTTTAGGGGTATATTGTCTTTCCATATACGCATGCATCTCTTTTACATCATCTGCCACACGCTTTCGATATTCCTGCGTAATCGTGATTTTTTCCCTATGACGTGTCTTGCCGTAGTACAAATATCCATACTCAATACTACAGCACAGCATTTCTTCAAGGCAAATCACCTGCGCTGTAAGCTGAATGCGATCGGCTTCTATGCCTTCGCCATGTTTATACTCAACCGGAATTACATTGTATTTTCCCTCATACCCATTAAGTTCGATTCCGTTTTTATCATCTCGCTTAAATTCAACAACGTCACATTCTCCAGAAATTCCAAGCTCACGAGAAAAAATAGGCATTCCTCGGGTTATTATTAAATCTTTACGTTTTTCGGTTAAGTTTTTGTCATGAGCACGTTCGTGCATAATATCGCCCGACACAGTAAGGTAATTTTCTTCCCATAACTGTTCAATGTGTATCAGTGCCCACTGACGGCGGCAAAATTCAAAATGCTGTATACCTGAAAGCTGAAGATAATCTTCTTCTAAATAAGACATTTACTTACCCTCAAACACTTCGGGAACAAGTCCTTCCAAATCATGTGTTTCAATAATATAGTCTTCAAAACAGGAAGGAGTATCTACACCATCCTTTGTACGAATATCGAGTGTTCTGTGGACTTTGGCAGAAGAATATTGACCCATTTCACAATTATGCTTCCACCAATAAACAGTTTTTACTTCCATACTTCCGTCAGGTCTTGCAGATGAAGCATCATTTTCAAACAGAGAGATCAACGCCTGCTTTACCTTCTCTGCGTCTTCATCGGAAAAACCAGTTTTTTCTGCAAGCTGATGATTTATGCTGCCTTTAAATAAATAAAGTCCAAACTCTACACGACTTTTGCTGCCCATTGTATCCCGGGATTTTGTATCGCTCGTATCACCGTTTACACTCTTTGTTATCTGCATGGTAGAAATTGCTACAGGACTTATACTCTCTGCTGTCATAATTGACACAGGCCCTCTTACACCAACAGACACGCTGTCGCTCTTAAATGCAAAAACCTGACCAAACGCACGTACATCGAACCATGTTTCACAGGCAACCTTTGCATATTCATCTGCGTTTTTGGCTTTTTGTGCTTTCTTTATTTCCGGAACTGCTTCCGCACGCTCACGAAGGCTCTTTGCGCCATCGTCGCATCTCTCTGCGGACTGTACAAAGATTCTCTCTCCCATATCCTGAAGCCTGTTTCTGATTTTTCTCTTAATACAAACATCAGACACTTCGCCATGGCCCTCGTAATCTTCACGAGGACGGTTTCCGCTGAGAGGATCTCCGTTCGGGTTTGCCTTATTGACGGTAAACAAAACCGCAAAATCCACCTTGTTAGTAAATGTACTCATAATCAATCTTCCTCCGTTTCAATATTTTCATTTGATGTTTTTCTTCTTCTCAGCTGCGCAAGCTGACTATAATATCCAAGAAGATAATTTTCTTTCAAAGGTTCATTTGTAAACGAGCCGGTGTCTTCAAGCTTTCCGAGAATTTCTGCAATCAATCCTGCATAATATGAAGTTAACCCTCCGCCAAGCTTTGCAAAATACGGAGTTAAACGCTCGTGAATCACCTGAAACGTCTTCGCCGGACGCTGTGTGTATGCACCCCAGAATTTTAGGGCATTTGTTCTGCGGTCGTCAGTTTCAGACTTATAATTTGCATAGCTTTCTATATTCTCCAATACTGCAAGAAGTCTGCCGAACAAATAATCTCTATCCACGCTTTCCTTATTAAGTGACATAGAAAAAACTTCCTTTCCATAATCGTATTGACATTTTACTATCAATGCACATGCCGCTGCAATGACTCTTTTTCTGTTGTAATCATTGAATCTGTACGCATTCCCTGCATTTCTGACGGCTGCGAGCATTATATCCCTAGGGAAAGACTTTCCCTGAACAATACAAGGCAAAATTCTGTCTATTCCTTTTGCTATTACCTTTTCATCGGCTGTAAGCATATCATTACGAGATACTCCATAGGCACACAGAATAATTTCATACGGTGAAGGTGCACCAACAAAATAATTAATTCCATCATTTTTCTTTCTGTTTCGTGAAAACAACTGCCACTTACACTCACTGTGCCATTTATAAAGGTTGTTTAGAAGATCAGATCCTTTAAGCTCGTTATAATATGTTATAGAGAGTCTACCCTGCCCCGAACCGTCTGCTGTATCAACAGCCATAACGACAGTCTGTGTAG
>CACZSU010000002.1 GCA_902783855.1 uncultured Ruminococcus sp.
AAACTATAGTTTTTTCATAAAAGGAATCTACCTTAATTGTACAATTTAACTGTCAGAATAAATATTTTTAAAAATTGATTTCCGTGGCTCAGGGTCACGGAAATTAATTTTGCCAGTATTTCTCTGGTGGTTCTGCCTGCGGCAGAGGAGTTCGGCGTCGAGCCGATGCCCCCTGAACGCGTCAGTCGCAGCGCTCTGGTTATAGCCTGAACAAATTCGCACCTGCGGGGCTGTTCAGAACCCCTCTCCGGCTGCTGTACCCCCTCGTTGTCAAAAATATATAATTCTATTCGTGCAAAACGCTGATTTTAAATTGTTTTATAAAAAGCCCGTTGACGGAGTTAGTGAATCGTGCTATGATATATATAATGACACAGTGTCAGAATGATGCTATGTTACTGCATATACGAGGAGGAATTATGATGTCGTCTATTACATTACAGAAACCAAAGCTCTCAGTGAAGGTACAGTCACTTGCGGCAATTTCAGCTGTTGCTGCAGCAGTTGCTCTCCCGCAGCTTTTCCATGCTATGGGGGCAGTATCAGGACTGGGAACAGCACTTGGAGAAATCTTCCTGCCGATGCACCTTCCGGTCATTCTGGTTGGATTGCTGGCGGGACCGTATGCCGGAGCGGTCGCAGGATTGCTTTCACCGCTTTGCAGCTTTGCTCTTTCGGGGATGCCGTCCTTTGCAATGCTGCCATTTATGATGATTGAGCTTTTTGTTTATGGACTTGCAGCGGGATTGTTGAGAAATATCAAGCTGCCGGATGCCGCTAAGGTGCTTGCTGCACAGATTGCCGGCAGAGCAGTACGTGCAGTGGCAATTCTGATTTCTGTGTATGGATTTGGAAACGGTACTGTTGGAGCAGCTGTCATCTGGAAAAGTATTCCTGCCGGGATTTTCGGAATTGTTTTACAGCTGGTATTGATACCGCTGATTGTTTATCGTGTGGAGAATCTGAAACGTTATGAATAAATTGTTATATGCCAAGAACAAACTGAAAAACGGTAATCACACACTGGTCATTTGTGCGGATTGTGATACAATTATTAGCGATCAGAACGGGATCAGACCGCTTTTAGAGGCATCTGAGGTGATCGGAAGTGCTTCGGATATTTTTGCAGCAGATAAAATTGTTGGTAAAGCGGCAGCATTGCTTTATGTACTGATAGGTGCAAAAGCAGTTTTTGCACAGGTGCTGAGTCAGCAGGCGAAGGATGTTTTTGACCGTTTTGGAATAGAGTACGAATATGAAACTTTGACAGATCAGATCGTGAACCGCAGAGGTGACGGACTTTGTCCGATGGAGCAGGCCGTGCAGAATGTGGAGGAACCAAACCAGGCAAAGCAGGCCATCCTAGAGGCACTCAGAAAGCTGAAAAGCAAACAACCATGAAACGGAGGGAATTCTATGTCAGAAAAACGGATAGATATAGATCATACCCGAAAGCTTGGCTTCGGGTTAATGCGTTTGCCGAAAAAGCTGCTCGCTATTGATATTGAGCAGACAAAGAAAATGGTCGATATGTTTATGGAAGCTGGGTTTACCTATTTTGATACGGCTCATGTTTATCCCGGATCAGAGGATGCAGCAAGACAGGCTTTGACGGAGCGGTATTCCAGGGACAGCTATACCATTGCCACGAAGCTGTTCGTGCAGGCAGCGCTGACAGAGGATATGGCAAAAAAACAGTTCTATACGAGTATGAAACGGATGAAAATAGATTACATTGACTATTATCTCCTTCACTGTATTATGGACAATAATTATAAAAAATACGATAAATTCAATATCTGGGAATTTGCCGCCGAACAGAAAAGAAAGGGCAATATCCGTTATATGGGATTTTCTTTCCATTCGGGTCCTGCACTGCTGGATAAGCTGTTGACTGAGCATCCGGATGTGGATTTCGTACAGCTTCAGCTGAATTATGCCGATTGGGAAAACCCCAGAGTAACCTCCAGAGCCAATTATGAGGTCGCAAGGCGGCATGGTAAAAGAATCGTTGTCATGGAACCTGTAAAGGGGGGTGCGCTGGCAAATCCATCAAGGGAAATAAAGGAATTATTTACCGGATATTCTCCGACAATGTCGCCGTCATCATGGGCGATACGGTTCGCTGCCTCGCTTGAAGGCATTCTGACAGTGCTTTCAGGAATGTCCAATGTAAATCAGATGGAGGACAATCTGTCCTATATGCAGGATTTCCATCCTCTGAACAAAGAAGAACAGGACATTATTCATAAGGCACAAAAAATTCTGGGCAGTTCAAAGACAATTCCGTGTACAGCCTGCCGCTACTGTACCGATGGATGTCCGCAGCAGATTGCCATTCCGGACATATTTTCTGCTATGAATAAGCGTATCGGCAGTGGGCAGATTGAACAGTCTGTGGAAGATTACCGCAGACTGACGCAGCATTCCGGAAAAGCCGCTGATTGCATTGAATGCGGTCAGTGTGAGGGTGTCTGTCCGCAGCATATAGGCATTATTGAGCAGTTAAAGGAATGCAGTAAGGTATTTGACGACAGCCATCCGAACAGCTGACAACATTAACTGTTGATGGGGGACTAATCCCATGGCAATTATCCCGCAGCCTGAGAAGCCGGACTTTACCCGAAAGACTTTTTTTCTGGTGATGACACATGATGGCAGCGGACTTTCGGGTGTACCGGCTGCATTGAAAGACTATTGTAAGGGTGCCATCGTTGGCAAATATGATCAAAAAAATGGCGGGGGAGTTCCCCGTCGGAAAGCAGATACCTTTCGTATGATATACGGCTGGTATCTGCTTTGTTGTATGAAAATAGTATCAACATCATGCTGCTTTCGATCTTCAGATTCAGACAATATGTTCCCGTTCCGGTCGACATCAGTTATGGGGGAAAAATGATTTGGTGTACTCTTGTAGAGGGATTACATCCATTTTCTGCGGTAGAGTTTGGATGGACGGTGTCCCGCGTCCGAGGTAAGCATATCTGTGGGATCCGTCAGATAGGCATATTTACGGCGGAATGGTGCCTTGATCAGTGGTTTGCCCAGTATAATTTCGTAAACCTGTTGCAGCTCGGTCAGAG
>CACZSU010000003.1 GCA_902783855.1 uncultured Ruminococcus sp.
CATAGAAAGTAGCCCGTCTATCGTCCGCCGGCGTGCCGCCGGTGTCAATGCTCTCGTTCGTATTCCTTGACCCTTCTGCTATTGCATCTCCCTCGTGTGGGCTTGCCTTGTATTAGTTCAGGCGGGCGGATAGCCAGCAGGGAGTTAAGGAAGGGAGGTTTCCAAAGGGGGGAACCTTAAGAGGGTACCTCATACACGGCAAGCCCACACAGTGGAGCCGAACAGTATGAAGGGTCAAAAGATACGACTGAGAGCAAGAGGTGCGCCGGCTCGGCGCACCTCTTGTGGTTCCTGACATTGGTCTACCAACCAGCGGCTGTCATAATAGCATGACCGGCATAGCTGACAGGAGCGTCTGGTATTCCTATGTGGTTATATCGGTAAGGACTCGGTATCACGCTGACTGACCTGGTTCAGTTTGCGGGTAATCTGGCGGGTGCGCACACCGATCAGATTGTCCAGGTCTTTTTCGACAGACTGGATGTGTTTCTGGGTTTTTTCAAGTGCATCGGCAAAGGTATCGAATTCGGTTTTGACTGAGCCGAGAATTTTCCAGACCTCATCGCTGCGCTTCTGGATGGCAAGCGTCCGGAAGCCCATCTGCAAAGAATTGAGCATGGCTGCCATAGTAGATGGTCCGGCAATGTTCACCTGATAGTCCCTCTGCAGAATGGTCACAAGCTCACTGTTGACAACCTCTGCGTACAGACCTTCAAACGGAAGGAACATAATACCGAATTGCGTGGTAGCAGGCGGGTATATGTATTTATCCCGGATATCCTTGGCGTTTTTGCGGATTGCCTGGAACAATTCCTTTTTAACGGCAGCAATTTCATCCTTGCTGCCGTTTTCATATGTCTGCTGCAAACGGGCGTACAGATCTCCGTTGAATTTGGAATCAATAGGCAGGTATACCTGCGAGCCTTCCTCTGCGCCAGGCAGGATAACGGCAAATTCCACCCGTTCCGCACTGTGGGGCACGGTTGCTACATTTTCAGCATATTGACCGGGGGCGAGAATCTGGTCAAGTATGGCGCCCAGCTGGATCTCGCCCAGTATGCCCCGGGTCTTGACGTTGGACAATACATTTTTCAGATCGCCAACACCCTGTGCAATGGTCTGCATCTCGCCCAGTCCTTTATATACCTGTTCCAGACGTTCACTGACCAGCTGAAAGGACTGGGTCAGCTTTTTGTCAAGTGCTTCCTGCAGCTTTTCGTCCACTGTGCCTCTGATCAGGTCTAATTGCTTATGGTTATCTTCTGTCATCTTGCCAAGCAGACGGTTGTTATCCTCCTTCATTTGTACCAGCTGTCCGGAGATGGTCTGGCGGATATCCGACAGCTTTTGTTCAGTGGTGCTCTCCAGCGTGCGGAAGCGTTCCTCCAGCTGCCTGAGCTGGGATGCAGTGGAATGATTGATGCTGCTTAGAGCAGAGGTGACAGAATCGTTCATATCTCTGAAACGAACGGTCATGTTGTTATTCAGTTCCCCGGCTGCGCCTGCACGCGCTTTGGCATCTGCTTCATTCTGCCGCTGAAGTGTTTCCTGTACAGTCTGCATCTGTTCCCGGATGGACTGGCTTAGCTCTGTACGCAGCTGGCTTATTTCCTGCGCCTGTTGTTTCTGTATAGCGGAAAGCTGTCCCTGCATCATGCGCAGCTCCGTCAGTGCCTTTCCACCGCTGTATTTACCCCTGTGGCTGCTGATGCTGTACAGGAATTGTCCGATAACCAGCAGGATCAGGATTACCTGTAGGATAATGAGTATGATGATTGCAGTGTCCATAGGTCTGCCCCTTTCTGCGTTTTTTCTTCACGGGTTTATAATGGAAACAGCATACCCGCCGTCAGAGAACAGGGTATGCTGTATACGTTAATAGAGAATAATAGTACTGCCCTTGATATAGCAGCTGCAGGGATATTCCTCGTGCATCTGGTTTTCACTGTCATAGATTGAGCAAACCGGAACCGTCTGTCCGCTCTGAGGGTCGGTCTGTTCCTTGCGTGTCACGATATAGCGGTCATCGGCACAGGTAACAAAGTCCCCGAGCGATGTCTGGTAGCGCAGACTGGCATGAGAATTGACAATACCCTGTACCAGGAACGTGCGCCCCTCCTTCTGAACAGAAAAGACGGAAAACGGCTGTTCCTCGATAATATAGAACAGGTCGTCCGGATGGGATGAGGACAGATCGGCTTCTACATTAAGCGTACCGGTAAAAACATTGTAGCTGCATATTTTTTCCTGACCTGTACGGAATTCCTTGGCACGGAAGTAGAGCTTTTCATCATCCATGCCCATATAGCGGGCGAGCGCCTTGATATCGGCGCTGGCAATGCATTTTTTGGTAATGGTTTCGCTGCCGCTTTCCAGCTCAGCAATCAGCTCATTCAGGCTGCATAGCCAGATATTGTCACGGATATCCACATTGATCCAGCGCTGTTCCTCATAATAGCCCTTTTTGATTTCCTCGTCTGCAAATGGATCCAGCAGAATAGCATAACGGCAGTCATGGGTTGTCATCAGCCGTATGCCAGCGGTATTGAGCTTGGCAATCATGGGATTTTTTATAAAGTGCTTGGCGTTGGTGGTGAGGTTATACAGGTAGCACAGACATTCACATCCGGTGATGCTGCGGTATTGGGCGAACATTTCCTGATTGGATTCATCGGGACCCATATAAATCAGCACGTGGCTGCTGTCCAGTGCCAGACAGCTTCTGAAAGCGCCGGTACAAACGACCTTTCTGCGGTTCAGTTCGGTGCCGTCCTCCTTGGACAGCTCAATCAGCCACAGACTGTTTTTCCCATTCTCGAGGATGAGGATGATGGTGTTTTCAAAAGCGAAAATATGTTCCACGAAGGTAGGATCCTCAAGGGTGTAATTGGTAATCAGCCTTTCACGGCGGGTGTTGCGGTCATATTCCAGCAGAAACAGCTCGCTTTTTCCGCTGCTGGTTTTTTCCTCCGAATAGTATATGTAAGATTTGTCGGTATGAAAGATTTCGATATTTCTTTCGTTGAAAATACTTCTGATATCTACAACAGTCATATAAATCCTGCCTTTCCGATTCGTATTTAAACCGCCCTGCGGCAATAGTATATCACAAAACGACCTGCGGAAAATGCCATTCTCCGCCGGCGTACCTTTCTGATGCACAGGTGTATATAAAAATTATATGTTATCTGAAGATTTTTGTCAACAATTGCAGCGTATTTTAAAAAAATTCTTAAAATCCATTGTATATTTTACCCGTTTCGTATATAATAGTATTTGATTATCCATGTTAAAAGGAGGGCTTGTTGATGGATTTGTATACACTGACACTCAAAGCAGTTAGGGCGGTGCTGGAGGAAATAGGACAGGACGCCTATCTGCCGGTAGTAGATGAGTGCATCAATAAATGGGAGAAGGACGGCGATTGCGACAGCTTTCGTCAGGAATTTGAAAAGGGAGGCAGATTTGCGGATTTTAAGATCAGCAGCAAGACTGCCCGTACACCAGAAATTGGTTTCTGGTCGGCACAGGTGTTTTCGGCATTGCTGGCAATGAATGCCCAGTTAGCAGATTTCCGCAAAAAAGGACTGCGTGACGATATGGGCTTTATCCGCAGAAATTTCGGTGCTGCCAACGAGGTGCTGGAGGCGGGCCGCTGTGCAGAATGTGACTACAGAGAGGCAACCGCCAGCGATATTGATAAATATGTATCGAGGATTGTAGTCGCCAAGCGGATTGTCAGCGGTATGGAAAACGGCAATCTGGAGGACGAGGCAAGGGCATTGGCAAATATGACCTGCCCCGATATTGAAAGGGAACGCCGAAAGACGATTCTGCGGATGGATAACAGCGGTATCATCCACAGCAATGTGTATCATAAGCTGGAGCGCTGTCCCAAATGCGGCGCAGAGCAGATTGTGTCGGCAAGATACCTGCGCAGCCTGAGAGAAAATGTGTTTGTACCGCTCAGCCAATGAGAAAGAGCTGAACGCAAGGAAGGGACTATCGCAACAGGAAAGGGGGAGTATGCGTGAAAAAGCATCTGACAACCGTGATTATTATCAGCTCTGTTATAGCAATGATTCTGTGCGGGTGTTCACCGCAGGGCAGCGAGAAGGACAGCGGCAGTGATGCTTCGGGTGCCAACAGCACCCAGTCAGGGCAGAGTACGGCGCAAAACGGAAACGCAGCGTCTTCCGCATCAGGACAGGATGCCGCCGGGGATAGTGCACAGGAGCCGGATGATGACGGCATAGTGTATGACGAAGACGGCGCAGTAGTTCAGACACCCAGCAAATACGTTGCTACCACGCAGATGGTGGTGGATTTGTCTGATCAGGCGATGGGAAATACTGGAGAAACACTGCGATTGGCATTTCTCACCAGCAAAAAGGAGCTGGATGATTATTATGCCTCCAATAAGGAGAAGTATGCGCTGGATAAAACGGACAGCGGCAGTGATTTTCAGACAACTGTAAAGGATCTGAATGATGTATTCTTTGAGAAGAATAATGTACTGCTGATTGTGCAGTCCTATGATAAGGATAAGGGAATCGAGATCGGTGATACCTATATCGAGGATAAGGGTGCAGTGATTGATGTTTATAAGGAAAATCCAAGGGCACCGGATAAAACAGCCTACATTATGAACGTGATCTGTTATCAGAAGGAGGATGTGCCCAGAATGCCGGAGATAAAACAGCTGGCACCGGGCGGCATGGTAACAGAGGAAAGCGATCCGGATGTAATCGTATCTTTGGGAGACGATCCGGACGAAAGCAGTGATCAGGAGCCGGAGGACGATGGACCGCTGTATGAAATAGACGAAAATGATAATGTCAGACTGATTGAAGAATAATAATATGAGGTGATTACCGATGGGTATAAAAGCATGGTTTAACGGCAGCAACAGCCGCAGAGAACTCAAGAAGATCAAACCGATGGTAGATAAGGTGTTTGAGCTGGAGGAAAAGTATCAGAAATTTACCGATGACGAGCTGAGAGCGGAAACCAGACGCTTTCAGGAGATGTTCCGCACAGAGGAGGAGCTGACGGAAAAGAAGAAGGATCAGCTGTTTGATTCGATTCTTCCTGAAGCCTTTGCAGTCTGCCGTGAGGCATCCTGGCGAGTGCTGGGCATGAAGCACTTCCGTGTACAGGTTATCGGCGGCATTATCCTGCACAGAGGCAGAATCAGTGAAATGAAAACTGGTGAAGGTAAAACGCTGGTAGCGACCCTTCCGGCATATCTGAATGCACTGGCAGGCGAAGGTGTACACGTGGTTACGGTCAACGAATACCTGGCAAAGCGTGACGCAGAGTGGATGGGCAAGCTGTACCGTTTTCTGGGACTGACGGTGGGCATCCTGCAGCATGACAGCACCAATGAGGAAAGAAAGGCAGCTTATAATTCCGATATTACATATGCGACCAATAATGAGCTGGGTTTTGACTACCTGCGTGACAATATGGTGGTATATAAGGAAAATAAGGTGCAGAGAGGTCATTCCTTTGCGATTGTGGATGAGGTTGACTCCATTCTGATTGATGAAGCGAGAACACCGCTGATTATTTCCGGTCAGGGCGATAAATCCACGGATCTGTACGAGCGGGCAGATGAGCTTGCAAGAACCATGAAATGCAAAAAGATCGCGGAAACAGATGCCAAGGAAGATAATGACGATGAGTATATTGAAGCCGGCATTGACTATATTGTGGATGAAAAGGCAAAGACGGCAACGCTGACCCCTGTGGGCGTAAAGAAGGCAGAGAAATTCTTCGGCATTGATAACCTGACTGATCCGGATAATATTACCATCCAGCACCATGTCAATCAGGCAATCAAGGCACATGGCGTTATGAAGCGTGACATCGAATATGTTGTCAATGAAAAGGGCGAAGTTATCATTGTAGATGAATTTACCGGACGTCTGATGTACGGCAGACGGTATAATGAGGGTCTGCACCAGGCTATTGAAGCTAAGGAAGGCGTAAAGGTAGAAAGAGAAAGCAAAACCCTTGCCACCATTACCTTCCAGAACTTCTTCCGGCTGTATAAGAAGCTGTCGGGTATGACCGGTACTGCAATGACGGAGGAAACGGAGTTTTCAGAAATCTACCGTCTGGATGTCATTGAGATTCCTACCAATAAGCCGATTCAGCGTCAGGATCTGCCGGACGTTATTTTCAGAACAGAAAAGGGCAAGTATGACTGCCTGATCAAGGATATAGAAGAAGCCAATAAGAACGGTCAGCCGGTGCTGGTTGGTACGATTTCGATTGATAAATCCGAGGAACTGAGCACCCTGCTGAAAAAGAAGGGTATCAAGCATAACGTGCTGAATGCGAAATTCCACGAAAAGGAAGCAGAAATCGTCGCACAGGCAGGTAAGTTGGGTGCTGTAACGATTGCAACAAACATGGCAGGCCGTGGTACGGATATCAAGCTGGGCGGTAATGAGGAATTCCTGGCAAAGGATCAGATGAGAAAGCTGAATTTCAGCGAAGAAATGATCAACGAAGCCACGGGTTATGCAGAAACAGATGATCAGGATATTCTGGATGCAAGAAAGAAATATCAGGAGCTGATCGAGAAATACAGAGCGGAAATCGAAACCGAGGCAGAGCAGGTCAGACAGGCAGGCGGTCTGTTCATTATGGGTACCACCAGACATGAATCCAGACGTATAGACAACCAGCTCCGTGGCCGTGCCGGTCGTCAGGGCGACCCGGGCGCCAGCCGTTTCTATCTGTCGGCAGAGGATGATATCCTGCGTTTGTTTGCAGGCGACAGGATCAAGAATATCATGGACAGAATGCCGGGTGAGGATGATGAACCCCTGGAAAGCAAGCTGCTGACCAGTGTAATTGAAAGTGCCCAGTCAAAGGTTGAGGGCAGAAACTTCAGCATCCGTAAGAGCGTGCTAGAATATGACGATGTTATGAACCGCCAGCGTGAAATTATCTATGGACAGAGAGATCAGGTGCTGGACGGCGAAAACCTGCGTGAAACGATTATTAAAATGATCGGCGAAACCATGGAGTCAAAGGTAACAGAATATCTGCCCCATGAGGATAAGGATAACTGGAATCTGGAAGGTCTGCGGGATGCGCTCAAGGGCTGGCTGATCGAGGAAGAAGACGAAACCACACTGGTTTATACGACTGAGGAACTGGAACGTCTGGAAAAGGAATTCCTGATCAGTGAACTGACAAAGATGGGTACCGAGCTGTATGAAAAGAATGAAGAACTGGTGCCTGAAGAAACGATGCGTGAGCTGGAAAGAGTATATCTGCTCAAGAATGTAGACCGTTACTGGATGGATCATATTGACGCTATGGACGAGCTGAAAAGAGGTATTCGGCTGCGTTCCTATGGTCAGCATGATCCGGTTGTGGAATATCGTATCGAAGGCTTTGATATGTTTGACGAAATGATCCGTGAAATTCGTGAGGATACGGTCAAGATGCTTCTGGTAGTTCCGAAAAAGGTAGCGGAGCGTCTGGCAGAGCAGGAAAGAATCCGCCAGATGGCAACCCAGAGAGGTGCCATGGGCAGAGCAAGAGCAGCTGTTTTCGCAGCCCTCAATTCCCAGCAGCTCCAGGGTGTAACAATTGTAAAGGCGCCGGATGAAGGAGCAGCAGATGAAAATGCACTGCCGGTGGAGCCGGCGGAGGAAAAAAAGGAGCCGCAGGAAGCAGAGCCTGCTGAATCCGTTCACGAGGTAACCGAGGAGGATATCAAAAAGGCTGCCGGTAAGTTTATGGAAAGAGAACAGGTGGCAAAGCCCACCTCTACCAATATGGATTCTTCCGCAGATTCCATTAACCGTACTGTCAGAGGCGTCAAAAAGATCGGCAGAAACGATCTCTGTCCCTGCGGCAGCGGCAAAAAGTACAAAAAGTGCTGCGGCGCCAAAAAGTAAATAAACAAATGCATTGCTACGCTGTTTTGGTTCAGGAAAGCTGCGGTGGGGGAAACCTTTTGTTTAAAAACAAAGGGTTATCCCCCTTTCCTGAAAAACGTGTTTTTGCCATTGAATGATTCACTATTCACTCGTGGATAATGATAGGTGAAAGGATCAATGACTTAGGGAAATACTGATAAATCCGGTGCCTGTATTGCGTAGTCAGATTTTTCGTCCGGTTGTACCAAATGAGTGCAGATAATCTGACGGTTATCCAGCAGATCTGGCACAAGATGGGTGGAAAAGAAACAAGCAAGACAGGTGCGGAGCCGTCAAGCATGATTTATTCCAGCGGGTTCCTGGATAAAGGAGGACATATGAAGCATGAAAAAAAGAATGGGTGCCGCTCTGGTTATGATAGCGGTTCTGCTGACAGCAGGAGGCTGCGGGGACGAGGAAACGCAGCAGCTGCCGGCTGCGTCCTCCACCGTTGAAAGCAGTCTTTCCCAGCCGGAAAAAACAGAGAAAATACATCCGGTTTCCTCTTCACTGACCTCACCGCTGGGATTGGAGGAATGGGGCAGCGCCGGCAAGTTTTCAACGGCTGAACAAAAGTATTATCCGGTACCAATCCGCATTATGTCGGTGCGCAGTGATGCAAGCTGTGAGCAGACGGTTCGTGACTTTCTGCAAAAGGAATCGCTGACCTATCAGCCTCCCGAAAAGGGCTGCCGCTGGGTGATCGCAGAATATGAAATCTGTCTGGACGACTTTCCTGCCGATCAAAGCGGTACGGATGCTTCCGTTACATCCCTTGTCACCGGTACAGATGGGAAGGCGGTCACAGATGGAGATCATTTCTATGTGGTAACAACGGTTAATATAACAGACGGTGCCTATTATTATGAAGGCATTCACAAGGCGAAAATCGCATTCGCTGTTCCTGCACAATTGCAGGATTATACTATCGCCCTCGGCGAATACGGCGAAACACAGGCGTTTTTCAGCCAGAGTAAACAAACTGGATTCAGTCTGGGGTAGAAAGCAGACAAAATTACTTTGAAAAAAATCAATAAAACTATTGTAAATGTATTGAGAGTTGTAGTATAATTAATTTGTGTAAGCGTCGCCCGGTTGAACGGGAGCAACTTGTTTTGTGCCTGAGGGCAATGTGACAATACGGAGGGGAGGATTCCTTATGAATATTTTGGATAAGGTTGGAGAAGGTCTTGCTACGACAGTAGATGTAATTGTGGAAAAAAACAGACAGCTGGCGCAGATGAATCGTCTGGCAGCGATCATTAAAACAGAAACCGATATGATCAATCGTGCGTATATCGCTCTTGGCAAACAGTATTTTAAGATGCTGCAGGGCAATGCTGAGGAAAATGATATGAGCCAGGTATGTGAGGTTATCCGTTTTTCGGAAGAAAGACTCAAAAAGGCACAGGCTCGCTATGATTATGTAAAGGTGTACGGTGTGCCGGCATCTCCCGTGGATTCGGTTGAAATGATCCGCAATAATGAGGAGTGTGAGCCCGCACCGGCTGAAGAAACAGAGGATGTATCGTCTGCGGAAGAACCGGATGCTGAGGAAGAATCGGCAGATATTACGATTGCTGTTGCCGATGAGGAAACAGCAGCAGAAAAGACGGACGAGCAGACAGCAGAAAAAACGGATGAACAGACAGATAATGAGGAGCCGGTTGAAAAAACAGTAGCCGAAAAGGCTGCTGAAACAGTCAACCAGCTGAAAAAAAGACGCAGCCGCAAAACGGCTGATGATACAGAAGCAGCTAACGACTGAAACAGCCGGAAACATACGATCCTATCCTATGACGGAAGGATACGCGGCTGGTTCGCTTGGCGCTATGACAGATAAAAGAAATAAATTCGCTGTATTCCGGACTGGAAACGGCAGGAGGGATTTCCGATATGAAAGCAATGACTGCGGAGGACAAAAAGGCCGCTAAGAAAAAGGGCAGATCCGGATCGGGCAGAATGCGGGTAAATGAACGTACCCGGAATCTGGCGATACTGGGGTTGCTGGCGGCTGTTACGATTATTATGGGCTTTACGCCGATAGGATATGTGCCTATCGGTGCTTTGAAGGTCACGTTTATGACGCTGCCTGTGATTGTGGCAGCAGCGCTGCTGAGACCGAAGGATGCCGCTATCGTCGGCGGAATGTTTGGTCTGACCAGCTTTATACAGGCTTTTACGGGTATGAGCGTGTTGACCGGCGCATTGTTCCAGCTGAATCCGGTGCTGACATTTTTACTGTGTGTGGTACCGAGAGTACTGGAAGGATGGCTGGGCGGGCTGATCTTTCAGGGCTTGCAGAAAATTGATAAGACGAAATTTGTGTCCTATGTTCTGACCAGCTTATCGGTTCCGGTTATGAATACGCTGTTCTTTATGACAGCACTGTACGCAGAAATAAAAATCATTGCTGCATCGAATCCCACCGGCAGCGGACTGGCTGAGGAATTTTCCAAAACCTTTGCCGGCGTTGCAGATAAGGCAGCGGGTGATGTGATTGTATTTTTTGGCGCAATGGTCGGCGTACAGGCAATTGTAGAAGCAGCAGTGTGCTTTGTGGTAGGTACAGCGATCACAAAGGCGTTGGCAGCAGCACTGGGAAAAAAGAATACGTAAAAGGATGACGCCGTGCTTTGCAGGGCGTCATTTGTTAAAATGTTGACAATAAATGTACTATAAACGAAGAAAGGTGAACGCAGTGAACGAGCTATTTGACAGACTGACACAATTTCCACAAACGCAGGCACTGGTACTGGGCGGTTCCCGTGCGGGAAAGTATAGTGACGCTGTATCCGATTATGATGTATATCTGTATGTCAGCGAGCCGATTCCCGAGGAGGAACGAACGGCATTGTATGAACTGTATTGCAGCCGGTATGAAACAGGTAATCATTATTTTGAATATGAGGACAATTGCTATTTAAAGGACGGAACTGGTGTGGATATTATTTTCCGGCGCTTCGAGGATATCGAACAATATCTGCACCACGTAGTGGATGAAGGAAATGCCTTTAATGCGTATACAACCTGCTTCTGGCATAACATTATAACGGCGGAAATTTTGTATGACCGGGACGGAACCTACGCAAGGATACAGCAGCAGTATAAGATACCCTATCCACGAAAGCTGAGGGATGCAGTGATCCGGCGCAATATGAATCTGCTGACGGATGCGTTGCCCGCATTTGATAAGCAGATTCTGAAAGCAGTGGACAGGGGCGACATCGTCAGTATTCATCACCGCGCGACAGAATTTCTGGCATCCTATTTTGATGTGATTTTTGCAATGAATGAAAAGACGCATCCGGGAGAAAAGCGGTTGATTTCTTTGTGCAGACAGCAATGTCGGATACTGCCGGCGCAGTTTGAGGAAAACCTGACAGCATTGCTGCAGGAATTGTATGCCGGAAAGGAAATAGTAGAGCAAAACCTGGAACGGATTCTCTCTGAATTAAAGAAAGCACTGCGGGAAAACGGTATGTATGATACGGAGGAATAAAAATGCGGGATCAGATATTACAAATGCTGGAGGAAACGGATGGATATATCTCCGGGGAACATCTGAGTCGGGTTATTGGCGTTTCGAGGACGGCAGTCTGGAAAAATATCAAGCAGCTGCGGGACGAGGGGTATGAAATTGATTCGGTGACAAACCGTGGCTATCGTCTTTGCAAGAAGCCTGATCTGCTTCAGGCGGAGTGCATTATGAGGCATCTGCATACATCGGTTGTCGGCACAAGGCTGGAGGTACTGAAAAGTGTGGATTCCACCAATGAGGAGATCAAGCGCCGGGCTGCAGCCGGAGAAAAAAGCGGCTTAGTTATTGCCGCAGAGCAGCAGACAGGCGGCAAGGGCAGGCTGGGGAGAACATGGCAGTCTGACAGCGGTGGGATCTATTTTACGATATTGCTGCGCCCGGAGCTGCCACCGAATGAGATATCTGGTGTGACGCTGGCGGCGGGTTATGCCATCTGTATGGCAGTGCGGGATTACACAGGACTGGATGCCAGAATCAAATGGCCGAATGATATTATCATAGGGAATCGCAAGGTATGCGGCATTTTGACAGAAATGACGGCACAGACGGACAGGGTGGATTATATTGCCATCGGAATAGGGGTCAATGTCAACCATCGGGAATTTCCGGAGGAGATAGCGCAAAAAGCCACATCCCTGTACATAGAAGGCGGAAAGGTGATAGAGCGGAATGCATTTTTTGCCTGTATGCTGAAACATCTGGACGAAACCATTGCAGAATTTCTGACGGGAGTGGAGATGCATGAAAACAAGATTCAGTTCAAGACACTGTGTGCTACACTGAATCGTCATGTAACAGCATCCAAATCCGGGAAAAAAATAGAGGGTACCGCTGTCGGGCTGACCAATGAAGGAGAACTCATCATTGAAGAGGACAACGGCACCCGTGTGATCGTCAATTCAGGCGATGTGGTTGTACAAGGGATTTACTGAGGATATTAACAGCCGCAGGGACGACGCTTGGATTCTGTCGGGCGATCCTTTGGGAAAAATTCGCTTGTGGGGAAGTCAATATTACCGAACAGCTCGCAAGGATCCTCCGAGCTTGCGGTACACTCCTTTCTGGGCATACAGAAATCATAAGCTGGAATCAGCATCTGAACATCTCTTTCCAGCTGAACAATCGTAAACATACCAATTGAAACCAGGACATCCTTGTCTGAACCATCCTGTACGAATTCCCCGCCATAGCGGCTGATAATGCTTTCGGGAATACGGTAGGGGGTCATCAGGCAGGGATCTCTGTGTTTTTCGAGCCTTGCGGACAAAGCGACAGGTTCAGCCACCTGAACAACAGCCTTGGGGCAATTCTGAGAAACATCGGAAAGACCGCCCTGACTGTCAGCGCAGTCGGAGGTATAGATTTTTACACTGCCTTCGCTGCCGAACAGGACAGCACGTTTAGAGAAGACAGCCAGACCCTTGACCGGCATAGGCAAGGCGTTTGGCGCCATGAAAGCGTCCAGACCGATATCAAAATAGAAGGTCATGTCCACTGCATAGAAGCCGTTATGAAAAGGAACAGGCTGGAGATTGACGGAAACGCTGCACACATTAACCGTATTGAGGCGAACGCTGACTGCCTTATCAATCAGGCAGCGGCCAGGCTTCGTGAGAAGAACGGGGAGATCCTCAAGGCAATCCTTGTCGGAACAGGAGTCATAGATTCTGGGGGCATTGATACAGACAGCTTCTTTAACTCTGTCGAAGCGCAGATCGTTTTCAGATTCGTTATCAGGGGAGATAATGGTATCGGGCATAACAGGCATCCTCCTTATAGGAAATGGTCAGAGTGATAAAATGTACCCTTGTACCATCATAATATGACAGACAGCCGCAAAGGTGACAGGGAAAACATGAATGCCAGACTACCTCCTGAAATAAAAAACTGCTGCATCCATTGGGGATGCAGCAGTACAGAGCAACTACCTTGCATATTCAACGGCTCTGCTTTCGCGAATGATATTGACCTTGATCTGACCGGGGTACTCTACTTCTTCCTCGATCTTGCGGCAGATATCTCTTGCCAACAGAACCATCTCATCATCCTTGATCATGTCGGGCTTAACAATAATCCGGATTTCACGTCCTGCCTGGATAGCAAAGCTGCGTTCAACACCGTCAAAGGATGAAGCAACCTCCTCCAGTTTTTCAAGACGTTTGATGTAGTTTTCGATATTTTCACGCCGTGCGCCGGGTCTTGCCGCAGAAATCGCATCGGCAGCCTGTACCAGACAGGCAATAATGGTTTTGGCTTCAACGTCACCGTGATGCGCATGGATAGCGTGTACAACGATTTCGCTTTCCTTATACTTGCGGGCGACATCTACGCCGATTTCAATATGTGAGCCTTCAATCTCGTGGTCGAGTGCCTTGCCGATATCATGCAGCAGACCGGCACGGCGAGCCATGGTCGGCTCCAGCCCCAGTTCGGATGCCATGATACCGCACAGATACGCAACCTCCAACGAATGATCCAGCACATTCTGACCATAGCTTGTGCGGAAATGCAGTCTTCCCAGCAGCTTGACCAGCTCCGGATGAATACCATTGACGCCGGCTTCAATAATAGCACGCTCGCCTTCGGATTTGATCATAGCCTCCACCTCACGGCGGGCTTTTTCGTACATTTCTTCGATTCTGGCGGGGTGAATACGTCCGTCAGAAATCAGCTTTTCAAGCATTACTCTTGCAATCTCACGCTTTACAGGCTCAAAGCACGACAGCGTAATTGCTTCGGGCGTATCGTCAATAATCAGGTCAACACCTGTAATAGTTTCAATCGCACGGATATTCCGACCCTCACGACCGATAATACGACCCTTCATTTCATCACTGGGCAGCGGAACTACTGATACAGTGGATTCGCTTACATGATCAGCGGCTACCCGCTGAATTGCCAGCGAAATAATTTCTCTTGCGACCTTTTCGCTTTCCTCACGGGTTTTCTGTTCATACTCCATGATCTTGACAGCTTTTTCGTGTGTCAGCTCGTTATCAAGATTATTCAGAATATAAGCCTTCGCCTGTTCGGCGGTCAGACCTGAGATTTTTTCAAGCATCTCAAATTCGCTCTGCTTGATTTTTTCAGCTTCAGCCAGTCTGTTTTCAGCAGCCTTATTTTTCTGGTTGATCGCTTCTTCCTTTTTCTCCAGGTTGTCGATTTTCTTTTCAACGCTTTCTTCCTTTTGCTGGATGCGTCTTTCCTGACGCTGCATTTCTCTGCGGCGGTCAGAAATTTCTTTCTCGGCATTGGACAGCAGCTTATGTGCTTCATCCTTACCGGCAATGAGTGCTTCCTTTTTGGACGCTTCGGCATCTCGTTCGGCTTCTTCGACAATGCGCTTGGCCTCCTGCTCAGCGGAACCGATTTTTTCTTCGCCGATCTTTTTCCGATACTGGATTCCGCCGAAGAAAGCGGCAATACTGAACGCAATGCTGAAAACAACAATCAAAATGATTGCCAACCATAATTCCATACTAATTTGACACCTCCTGAAATTTGAATGATGGTTTCATGACGATTTACAGATTCATCGTTAATAATCATCTCAAAGGTGCCGTTATTGTGCTTACGCCTGCGGGGCATAAGTCAGCATATTATATTTTCATGTTATATGCTGCATAGAGCAGCGTTGGCGGATAGATAAAAAATTTAAGAACCAAAATAACGGTACGGAATGTGCGTACCCCTTCCATCATTATTATTCCATGTCGCAGTATATATTGCAGACAGCGTCATACGCAAACCGATCATATCAGCGCTGTCTATTGTCTGTAACGCCGAATAATGCAAAGACACCAGTCTGCCACAGACAAATAATAAAAATATAATATATATTCAACGGCATAAACCTGAGTTGAAAATCATTCATAAGGCAAACCCTTACAAACAAAACAAAGACGAAATCACGTCTAATTTATATTGTATAACGTTTTATACTATTTTGTCAAGAATTTTATATGTTTTTTATGATAGAAGAATGCTGCTTGCCGAAAAAATGGCTGAACAGTATTTACAGAAAACAAAATATAGACACGTGTAGGGGATAAAAATACAATTTGTAAAATAACTGTGCATCAAAACTAATTGTATAAAAATAATCTGAAAAAAATTAAAAAAAGACTTGCAATTGGCAGAACAATGTAGTATAATAACAAAGTCGTCAGGAACGATACAAAAAAAGTTGGTGTTGATGACGTCGAGGGTCCACCCGTTCCCATGCCGAACACGGAAGTTAAGCTCGATAGTGCCGAAAATACTTGGA
>CACZSU010000004.1 GCA_902783855.1 uncultured Ruminococcus sp.
CGAATACAAGTCAAGCCCACACGTGAGAGATGCAATAGCAGAAGTATCAAGGAATCCGAACGAGAGCATTGACACCGGCGGCACGCCGGCGCAGCGACTGACGCGTTCAGGGAGCGCCGGCTCGGCACGGAAATCAATTTTTAAAAATATTTATTCTGACAGTTAAATTGTACAATTAAGGTAGATTCCTTTTATGAAAAAACTATAGTTTTTTTAGGAAAGGGGTCTGGGGGATAACCCTTTGTTTTTAAACAAAGGGTTTCCCCCAGGAAAGTGCTGGCAAAATTGATTTCCGTGGCGGCTCGGCGTGTTTAGTTGACAAGAGGTGGGGATGGGTGATAGAATATGATTGTATTATGCTGAGGATTTTTCGGTGCCTGCCGCATGAGGGTGCTGCCGTGCCGGAAGGAATTTTTCATAGGAGAATAAAGTGATGACAGTTGTATATTTTGTGATTCCTTGCTACAATGAAGAAGAGGTTCTGCCTGAAACAATCAGAAGGCTGACAGAAAAACTGACCGTCATGATTGAGGACGGTCTGGCAGATGATAGCAGCCGTATGCTCTTTGTGGATGACGGCAGCAAGGATCGTACATGGGAGCTGATTGAACAGTTCAGCAGTGAAAACAAATATGTGGGCGGCGTGAAGCTCAGCCGTAACCGGGGGCACCAGAATGCCCTTCTGGCTGGATTGATGACGGCAAAGGGAAAATGTGACTGTGCGATTTCGCTGGATGCAGATCTACAGGATGATATTGGTGTGATAGATGAATTTGTCCGCAAGTATGAGGACGGCTGTGAGGTGGTGTACGGCGTCAGAAGCAGCCGTGATAAGGATACCGCCTTCAAAAGAGGGACGGCTCAGGGCTATTATAAATTCATGGCTGCATTGGGTGTAGATATTGTCTATAACCATGCCGATTACCGTCTGATGGGGAAACGTGCGCTGGATGCTCTGGCTGAATACAAGGAGGTTAATCTCTTTCTGAGGGGGATTGTGCCGCTGATCGGGTTCAGAAGCGATTATGTTTATTATGAGCGCAGCGAGCGGTTTGCGGGTGAATCCAAATACCCGCTGAAGAAAATGCTGAAATTTGCGGTGGACGGCATTACCTCGTTCAGCGTCAAGCCGCTGAAAATAATTTCTAATGTGGGTATCATAAGCTGCCTGCTTAGCGTCATATTCTTTGTATATGCCCTGATTTCGTTTTTCAGCGGCAGCAGTGTGGCAGGATGGGCATCTATTATGTGCTCTATCTGGTTTCTGGGCGGAATGCAGATGCTGTGTATCGGTATAGTCGGAACCTATGTAGGCAAAATATACAGTGAAAGCAAACATCGTCCACGGTTTATTATTGATCAGACGATTATTCGTGATGAATGAAAAGGAGTGAACAACAGCTTATGAGTTATGTGAATATACTGGATTATATGCAGGAAATCAGACATGATCTGAATGAACTGATCGCTA
The DNA here is from genome assembly GCA_902783855.1 of uncultured Ruminococcus sp. Lineage (GTDB taxonomy): Bacteria > Bacillota > Clostridia > Oscillospirales > Acutalibacteraceae > UBA1213. Next base: position 1,472 of record CACZSU010000004.1, read on the forward strand.
TCCCTTCTGTTTCGTGCGATGGCTCACAGCAGCCGGAGCGGGCGCTGGACTATATGCTCAGCAGGGCAGAAAAAATGGGTTTCCGCACCAAGAAAATCGGCAGCGTTGCCGGACATATCGAATACGGTGAGGGAGAAGAAATTGCCGGTATCCTGACGCACGTGGACGTAGTGCCGGCAGGAGATGGCTGGTCAACAGACCCCTTCGCTCTCACAGAAAAGGACGGCAGACTGTACGGCAGGGGTATTGTGGATGATAAGGGCCCTGCGATGATAGCTTTATATTGCCTGAAAGCATTGAAGGACAGCGGTATCGTACCAAAAAGGAAAATCAGACTGATTCTCGGTGCTGCTGAGGAAATCGGAATGCATGATATGGAGGCATATTTTGCATCAGAGGAAATGCCGTCCATGGCATTTACGCCCGATTCGGAATACGGTATCTGTCTGCGAGAAAAGGGTATCATGCATCTGGAGGTGTCGGCACCGTCCCACGACGGAACGATTCTGACGGAATTCCATTCCGGTAATGCGATCAATGCCGTACCGTCCAAGGCATATGCACTGGTAGACTGTACCGAGTCTGAGGATAACCAGCTGCGGCGCTTTGCGGATGCCAGACCGGGACAGTACGATTTTATTTTTACACAGGATGGTCTGCATATTGAAGCATACGGCAAGGCTGCCCATGCCTCTACACCTGAAGCGGGGTTGAATATTGCCATGCATCTTACAAAAATTCTGGCGGCTAATTTCGGTGAGTTTGCGCTGGGCAGCCTGTGCAGCTTTCTGGATGATGCCATTGGGCTGGAAACAGACGGCGTATCCTTGGGAATTGCCTGCCGTGACAAGGAAAGCGGTAAGCTCACCGTGAATGTGGGCAGGGTGGACATAGACGAAAGTATCTGCCGTGCGCTGTTGGATATCCGTTATCCTATTTCCGCAGACAGCGGCGGTATTTTGCGCCGTATCAGACAAAGAGCTGCTATTGACGGTCTGAAAACTAAGCTCATTAGTCACGAGCTGCCGCTTTCCATGAGTGAGGATGCGTCGGTTATACAGATTCTGTCCAGCGCATATGAAAACGTTATGGGTGAAAAGCCTGAACTGTATGCAACAGGCGGCGGCACCTATGCCAGAACACTCCATAATTGCGGCGTTGCCTTCGGTCCCGCTTTCAAAGGGGATGACCCGCATATCCACGATGTGGATGAAAGTATCTCCGTGGAGCATTTCCGTCAGCACGCCATGATATGCATGGAAGCCGTCTTCCTGATGGCTGACAAGTGATAAACGAAAATGGCTGAAATAAGGAGGACAGAAAAATGCCGGAAATATGTTTATGCTTTAACTGTATGAAGCATTACAAAAAAGAATACGGAATGTGCCCGTTCTGCGGGTACCAGAATGAACAGGCGGAAACAGAGCCCATACACCTTTCACCCGGAACGATGCTGCAGGGGAAATACCTTGTAGGAAAATCCATAGGACACGGTGGTTTTTCCGTCACCTATGTAGGTCTGGATACGGTATTGGATGTGAGGGTGGCAATCAAGGAATATATGCCGTCAGAATATGCCACCCGCAGCGGTCACAGCCTCAGCCTGACCATATCACAGCAGGGAGATGCGCCGCAGCGGTATAAAGAAGGTATGGAAAAGTTTGTGGAAGAAGCCCGAAGGCTGGCGGCAATTGATAATGTGGAAGGTATCGTAAAGGTGTTTGACGCCTTTGTGGAAAATAATACGGCATATATTGTGATGGAGTATCTGGAGGGAGAAACGCTGTCTGAAAAGCTGCGCAAGGAAGGTCCTATGGAACCGAAAAAAGCATTTGTGCTGTTGCTGCCGCTGATGGATTCGCTGGAAAGGGTGCATAAGGCCGGGATTCTCCACAGGGATATTTCACCGGATAATGTGATTTATACCAGTAGCGGCGCTATTAAACTGATTGATTTCGGTTCTGCCAGATATGTCAGCAAGGAAAAAAGTATGTCCGTATTCATTAAACCCGGCTATACCCCGGCTGAACAGTACAGCAGTGACGGAAACCAGGGAACATGGACAGATGTGTATGCGCTGGCGGCAACGATCTACAAGATGATAACAGGCGTGACCCCGCCGGACGGTATACAGAGGAAAAGCAAAGACAGCCTGCAGCCTGTTTCAAAGCAGGGGATCAAAATTTCACCCAGCGCGGAAAATGCTTTGCTGAATGCGATGAATGTCAGCATAGAAAAGCGCACAAAAACTGTAGAGGAATTCAAAAACCAGCTGTATTCTACCAAAGAAGTAAAGCGTGTGGTGGAATCCGGCAGCTCGGGTAACAAAGCAGTTAAAATAACTGCCATTGTTGTGGCTTCGGTGGTAGTGGTGCTGGCAGCTACTATAGGCATTCTGATTGCAAGCGGTGTGTTTGTAAAGGATGTTACATATACAAATGGTGAGTACAGTCTTAATGAAGGTGAAACGCTTGTACCCCGGTTTATCAGCAGCACCATGGATGATGCCGGAAAAAAGGCGGATGAGTTTGATCTGATCTTACAGGCAAATGACGCAGACTTTTCAACGGATGTTCCGATGGATAAGATTCTCGCCCAGAACCCGGATGCAGGCGTCAGGGTCAATAAGGGAACGAAAGTAAACGTAACCCTGTCGGCGGGACCGAAAATGTATCTGATGCCGAAGGTCAGGGGTCTTTCGCTGGAGGATGCTGAAAAGAAGCTGAAAGAAAATGGTTTTGATACCGAAACCAGAACGGCTGAAAGTGTATATGCAAAGGGAAGTGTCTGTGCAGAGGATAAAGCGTCCGGCGAAGTCTATGCGGAACAAACCAAGGTTATTCTCACGATATCCGAGGGCAGAACGGTTGACAAGACCCAAAAATCAGCCGTCCCTGATTTTGTGGGCAGCACCGTTGATCATGCGGAAGAAGCAGCCGAAAAGGGCGGGGTATCACTGCGTATCGCTTACAAGCCCGCAGCCGGAAAAAAGGATGGAGAAATCATTGAGCAATCCGTCAAGCCGGACGAACAGATTGACAGGTATGATGTGGTGACCATCGTCATTGCGGATAACAGAAAAGTGCTGGTACCATATGTCAAGGGTAAGGTAATGGTGGATGCAAACAATGCCATTACAAAGGCAGGTCTGAAACCGGTTGTTGCAGCAAGGGTGTACAGTGATACAGTAGCAGCTGGTCATGTGGTCGACCAGACGCCGGGCGGTCAGACAGCGGCTGAACGCGGTACAGAGATTGCCCTTACTATCAGCCTTGGCGCTCAGTCGGAAGGCGGGGAAGCAGTGGAAATGCCGGCAGAATCAAGCGTTTCTGAATCAACACAGACAGAGGAAACTCATCAGCCATCTACAGAGGAAACAGCCAGCTCACAGGCGGCTGAATCTTCCGCAGGCGCGTCCTCAAATGCTTCGTCAAAGGTATCATCGAAGGTATCGGATGCTTCTCAGCGGTCGAGAGCTGCTTCATCAGCGGTTTCACGGGTAACGTCACAGCAGTCAAGCCGTCCGGTGACCTCTACTGTCATCACCTATCAGCCATCTGCCCAGCCAACACCCCAGTCGTCCACGCAGCCCTCTGTACAGCCGACGCCCCAGCTATCCACACAGCCAGCACCTCAGCCGTCTGCCGCACCCGAAAGCAGTGCGGAACCGGGTACCTGGCAGGAACAGTATATGCAGGCTGCAAGACAGTTTCTGAATGATGCCTCAGACAAGAAGGCAGTGCGTTTTGAATTGTATGATCTGGATAAAGACGGTTCTCCGGAACTTATTCTGTCTAAGGGTGCCGCTGCAATCAGCAGCTGTGAAATTTATACAATGATCGACGGTAAAATAAAGGACGTGGGCTCGTATGGTCCTAACGGATTCGTAGAATATTGTGAAAGCCTGAATCAGATGAAAGAAGGGCATCTGAGTTGGGGCCGCTTATGGTTCTCGGCAGACGAACTGAAAAATGGTGAAATCCGTAATGTGCTAACAACGTTTACTGATTATGGTGCTGTTGGAGCTGAAAAAGCTACATATAAGGTCAATGATCAGACAGTTACCAAGGAAGAATATGATGCAGCGGAGGAGATTTACATTAACTCTACGTATATCTATGTCGGCACCAAGTACGAACTGACAGAAAGCAATATCACTTCGGTTATCAACGGCTGGCAGTGACAGCTGCACTTTTATGATCGAAAATCACTTTGTCTGGCGCTCGCTGGTAAGTGTGAACTTTTTATAAAAAATAGATTAAATTCTATTGAAATCCCGCTTGAAATATGGTATATTTACTTATGATGTATCTGTGCAATGCTTATTTGCTGAATCACAGCATCGTTGTATAGCTTTATCCAAAAGTAAAGCTGTAAATATATTTTCTGAAAAAGGAGAAGATACCCATGGCAAAATTTACAGAAATTGAAAAAGTAGTCGGCAGAGAAATCCTTGACTCCAGAGGAAACCCGACAGTTGAAGCTGAGGTTTATCTCGTGGATGGAACCGTTGGCAGAGGTACAGCACCCAGCGGCGCTTCTACAGGTGAATTTGAAGCTCTTGAGCTTCGTGACGGCGATAAGGCAAGATACCTTGGTAAAGGTGTTCAGAAGGCTGTTGATAATATCAATACCGTTATCAATGATGTACTCGTAGGTATGGACGCTGCTGATACATATGCAGTTGATGGCGCAATGATTGCTGCTGATGGCACAAAGGATAAGTCTAAGCTCGGCGCAAATGCGATTCTTGCAGTATCTATTGCTGCAGCAAGATCTGCTGCTAACAGCTATGAACTGCCCCTTTACAGATTCCTCGGC
>CACZSU010000005.1 GCA_902783855.1 uncultured Ruminococcus sp.
GTAGATGCCGGCTACCTCGGTAAACGCATACGCAACATGAGCCGCAGCGTTGTTACCGTCCATGGTTTTCATTTTTCTTGCCATTGAATTGTCCTCCTTATTTTAAATAAAAATAGTGATGAGATTATAGCCGGTGTACGTGGAGAAAAAGCACAGGGCAAAAAACCATGCTTTCCTTTATGACAAAATGACTTTCCTTTTCATAAAACAAAAGAGTGCGCCTGAAATTGCATATACACCGTACCGATTCTAATTTTAGCACTTTTTTTCCGTTATGTAAAGCGATAAATGTAAATTTTTTATATTTTTTTAATAATAATGACTGATTTTTTCTACAAACTGTAATAGTGGCGCTTCATAAGCGGGAGTGGGGAGAGCTGCATGGAATACCGAAAAGTATGATTGCCAGTGCCTGGAATACTTCCTGCATAAAATCGGAATTGTGCAGACAATCAACGGCAGAAAGGATGGTCAGACAGCATATCAGCGCTGCAGCAGCTGTTTGTCAGAAAGCCGGGACAAATGTCAGTCTGATTCTGACGCAGCAGGCGGTGTTTCAGGTTTGAAGGCTTTGATGGGATTATCATAAAAAGTCTTTTCTGGTGTACATTCATAGGCATCGGTAATTTTTCCGTATATTGAAACCGCAGAGATATGTACATAGCGTGGTTCGCTGTTTTCGGAAACCAGTTCATAATAGTAATCATAACCGGTACTATGGTCGTATTTAATAGCGGCGTTTGCCATGCCGATTTCCCGGATCAATTCGTCCATAGAATTGGTTGTTGACAGCAGCGTTCTCATCTCGTCAGCAGTCAGCTTCTTATTGTCAGCAGGATGCCATACAAACGGTATGCCGTTAATCAGACGGGCGTCTACTTCGTTGCTGTCTTTGATATCGCAGATCACAATTGGTTCATTTTCAGATGTATCACTGCCATCGCTTTCAGAATATGGTTCTGCATTTTCGATATAGAGTGCAGTACTGCCCATATTTGCTTTTTCAATATATAATGCCCTTGCACCCAGGTTCATCACCGAAAAATACTCCACACCGACAGAATCAGGCTGATCGGTATTATCATAGCAAAAGCTCAGGGAAATAAAGTATTTTTCGCCGTTCATATCACAGGTATAGAATGCCGAGTCTTCTTTTACATTATGACCATAATGATAGGAACTGCCGCTTCCGGTTACATGACCGTTGAGCCTGCAATTTGACAGTCCGGCAGGAAAAGTCTTAAAAAATCTGTCAACGTCTGACGCAAAAGAAGGGTTATGCTGTATCTCAGCGGTAAAATTCTGCATAAAGGCATTACGATTACCTTCACCAGCAGCTTTCATGAGTGCATTGACAGCTTCCTCAGCTGCACGATTGTCGCTTACAGAGGCGTGTTTCCAATGTTCAGGAACGCTGTCAAAAGAAGCTTCATTCATTGTATTACCGCTGCTGGACAATATTGCTCCGCTGAGCAGCACCAGGGCTACTGCAAAGGGAAGGACGGTCAGGGAAATACCTGCGCCGATGAAGATACGGGGGAAACGTCTGCCTGCAAATTTTGACTTGTTCTTATTTACAACTCCGATAATAAGCAGTACGATTCCCACGATCAGCAGAATACAGAGCAGCGGGATCATAAAGAGTGTAACGATCAAGGAAACAAACGCCATATTATCACCTTCCTGTCATCTTGATATCTATAGCAGCATTATACCACAATTTACTTCACAATACAATCTGCTTATGATAAAGATCACGACACTTTGTCTTCAGAATAGTGGAATGGGGATGCAGAATGAAAGCTACAGTCTGGTATTAAAATATCATAAAAATGATTTTGCAGTACTGCGGAATAAATGCTTGACTTTTGAAGTGAGATGTATTATAATATGAAAGTCGACGAGGTGTAACTCAGTTTGGTAGAGTGCTTGGTTTGGGACCAAGATGCCGCAGGTTCGAGTCCTGTCACCTCGACTTTCAGGCTGTGTAAGAGCATGGCATGATAAAAACGGAGGATTAGCTCAGCTGGTTAGAGCGCTTGCTTGACATGCAAGAGGTCACTGGTTCGAGTCCAGCATTCTCCATATGAAAGCCCGCTTCTGGAGCCAGTTTCAGAAGCGGGTGCTTTTTGCTTTTTCAAATTACACACAATTTACATACAATATCTTATTTCTTTAATTTA
>CACZSU010000006.1 GCA_902783855.1 uncultured Ruminococcus sp.
CCGGCATAACAGTACCCTGTCCCAGACGTGTGACATTGCCGCCCTCCTGATCGATAGAAATAATAAGCTGCGGACGACTGCCGCCCTTGGCATTTGCCTTTTGCAGAGCATCTGTAAGACGTATGGTTCCCTCATTGGTGGGAGTATTCTGACCGAACAGGATAACACCGCCAAAGCTGTGCTTTTGGAGTGCCGCCTCAATATCATCGGTTATTTCGGTAACATTTGTATTGTTGCCTTCATCATCGGTGCTGTAGCGGAACGCAGGCATTATCATATAGCTGATCTTGTCTTCCGTTGACATTGAGGATAAATAATCGTCTGTCTGCGTTGCTGCCGTAGGTATTGCAAATACCGACGAAAGTATTACGGCAGAGATAAACAAAGATAAAGCTTTCTTTTTCATAAAGAACTAACTCCTTTCCTGATATAGGATTTTTTATTTTGAAAGAATATTTTTGAGTGTTTCTGCATTTGGAATAATAACAGGACGCAAGAGGTTTTCGATTACAAGCGGAGCACGCATTTCTCTTTGCGACATTTCAGTCAGAAACATTACTACGTTAAAGGCATAAACAAGCCTTAACTGATTCATATAGCCTTCAAGTGCCTGTGGATCAGAAAGCCATGTATAAGTTGCGATAAATTTTGTTCCGATCTCGGAAGCAAGCTCCGGTTCCATACCTACACTCATACGGGTCATTTCAGGATTTGCCTGCGCTCCTGCAATCATGTCGCGGAAAACAGACGCAACATCATAGATCGGCACACCCCTTGTAACCTCGCCCATATCAATGAGCATCAGCTCGTTATTCTGAAGCATAATATTGCCGGGATGAAAATCTCCGTGAAAAAGGGTGTTGGTATCCTACATTGCTTCAAACACAACGCCGTAGCAATCTCCTACCTTTACAATGTCAAAGGCGATAACAGACGGAATACCGCTGATGAAGACAGATTTTGCATACTGCTGTTCACGCTTGATAAATTCAAGGCTTTGTCCCTTTCGATACACCTTGACGATACGCTCATCATCCAGACGGTAAACGGTGCCTTTGCTGCCCTGCCCAATTTTTCCCTTGCTGGCAATATCAATTTCTCTCAGTGCTTTCTTTACATTCAGAATATCCGTAAAACCTGTTACCTCGAAAATCTCATAGACCTTGCTGCTGACATCATTGACGGTAACATCACCCACCGTCTTTGCAAGCTTGAGGAGTACACGAAGTCCGGCTGATGATATATACTCCAGCTGTGCAGCGTCGATCTCCGCAGGCTTTGCTGCCATGATCTCCTTTTCAAATTCTGCTGCGCTTGTGGTGTCGATTTTTCCTTTGATCTGATACATGATTTTTACTTCCAGTTAATCAGTATATTTTTCTTTCAGGAGTTCCATATCTCCAGCAGAAATATTTAGTTCGCTGCGGATATAACCGAGGATAGAGCCGTATTTCTCCTTTAAGAATGCGATCGTGTTTTCCATAAAATGCCTGTCAACAGCATCAAAAACAAGAACTGCCTTTTCTACAAAGACTTCTTCGCAGCCTTTTGCTCTTAAATGCTTCTTTGTCCCTTCTATTCTCGGAGCATTATACTCGTTTGTGAGCATATAATCCTCCATAATGACCGATTCTTCAACACCAAGCAATGATAACAGCAGCATTGCGGCAAGTCCGGTTCTGTCCTTGCCGCTGGTACAGTGCCACAGTACCGCCCTGTCAGGTTCTGCCCCAAGCAGAATACGGAAAAACTGAGAATATGCCTTTTTCCCGGAATCTGACGTAAGAAAGCCTATGTACATATTATCATCAAGCATACCCATCTGTTCGCAAAGCTCAACCAACTGTATGAGGTCAAGATCGTTTATATCTGTATCTGCCATCTGCTGCTGATCAAATTCCTGATTGCTGATTACATTCAGATGAGTATTCGTTACGCCGTCAATTATCGATCTCCATAGTCTCTGATTTCCATGTCCATACGAAAGTCGATTATATCACTCACGCGGTATTGATTTTTCAAAGTCTGTATATCCCCGGCAGTGATGTTATTCAGATTTCCGGTTCTGAGTAAAACGCTGCTTCTGACTGTTTTGCCATTGGCTGTACGGTAGCCGCCAAGCTCACGGGCATTAGATACACTTTTCAGTGGGATAGATTATTTCATACTCATTTTTTCTCCTCGTTATCAAAGCAGCTTTACACCCAGCATTGTCAGATCGTCATACCGCAGTGCATCTCCTACAAATTCATCTACGGATTTTTTTATGTTTTGAAGCAGCGTTTTCGGGTCTGCCTGGGGTTCGGCATTAAGGGCTGCAAGCATTCTGTCCGTAACAAGCATTGGCATAATGTTCTTCTTTCATATTACGCTGCCTTTACAACAGATTCTTCCTCTGATTTTTCTGCACCCTTGTAGGTAACACCATCGCCGTAAATAGTTGTCCAGTCGTCCTTCATGGAAATAGCGGTATAGCCGTTTTCTTCACAAGTCTTGCGCATTTTGTCTGCCTTTTCAACATTGCCGTTTTCACGCTCCGTATCGTCACAGCAAAGCATATAGGCTGCGCTTTTATATTTGTTGTTGTTTATTGTGAAGTTAGCCATAGCAGAGTCGCCGCCGCTGTTTCCAAAGGCAAGAACAGGTTGAACGCCGATCTCCTGCTGAATAACTGTGACCTTATTGGTTTTCAGGTTCTTTATGAGGAATTCGCCGCCTGTAACGATCTTATCATCCTTACCGAAGGTGTAATCCAGACCGTCAGTATCGCCCTGACCCGTAGCAACAAGGCTTTCGTCCGAACCGATCATCTGACTGAGGGGGATGTTTACTGTACCCTCAGCAAGTCCTCTTGTGATAAGTCGGTCTGTACCGCTCACTATATATACCTTGAAATCGTTTTCTATCAGATAATCAACTACCTGAAGCATCGGCTTATAGAATGCTTGACCATTGGTCATGCCCTCATAGCTTTCCATAGGCTGATCTCTGTATGCTTTCACATAAGCATCAAATTCATCAATCGTCATACCCTTGAAGGCAGTAGCAACAGCCGTGCCGTGCTTTACATCAAGACCGCTGGGATATTCGCCTGTTTCAAAATATGTTTTGATGATAGCCGCCGTTTCTTTTTCTTCTTCGCTTGCATTATCCTTGTAATCGGGATCTTCCATTACACGGTGGTATAGAAGTTTGTGGTCAAAATAACCCGGGTCTGTTTCACAGCAGAGTGTTCCGTCCATGTCAAATACAGCAATACGGTTCTGGACAGGAATGAAATCTGTGCTGCTTTCATCCGTGATAGACTTCACATAATCGCTCAGCTGAGATTTGAGAGGTGCGGAATCTGACCAGAGAGAGAGGAAATCAGCCTTTACATCAGATTCTTCCTTGCTTTCCTCAGCTTTGGATGTATCATCCTTCTGCTCAGTATTTGAGGACTCATCTGCTTTTGAAGAAATGTCGGCTACAGAAGCAACAGAGCTTTCCAGTTCAGAACCCTCAGTGCTATTTTGCTGGGTGCAGCCTGCAAAAGAGGAGATCATCATTGCTGCGAGTAAAGCAGCAATCAGTTTTGTTTTGCGCTTTTTCATTTTGGATTTTCCTTTCTTTATAAAAAATTAATTGTACAGGACGAAACAGTTTTTAAAAAAACCATTTAAGTGTTTGCCAATAACCCCCATAACAATGGTATTATAACACACGTTGTGCAACAAATGTCCAACAAAAACAGGGCTTTTTAAAGTTCATAAAATAAATTTTTTAATCCAGTCGTTAATGGGGTATCTTTTCCATCATTTTGCACCGGATTCGTTTAATACAACCTGACAAAAATCTGACTGCGCAATTCAGGCACTGGATTTAATCAGTGCTTCTATAAAATATTATGAAAAGCCTCAAAAATATCAGCAGGGTATCCGCAAAAAAGAATACCCCGCCAGTTTTTTATTCCATCATAATGATAGAAAGTTATGTTTTACTTTTTCAGATATGCAGACGAAACGGGAAATTCAAAATAGGTGTCTGGATAAGGCTCATTTTCCAATGTAAAATGCCACCACTCGCAGTTTATGGGTGTAAATCCGTTTCTTATCATCCCATTTCTGAGTATCATCCTGTTTTCGTACTGTTCATCTGTAATATCCCTGTTATCGGGATGGGATAACTCGCTGAAAAGGTCAAACGGACTGCCCATATCAAGCTCTTTTCCGGTTTTCATATCAAGCAGGGTAAGATCTACCGTACTGCCTCTGCTGTGAGAGGACTGCTTTGCAATATAGCCCTTCATAAACAGCTCCTGCTTTTCTAAATCGGGATAAAAATACGGCTTCATCCTGATATCCTGATCCTCGATCCCCCACAGAACAAAATGCCTTACTGCACAGGCGGGGCGGTATGTATCAAATATTTTCAGACGATACCCCTGCACCATCATTTCATTGCTGACGGATTTGAGTGCTCTTGCAGTCTCCTTTGTAATGATCGCACAGGGTTCTTCGTATCCGTCTATCCTGTCGCCTATGAAATTGTAGGTAGAAAAATACCGTATCTCCTGTACTATACCCGGAACATAATCCGAAAGCAGCACAAATCCAGCCGGATTCATGGTGATTTTCTTGTAGTCCCTATTCATTTAACGAGCCTCCTCTATTGTTCAATTCAATTATCTTATACAGTTTCCTTTACCTGCAAAATTGCTTTTCCGAGTATTTCTTCTGCATTGTATCCCGCAACATCCAGCATTTCAGCTTTGATAAGCTGCGTACCGGGAATGCCGAAAAAGTTTTTTGCAAGGCTTTCTACATAGCCATAGCTGTATGTCGGGTCATACGGTCCTCCGGCTGTAGTGACGTATATAAGCCGATTTGCCTTGCACAGACCGTGCGGTATACCGTTTTCACCGTATTCGGAAACAAGACCTGTGATATAGATATTCTCAAAATATATCTTCAGCATAGCAGGAAAGGACAGATCCCAGTACGGTGCGGCTATTACGATTTCATCGGCAAAAGCAAACTGCTTTGCATAATCAAACATACGGTTACTGTAATCGCCCTTTTCAATTAAGCCAGTCCGTATTGCAAGTGTTTCCTTATCAAGTGGGCGAAGGTTTTCTTCATACAGATCAATTTCAACGATCTCTCCGCCCAGCCTTTGCAAAACAGCCTGAGCCAGTTTGTTTGTTCTCGACTCCTCACGCACACAACAGTTAATATAAAGTATCATCTTTGATCACCTCGATATAATTTTCTGCCATTTTAGTTTTACCCATTTTTTTTTATGTTTATTTCTAAGACAGACACTTCTTTGCCTGCTTGATTCTTAATAGTAATACATCTCTTTGTAAGGATGGTTCTTCCTGTTTCAGCCACTCTACAGCTTTATCATATTTTAAGACAAACCCTTTTCCGAAATAATCAAACTGCTTCTGATGGCTGCCTGAAAACGGTCTTGCAGTCACACGTGTGACATTTTCTTCGAGAGATAAGCCCTCTCTGTAACCCTGACAGCCGCAGAAAAGAGAACGTCCGTTATCAAATATCGGGGCAGAAACATATTTTCCGCTGTTTCTGTCAGCGATAATTGCAAGGTTATTGAAATGCCTGTCCTCATTCAGCGTAACAAGATCAAGAGAGAATATTCTCTGAAAATAAGGGAACAGGTCAACAGAAAGCTGTGCCAGAAATACATTCAGCGTATATTCAATGAAATGCTCCATATCTTCATATTCCTCTTTCATAGCCGAAAGCTTACGACCTGTCAGATACTGATGCAGCCGTTCCAGAGTAATAAGCTCCTGACCGGGTTTCAGAAAATTGTAGCTCCTGCATCCGGATTTCCCGTTTATCAGACCCTCTTCATACAAAACATAGCTGTCCTCAGGCAGATCAGTAAAAGTCAGCAGCTTTGAAACTAAATATTCTGCCTTACCTTCGCCGCAGGTATCTATCTTGTACCAGTATTTATCTTTGTAATATTTTAGCTGAGTGCCTTCACTCGTACCGTCAAGCTGACTGATATATTCGCTTCCGAGTGTAACATCAAACATCTTCATCACCCCTTGGGTTGACGTGCTTCCACCTTAGTATATTCGGTTCAAATTTGAACCACTTGCAGTCGTTATAGCTCAGACCAAATGTCCGTTTTACAAGCTCCATCGGATCGTATTCTGTCAGACCGAATCGTTTCAGGATCTCGTCTATATCGCCTCTGCCTCTGTCCCAGCAGCGTGTTTCAAAAAGCTCGCTGAGCAGGGCAAGATCCATGCTTTCCATCGGAGGAAAAAACTGCTTCATTTTGTCATCGGTCAGTCTTTCAATATAGGCACGGTTATTCTCAATTTTCACTTTTGCCGTTATTTCATCCTGCCAGTAAGCAACGATCTCCGTACCGTTCCACTTGCTTTGCGTGAGATCAGTTACATCAATACTGCACCCTAATTTTTCCGCAATAGTCATAATGGTACTAAGCTGCGGCGTAATAATATGGACTTCTATTCTGCCGATTGTTGACTGCGGCATACCGCAGCGTGCCGCCAGCTCCTTCTGGCTGAGTCCGAGCTGTTTCCTTTTCGCTCTCAGCTTTTCCACAATTTTTGCTGTATTATCCATGCTGATCCCTCCTGATACTATAATAGCAGAAATGCTATTCAAAAGCAAGCTTTTCGGAGATTATTTGTTGCATAATAAAAAGCCTGAAACAAATCATGGACTCAGATTTTTCTTCTGAAACATCCGAAAAAAGGGTAGTAGTAAGGGGAACGTTGTGATATAATAGGTAAAGTATCCGGAGGAATGTAGCAAATGAAAAACGATGAAATAAAGACAAATACAGACCGTATTCTTTATGAATTTGGTCTGCTGAAAAAACTCAAAGGGGTCGGAAAGACGCATATCATTGGCAGCTGCCGGCTGAATATAATGTCGTGGAACGGTCTTGATATTGACATAGAAAACCAGAATATGTCGCAGGAGAAATTATACGACTGACCGCTTTTATAATAGACAGGTTTCGTCCTCAGTGGATTGAAGGAAAGGAAGAAATAAACGATAAGGGCAAAAAGGTGCGGTTTCTCGGATTTGAAACAATGGTAACAGGTGAGCTGTGGAATGTTGATTTGTGGTTTTTCGACCGTGATACTATCATGAATGCAGAGGCTTACTGCGACAATATTATTATGCATACAACTCAGCTGCAAAAGGACGCTATTATAAAAATAAAGAACGATCTGATTGCCAAAGGACTTTATCTGATGATAAGTTTAAAAACATTGATGTATATTGTGCTGTTATGGAGCACGATGTAAAAAACATTGATGAATTTTTGGACAGGGTTACATGAAGAGCTTATGTAGTACAAGAAATCAATTGAAGAGGTGACGTACTATGAATGACGGAGAAAAAGGACTGCGAACTCTGAATAATGTATATTTGATAATTGAAGGTATCTTTTTTATTGCAGGCATTGCGTTAAATATCTATATAAAGAATATCCCATCATATTATTCCACTGATACCGGGAGTTTTTGATATCCGCATTGTTTATAGTTATCGGGATATGTATATCATTGACAGAACCTGCAAAGTATCTGAACAAGGCAAAAAAATGCAGTGTTGAAACAACAGGCTCAATAGCAGACTACAATAAAGTCATTTCTAACGATGAAGATCGGCATCATAGTACAACCTACATTTCTGTTTTCACTTATCATGCAAAGGAAAGGATCATTATTTTTCCGGGAATCTCAGCGGTCCGTTTAAACCGCGCGTTGGCAAACAGGTTCGTATTTTTCTGAATCCGGATAACCCTGACGAATGTTATGAAATGAAACATGAAAAAAGAATTTTGTCATTTAAATATCTTATGAGTATAGCTTCGATAGTAATGGGTATGGCAATGTTAGCTGCTGTTCATCTGTAATGATTAGCAATGCTGTTATGTTTCAGCTATACGACGGATATAGCAGAAAGCGATAAGGAGATCAGACTACAATGAAAAGCATAACAGAGCTGCCTGCATGGGACAGGCTGTTCAAAAGAATTGTCTGGAAGCAGATAGGTGATCTGCAAGGCAAATACATATTGGACTTCGGCAGCGGAGAGGGCATCACGGCAAATCACTTCGCAAAGGATAACACCGTTGTTGCAGTAGAGCCGTGGGATGAAATGCTCAAAAATGCGTGGAAGGATAATAACTACCGCCAGATCATAGGAGATGTAAGTGCACTTTCCCAGTTTCCCGATGATGCATTTGATGTGGTTATCTGTCATAATGTTTTAGAGTACATTGACGATAAAAAACCGATCGTGAAGGAACTGGCAAGGGTATTGAAGCCCGAAGGATTTATTTCCTTTGTAAAGCACAACAGAAACGGGCGTATTATGCAAATGGCTGTCCTTTTAGATGATTTTGAAAAGGCAAATGCTCTGCTTGACGGCGCAGATTCCACTGCGTCAAAATTCGGAGCGATACGTTATTATGAGGATGAGGATATAGCAAAATGGGTGCAGGAGCTTTATATTGAAAAAACCTTTGGTATCCGTACATTCTGGGATTTACAGCAAAATCAGGAAAAGCACCAAAATGAAGACTGGCAGCAAGAAATGATGAAACTGGAAATGCGTGTTGCGGAAATAGATGCATTCCGTGAAATAGCCTTTTTCCATCATCTGATAATAAAAAAGAACGGACAAAATCGGAGGAAAAAAGCCAATGATGCGTGAAGAACTGTTCGGCTATGTAAAAAAGAAATACAAGGCAGACCCGGAATATCTGTGGAGCCGGTTTCCTGAATATGCGATATTCCGCCACTCGGATAATAAAAAATGGTTCGGACTTGTAATGAATGTGCGTAAAGAAAAACTCGGGCTTGACGGCGAGGACACGGTGGATATCCTGAATGTCAAGCTGTCCGATCCTCTGCTCGTGGATATGCTGATCCAGCAGCCCGGATATATGAGAGGTTATCATATCAGCCGGGGAAACTGGGTGTCGATACTGCTTGACGGGTCTGTTACCTTTGAGGAGATCTGCGACTGGCTGAATGAAAGCTATATGACAACAGCGTCCAGACAGAAAAAGCAGAAGGTGCGCCCGCCGAAGGAATGGATTATTCCCGCAAATCCGAAATACTATGACATAGAGCAGGCGTTTGAAAATGCCGATGAAATAGACTGGAAACAGGGGAGAGGTATAAAAAAGGGCGACACTGTATTCATATATGTTGCTGCCCCTGTGTCTGCCATACTCTATAAATGCGTGGTAACAAAAACGGATATTCCGTTTCGTTATGATGACGGGAATGTAAAGATGACTTCGCTGATGATGATACGTCTTCAGAAAAAATACGAATCGGACAGATTTACATTCAGCGTTCTGAATGATGAATACGGCATTTATGCTGTCAGAGGGCCGAGAGGGATTCCTCACAGTCTGAGCGAAGCACTGAAATAGCAGGGAGGAAGTTATGTCCAGATTTATAGCGTTTGATGTAGAAACACCGAACTATCAGAATAACCGTATGAGTGCCATCGGCATAACGGTAATTGAGGACGGCAGCATCGTGGATGAGTATTATTCTCTGGTCGATCCTGAAACATATTTCGATTACTTCAATACACGGCTTACCGGCATCAGCGAGGAAACGGTGCAGGGTGAACCTGCATTTCCCGAGGTCTGGCTGGAGATTGAGCCGATCATGTCAAGCGGACTTCTCGTTGCTCACAACGCAGTGTTCGATTTAAGCGTCCTGAAAAAGTGCCTGAGATATTATGAGATCGACTGGAAGCCCTATGTCCGCTATGTATGCACTGTACAGACGGGCAGGCGGGTACTTCCGGGTATAAGTCATAAACTAAATGATCTGTGCGAGTATTACGGCATAGCACTTGAGCATCATCAGGCAGCAAGTGACAGCCGTGCCTGTGCAGAGATACTTCTGCGTTATCTTGAGGACGGTGCTGATATTCGGCAGCACATCAGAACTTATTCTCTTAACAAATAAATGTAGGTAACCTGATTCAACCAAAATAAAGAACCTATTTGCTTTTCTGCGTTCCGAAATAATCTTTTTTACTTCATGAATAGAAGCGTTTCGGACATTATGAGCGAGTACAGCGAGCAGCATGATGAGTGGCATTGACGATTGAGGGAACATATCAACCGATTTTTATAGTAAGCTCCGTGTCCGATTCAGATGTCGGGTGTTGTGGCAGTGATTTGGATGTCAAAGCGATAAATTGGGATTTATGGAGGTATAAGAAATGGTAGAGGTAAAATTTTACGATGAGGTTGACGACAGCTTACTGAAATTTGCTGTCATCATAGCTAAGACAAACAACAAATGGGTGTTTTGTAAGCACAGAAAAAGAAATACATTCGAGGTTCCCGGCGGTCACAGAGAAGACGGCGAGTCAATTATGGATACCGCAAAACGAGAACTTTACGAAGAAACAGGCGCACTTGAGTATACATTAA
>CACZSU010000007.1 GCA_902783855.1 uncultured Ruminococcus sp.
AATGGTCGAGGCAATAGCAGGAAACTTCTATGCTTATTACTGGATCGAGGATGACAGCGAGGGCTATCATCTTCATCTTGAAGCAAAGGCGAATATGGATACAAAAAAGAAGGATGCCCTGATAGATGTTACAACAAGCAAGCAAAATAACAGTGCAAGGGGGTTCATGGGAAAGCTCAGGGATGTTTTTCAGAATTACTGGATGGGATATAAAGAAACCATTCATGATTCAGCAAATGGTTACGATTATATGAGATGCGGTATGAACGATCCGGGAGCTTGTGGCAGTTCGGTTATCTGGTCACTTTCACACTATCGGACTGTTGTCAAGGAAGATGACAGTAATCAGGAAGACTGGAACGAGCTTGAAAAATCTATTATTGCAAATATTGCAGACGATGTAACTGTTGGTATCAGGGGAAATCATGTTGAGATGATCATTACAAAGAAATGGAAAGCAGAGAGTTGATATAAAGAAATCAAGTCAGAACAGGTAATAATTACACAAATAATGATCAAAACATTGAATCAGTGTTTCCCTAAAAAATAATAAAAATGCGAAGGTTGATAATGAGCAGAATATTGATATACGGAATATCAGCCTTCCGATAAAAGATCATTTGACTTTTACGCACTATTCTTTCATGCATTATGTACATCTTTCAGTTCCGATAAAAGTTTCTCTTTAGAATGATGATGTCTGTGATTCTTTTCAGACATTATATGATCGTGCGGATGAGTATGTCTGATTATATGTGTATGTGTTGTTCCGTTGTGCGTATGGGTAACAATATGCTCATGTACGTGCGTATGGGTTCTGATCAAAGTATCCTCGATAACAAGGATTGTTCCTGTAAGCATGACCGCAAACGCTGCAAAATAAAGAGGAGTCAGTTTTTCTCCCAGAATCAGAAACGACAGACCGGCACCTACAAACGGTGCTGCTGCATAATATGCACTTGTCCTCGCAGCTCCAAGCATATTTTGTGCCCGGACATATAAAAAGATACTAAGACCATACGCTACAAAACCAAGTGTCATAGCTGCTAAAACCCATTTGATTTCTGAAAACCTTTCTCCGGAAATAAAAGCTATAACAAGAGAGCCTATCCCGGAAAAGAAGCCTTTAAGCATTACAATCTCATAGGTACTTTTTGATGATATCTGCCTTGTGCAGTTATTTTCAAGCCCCCAACAAAGTGTCGCTGCGAGCACAAAGAACGATCCGGCTGAGAAATGGATATCTTCCGCTATGTTAAGAGAAAGCATAGTGCTGGCAGTTGTAATACACAATATTGCTATCCATAGTCTTTTTGAAACAGATTCCTTAAAAACAAGAAGTGCGATTATTGAGGTTGCTACTATTTCAAAATTTCCAAGAAGAGATGCATCTGAAGAAGTACTTGTAGTGATGCCGAACATAAGGAGAATCGGTGCGGCAATGTCAAGCACAATCATTCCGATAACATACGGCAGATCCTTTTTTGTCAGACGCTCTGTTTTCTTTCTGTTATTTAGGCGGAACAACGACAGTACACCTATTCCGACTCCCGCACCAAGATATAATAGTCCTGCCATTAGTGTAGGTTCCATATGCGACAGCAAAATCTTTGAAAAAGGTACATTAAGGGCATAAAATACTGCCGCCATTACTGCAAATGCTGTTGCTTTTACATTGTGTTTATTCATGGGCTGTACCTCCTGTTCTATTCATACTATTTCATTATCCAAGTCCCACATCAAGTGCCATCATCAGTATAAAGCCTACTGCGGACATAATTACACCTATGTTGGGGTGTTCATCATCTCTCATATTTAACCATTTTGTTTCAAAAGCGGCTGCGTGCGGGCTTTTTCCTTTGTATCATCACTCTCATCATAGCCGTCATAAGGGGCCTTCGGATCGTGGTAACGCTTTGTAAAGGGTTTGCATATTTCCCCTCTGTGTGCAAAGACAAAGTCCAGATCATCTGTCCATCCGGTATGCCCGGTGATCACTACTATGCGGCGATTTCTTGAACGGATGTTTTTCTCAAGCTTTTCAAGCGACCTGACAGATAGTTTGTTATCCTCCGCAAGTGTGCTGATAAAACTGTAGCCGCCGTCCACACCGAACCATATTGTATCTCCGGTAAAGAGGTATGTGTCATCAATCAGATAGACCATATGTCCCCATGTGTGACCGGGAACTAAAATGCACTCGATTTTGATATCACCTATGTTAAAAACTTCTCCGTCCTTCAGCAGCACCTTCCGGTTATCTGTTTTAACCATCGGGAGCTTATACAGTCCGTGAATAACTTTTCGTCTGACTTCACCAGTCAGATAGCGGTTTTCTATCTCTCCGATATAGACTGTGGCGTGGCGAAAAAGCAGTTCGCTTTCCTGCTCCAATGCTCCGACATGATCTGTATCCTGATGTGTGATGAGAATATGCTGAACAGATGCAGGATCAATGCCCAGCCACTCCATCTTTTCCGCCAATCGTTCATAGTTGTATCCGGCATCAATCATGATAGTCGTACCGTTTTTTGTGTAAAAGAAGATATTGGCTACCCACTCCCGTACACAGGTTACATATTCATCTATTCTTCCTGTGTTAAGGGGCTTGAATATTGCTCTTCCGCGAAACATCGCACTCATAGATTTCTTCTGATTCTCCGAATCCTTTCTTGCCATATCGGTTTTTCCTCCCGACTACTTTTGTGCCAACACTGTGATCCATGGCTTGTCCTCGTGATGGTCGGTCTTTACCTCTGAAAAGCCTGCACTTTTCAGAGCTTTTTCAATTTCCTCAGCGGTATACAGCTTCATGCCTTCAATCATTTTCTCAAATTTTTTGCTGCCGGCATCAAGCCCATTCGATTCGTTGACGATCATAAAACAACCACCCGGCTTCAAGACTCTGAAAACCTCTCCAAAGCATTTTTCAAGTCCCGGCCAGAAATAAATCGTTTCAAATGCCGTTGCAAGGTCATACACACCATCATCAAGAGCAAGAGAAGATGCATCCCCCTGCTGCACAACGCACCGTCCTGCTGATATTGCATCCCTGTTATAAGCCGTTGCCTGCTCTACGGACAGAGGGGAGTAGTCAATCGCCGTAACCTTAGAATCGGAATATCGTTTCAGCAGCTCGGCAGCATTTCTTCCGCCTCCGCAGCCGATGTCCAGAATTTCCTTCGGAGCTGTCACCTGCAGATGGCTCATGCCCCAGTCAGCCATTTTTGCATGACCGGAATTCATTCCCTTTATCATCATTTTCCCAAGAACTCCTTCCGGCTTCCTTGTCTGATAGATGTAGTTTTTAAAAAGTCCCATACTCTTTTCTCTCCTTATTTTTTTCTCAGATAAAAATCACAACGGTCTGATCCGGTTCCAATGGTTCCGGTTCTTTTAAATTCAAGTCCCGGAAGGTTCCCATAGCAGCGTTCATCATTGGCGCAGAAGATTTTAGTTAATTCCGGACATCCAAGTTCTGTAAAATATCGATTATAGGGGCAGGCAACAATATCCATGCGATATTCACCTTTCTTTTTGGGATAGAATACATTCTTAAATCCACTGTCTGAACCAAACATCTTCTTTGTCATCGGATCCCAGATACTGACAAATAAGCTTTTCATTCCGGGCAGCTTCATCAGCTTTGCCAGCTTTCGTCCCGCATCCGATGAGTTTTTGATCGCTGCATTCTCAATCACCGCATAAGCTGTCTCCCTGCTGCTTTCTTCCTTGAGTGTCAGATATATCGCAGCCGCAGGGAATATATAGTTATCCGTATGGCTATGTTCTCCGGCTGAAATTGATTCATACTGCTTTAGTATACTATCCAGCCGTACTCTTGACTTCTCCCAAAATTTATCGCTGATCGACTTTGTGAATTTCCTGTCCATCTCATCCTTGATAAATTTTTTCTTATTCAGAATTTGCTTTGCGGTTTTCATGTTATCATCCCTTCTTTTTATATCCGCAGTCGCAGTACGCACCTCCGGATGCAATCGTGTATTCCCTGACAAATTCACTCACGCCGCCGGCTTCGCTCATCGTGTAATCTAAGCGGCACATAGCAGGCGTTATTTCGGGAATGCCCAGTTCCCTCAGCAAGCTGCAGATTCCACACCGTGTAAATCTCGCTTCATAACCGCTGCCGTCCGGATACTCGTAGAAATCCATATTCCACGAATACGGATTCCTGTCTGCGGCTTTTAGCTTTGCGGTTTGCTTCATAGAATCAATATCCTTCGGGCTGAATTTATTCTTTCCGCTTCTCTTGCAAAACCACTTCATTGCCGGCGTCATCATTGCATTTTTATAGTACTGTGTCATTTCCCGCAAAGAGGGCTTTCCCGGCATATTTATATAAAATCCTGCCAGCATAGCACAGCTGATGATGTTCATTTTGAACCTGTCCGCCCTTTCAAAATCAGGCAGGCTGTGGATGATATCCTTATATTTTTTATGTGCTGCGGCTGTAATATTTTTCGCTTCCTCTGCTGAAAAACTCAGTGTCGTTTGCAGATTTCTACGAAACGAGGTTTTGAAAAGCGCCCACATTCCCTGCGGCATCCCAATGTATTTCATTTTCTACACCTCTTTTTCTATTGTAATAACTGCCAAAGCACACGGTATTTTTCCGTCAATGAATGTATATTCGGCCTTTTGATAACCGGCATCAGCAAAAAAATCCTTGTAGCTCCGAAAAGTGAATTGACGTTTGAAATCCGCACCGGCTTTCCCTACAGTTTTCGCAAATCCGCTTGTTTTTCCGTCCTTAGTCCGATTTATATAGGTAGGAATAATAAGCTGACCTCCGTTTCTGCATACTCGGCGAAGTTCGCAGAGCGCTTTGGTTGGTTCGTCAAGCAAATGTATGACATTCGCAGCCACGACCTTATCAAAGCTACTGTCATCAAACGCCAGGTTCAGAATATCTGCCTGCACGAAGTTGATATTTTCAATACCACGGCAGTTTTTTCTTGCCCTCTTTAGCATATTTTCTGAAAAATCCGTTGCTGTCAGGTGTTTGCATACACAGGCAACAGGAGCACTCAGCATACCTGTTCCGCAGGCACATTCCAGAACCTCGTCCTGGCTTGTAAAAAGACCTACTGTTTTCTCTATCAGCGTCTTATGCGTTTTTCTGTTGATACGCCTGACAAAAATATCATATACTCCCGCCACTTTGTCCCAGAACATAAAGGTCATTTTCCCTCCTTCAGATTAATAATTTCATCAAACTGCATCTTCCGTCCGTTAATTTACTGTGACGGATCATTCGTCATTTTGCCCACCGATTAAAATCCTGCTTAATTCTTTATCAATAATGAGTCTTTTTGGTCTGCATTCCTTCGGATGTTCCTTAGTACTGCGAAAAACTAAACCCATTACAAAATCACTTGGAGAAAAAGCAAGTGCCATAGTGATTTCAGAAATACTATAGCTTTTTCAAATTGCTCCAAGGGATAACTATGATGTCCATAGTGGTTTTTTGCCGGAAACATAGCAAGGCAGTTGAATTCTTTGCGGTGCAGCCATTATACGGCTGTCTTTGCTAAAAGGTCATCCACATGATCGCCCAGTATAACGATAAAAGCCATATCTGACAAATTCTTGTTTTTATAACAGGCTCCATAAGAGCCATCTGCCTGAACAAAAAAGTATTGTCTTTTCATTGTGCCTGCACCTCCCTTTTTTTCTGCTGATAATAAAACCGCATTCCTTATATATCTTCCATCATTTTTTGTATCAGTTTGAGTTAAAGTAGTCTAACTATATTATAATACTCCCCTGACAGATTTTCAATAAATAAATTCGTAAAATCATTATTGATGCGCAGCACTTTGTTCCCCAAAAAGTCGGTTGTTGATAGTACCTGACGAAATGAACACAAAATAGTTTTTATGGTATCAGAATTCTTTGGAATAATAAATTCATGAGAAAACATCGCCTGAGTGCTCCTGATGCTCATCGACATAATAAAAATCAACTTTATGTGAAAGGATAGAAATATGTTTTGTGTTTGTAATTCAGCAATAAACAGCACAGCCATCCGAATAAACCGGCAGGCTGTGCTGCATTTTATATAACACCAAAAATATCCGACAGGCTGGTATCCGAAAGGATCCGCTTGCTTGGTTTGTTTACATTTGCTAACATCATTTCCGTTCTGTTGGCGATAACGACATCTACAAAACGGTTCGTATCTATTCCCCGAAGTGTGAAAAACAGCAGAGGATCTTCATCCAGTCTTGCACCGACTCCGTAAAGAACGGCTGCAACGTGCTTGCACATAAGCGCCCAGTCGGGACAGCTGCAATTAAAGGATATTTCCCTCGGGCTCGGGAAAAGGCCGCCCTGACCGATAAAAACCTCCTTCAGTTCCTCCGGAAAATCCCCGCTTACGAGCTTGCTCAGGTTATCTACCTTTTTGCCGCATTTGTCTGTTATGGTCTGTATCTGCTGCTCAGAAAGAGGACTGATACGAATTTCTACCTTGTATGGTGTTTTTCTTGTTCCCTGAACACGGGCGAGTATTTTACCCTTGGCTATTGCAAGATCAATAACGGAACCTGTCTTGACATATCTTTTTCCCCTCGGAAGTCTGTTGTCAAAATCTGCGTATCTTTCAAGGTTATTGCACCAGGCATTTCCCCACCAGCTTTTAGTAATCTGACGTCCGGTGATAATAACGGGGTGCAGTTCCTTTCCTTTTTTTGCTGCTTTTTTAGCGGTTGCTTTTGCGTTTTCTTTTAGTTCCCTGTCTGTAGGCTGAGGAAAGTTCATCTCATCCCAATAACGCTTAGCCATGCCTTACACCTCCAGTCTGAGCATTGACAGAAGCTCGTCATTACTCATTTCCGTTATCCAGCTTTCGCCGCCCGAGCCTATCACATTTTCCGCCAATTCCCTTTTGGAATTGATAAGCGCGTCTATTTTTTCTTCAACCGTCCCCTGACAGATGAATTTATGCACCATCACATTCTTATCCTGACCTATACGGAAGGCTCTGTCTGTTGCTTGATTTTCAACGGACGGGTTCCACCAGCGGTCGAAGTGAATGACATGATTTGCTTTGGTAAGATTCAGACCTGTTCCGCCTGCACGGACAGAAAGCACCATATAGGGCATATACTCCTCACTTTGGAAACGATTTACCAGCTCCGAGCGTTCGTTTACGCTGACACCGCCGTGTATAACACCGCCTTTGCAGTGGAATATCTGCTCAAGGAATTTATCAAGATGTCCGGTAATTTCTTTGAACTGGGTAAACACCAATACTCTTTCACGCTTTTCGTAAATGGTCTGGCATATTTCTCTGAGCATCTCAAATTTGCCGCTTTGTATCGGGTCGAATTCATCCTGACCGAGATACTGATCCGGGTGATTGCAAATCTGTTTGAGATGCAGCAGAAGGGAAAGAATAAGTCCCTTTCTTTGTATGCCCGTACTTTCCATAAGAGCATCCTCGGTTTCTGCCAAAAGCTTTCTGTAAAGGACGGTC
>CACZSU010000008.1 GCA_902783855.1 uncultured Ruminococcus sp.
AAACGCTTCAAATGTTCCTTTGATGATGAATTTTTGTCAAGCGTCATTTTTAATAAATTTTTATGATTCTTTCATGCGGTTGCCCTGGTTTTGATTGGCATATTTCTTGACAAAAGGATGGATGTAATGTATACTAAAAATGTTGTGAATTTTGATTGAAAGCGGATAAGGCTGTATGCAAATGTTCTGTAAAAAGCAGTTCAGAAGCCGAAGACAAAAAAGATATATTCAGGACAATTCATTATTATAGAATAGTCAGCTGGAAAGTGGCTGACAAAACAGGGGGAAAAATCAGTGAAAGATGTCGTAATTGCTGTAGCAGGAACAGGATATGTTGGTTTGTCAATTGCTACATTGCTGTCGCAGCATCATAAGGTGTACGCAGTGGATATTGTTCCGGAAAAGGTGGAAATGATCAACCGCAGGCAATCTCCGATTCAGGACGAGTATATTGAACAGTATCTGGCTGAAAAGGAGCTGGATCTGACGGCAACACTGGATGGCAGGGATGCATACCAGAAGGCGGATTTCGTTGTGATTGCAGCACCGACAAACTATGATTCCAAGACACAGCATTTTGATACATCTGCTGTAGAAAGCGTGATTGATCTGGTGATGGAGTCGAATCCGGATGCCATCATGGTTATCAAGTCAACGATACCAGTGGGGTATACGGATTACATCCGGAAAAAGAAGGGAACGGATAAAATCATTTTCAGCCCGGAGTTTCTGAGAGAATCCAAGGCATTGTATGATAATCTGTATCCGAGCCGTATTATAGTTGGTACCGACCTGTCGGATGAAAAGCTGACAGAGGCAGCCCATACTTTTGCCGGTCTTCTGCAGGAGGGCGCTATCAAGCAGGATATAAAAACCCTGTTCATGGGATTCACGGAAGCCGAGGCTGTCAAGCTGTTTGCGAATACGTATCTGGCTCTGAGGGTCAGCTATTTCAATGAGCTGGACACATATGCGGAAATGAAGGGATTGAATACACAACAGATTATTGATGGTGTGTGCCTTGACCCTCGTATAGGGGGACACTATAATAATCCGAGCTTTGGTTATGGCGGCTATTGTCTGCCGAAGGATACGAAGCAGCTGCTTGCCAACTATACTGACGTACCGCAGAACCTGATTGAAGCAATTGTTGAGAGCAACAGAACGAGAAAAGATTTTATTGCTGACAGGGTACTGCATATGGCAGGCTATTATGATTATTATAACCGTGGTGATTTCACACCTGAAGAAGAGAAGCATTGTGTGGTCGGTGTGTACCGCCTGACGATGAAATCGAATTCAGATAATTTTCGTCAGTCGTCCATCCAGGGCGTCATGAAACGTATCAAAGCCAAAGGTGCGGAGGTTATTGTGTATGAGCCGACGCTGGATGACGGATCGACCTTTTTTGGCAGTAAGGTAGTGAATGATCTGGATGAATTCAAACGGCTATCCGGTGCTATCATTGCAAATCGTTATGATAATAGTCTGGATGATGTACAGAATAAGGTCTATACAAGAGATCTGTTCAGGAGAGATTAAAATAACCATGCCGTCCTGTTCGTAAGCAGGACGGCATAGTAATATGTACATATGGAGTGCAGAATTATGCGAGTGTTGAAGAATGAACCCTTGAAGAAATATACGACCTTTCGTATGGGTGGAAATGCCAGGACGATGTACGTTCCTGAAACAGAGAAAGAGCTAATGGATCTGGTACAGGAAAACAGCAGGATCCTGCAATATGTGATCGGCGGCGGTTCCAACCTGATTATCAATGATGCAAAAGAATTTGACGAAGTATTGTGTCTGCGGGAATTCAATCAAACCATCGAGCATAGGGGTGAGGGAAGATTTTATATCGGCGCATCCGTGAGATTGCAGAAGGCAATACGTTCAGTGAATAAAGCCGGCTATGGCGGAATGGAATTTTTGTTTTCAGTTCCGGGTCTGATTGGCGGGGCACTGTATATGAATGCGGGAACGGGACGCACAACAGGAAAATTCATTTCGGATTTTGTCCTGACAGTAGATGTTCTGCGTGACGGTACCAGACAGACATTGAAAAAAGAAGAATGTGCCTATGCATTCCGAACCTCTGTATTCCAGAGTCATACAGATTGGGTTATTCTGGGGGCAGAGTTTCAGTTTCCGGCGATGTCAGCGGAGGATGCGCAAAAGGGAATTGATGAACGGCTGGCATTGTGCAAAAAGACGCAGGATATGTCTTATCCGAATTTCGGGACGGTATTCTGTGTATCCAATGGAAAAATCATGGATTTTGTACGCAGGTTTCATATTGGTTATAAAAACGGCTGCACCTATTCAGCAAAGCGTAAGAACTGGATGCTCCACCGGGAGGAAGGCACGTTTGAACAGGCAATCAAGCTGTTGAACAGGGTAAAACGACTGCATCGCCTTTTCGGGAAAGCGTGTAAATGTGAAGTACGTATATGGGAATAGTACAGAAATATACATGAATTGCTGGTTGGCAGACAGTGAGGGTATGCGACAGGATAAGATATAGTACTGGCAGTATTTATGAGTGGGAAAGGAACTGACATAAATGAAACAGCTTTTTGAAATAGATCTGCACGATTACAACCAGGATAGCAAGATTTTCAGAAGACCCTCCGCAAGAGCTATTATTATTCAGAAAAATAAAATTGCTCTCGTATACAGCCAAAAAGAAAAATACTACAAGTTTCCGGGCGGAGGCATCGGAATCAATGAAGATGCGCATTCGGCTTTGGTCAGAGAAGTCAGAGAGGAAGTCGGTTTGATTGTGATACCCGACAGTATCACTGAATTTGGCAGTGTTATGCGCAGACAGAGAAGTAATGTTACACCAGATACCATTTTTGAACAGGAAAACTTCTACTTTTTTTGCCGTACACAGGATCTGATTACAAAGCAGGAACTGGATGATTATGAAAAAGAAGCCGGATTTGTTCTCAGATTGGTTGATATCAATGATGCGATCCAGGTCAACCGGAATTATCGGAGTGATGATTTCTTTAACGAAATCACGATACGGCGGGAAATGATGGTTTTACAGATGGTCAGTGATTATCTTGCGGAAATAAACGCTGTTAATGCCTGAGTGAGTCGCCATTTAAGGTGTTTTGCAGTTGTACCCGCACTGTGCCATAGTATTGATCATTATAAAAAACGACAGTCAATTATTACAAAAAAATGTGTCAATTTTCTGCAAGCAGTAAGCGAAGAAAAAACTTGCTGAGTTTTTCTTGAACACGGAAATCAATTTTTAAAAATATTTATGCTGAACAGTTAAATTGTACAATTAAGGTAGATTCCTTTTATGAAAAAACTATAGTTT
>CACZSU010000009.1 GCA_902783855.1 uncultured Ruminococcus sp.
CCGGCGTGCCGCCGGTGTCGCGCACTCTCAGGCAGCGTGACGCTGCACCCGCGCACTCTCAGGCAGCGTGACGCTGCACCCGCACACTCTCAGTTATATTCCTCGCCCGACTGCTTCTGAACTCCGCCCAGTGGCAGAGGCTATAAAAACATCCCCGCAACTTCTGTATCAGTATTCGCTGGAAAGTGGAAAATTAAACTGCTTTCGGCAAAGAGCGCCGCTTACATCATTTCAGAGGGTACTTTACAGTAGCATAGGGAAGTTTGTTCGCTAAGTCTGGTTTGGGTATATAGCGGTTTTGCTTTTAATTGGCGGGCTGATGCATACATACCGATACCATTGTATAAAGCAATAAATCGTTTTTCAGATAATAATAGTTGGCAAATTGAATAACTGCCAACTTGAATGGGCTGCGTAAAAGCAGTGTGCATCTGAATGTATTCCGCGGGTGTAAAATAGTTCAGGCTATACAGAGCGGAGCGTAAGCGCAGCGACTATCGCGTATCGGGAGCGGCGGCTCGCCGCCCGCAAATAATGCTCATTTTGCGCTTGACAAAAGAGAAGTAAAGTGGTATAGTGTAATTAACGATTAAACACTTGTTTAATTAAAAAGCTGCAAAGGAGCGTAATTATGAAAAAGACATATAAAATCGAGGTAGACTGTGCAAACTGTGCTGCTAAGATGGAGGAAGCTGCCCGCAAAACTGAGGGCGTAAAGGATGCTGTAGTGAATTTTATGACATTGAAGATGAAAGTTGAATTTGAGGACGGCGCTGACCCGAAAGAAGTAATGGAACGTGTGTTCAGGGCTTGCCGTAAAATAGAACCGGATTGCGAAATTGATTTTTGATCTGCACGATATAGGCACTCGGAAAGAGTGCTTATATTTCAAATAAACGATTAAAAGATTGTTTAATCAAAAGGGGGCGCCGTATGAACACGAAACAAAAAAAGAATCTGATACGGATTATCATTGCATCGGTACTGATGATAGGATTGTTATTTCTGCCGGTAGACGGACTGCTGCGGTTCGGACTGTTTCTCATTCCGTATCTGATCATCGGATATGATATTCTGATGAAAGCCGGAAAGGGAATTGTCAATTTGCAGCCGTTTGACGAGTGTTTTCTGATGGCACTGGCAACCATTGGCGCAATGGTGATAGCGGTAACAACTGACGGTGATTATATCGAAGCTATTTCTGTCATGCTGTTTTATCAGATTGGTGAATGGTTCCAGAGCTATGCCGTGGGGAAAAGCCGGAAAAACATTGCTGCTCTGATGGATATCCGTCCGGATTATGCGAACATAGAAGAAAACGGAACGATCACAAGGGTTGACCCGGATGAGGTTGAGGTTGGTACAGTGATTGTAGTGCAGCCGGGAGAAAAAATTCCACTGGACGGCGTGATCACAGAGGGTCATTCCACACTGGATACGGCTGCGCTGACAGGAGAAAGCCTTCCCAGAAGCGTACAGTCAGGTGACGAGGTGATCAGCGGCTGTATCAACGGCAGCGGGGTGCTGCGTATACGCACAACAAAGGAATTCGATGAATCGACTGTGTCAAAAATACTGGATCTGGTGGAGAACGCCAGCTCCCGCAAGTCAAAATCGGAGGATTTTATCACGAAATTTGCCCGTATTTATACGCCGGTCGTGGTATGCAGTGCGCTTGCATTGGCGGTATTGCCGCCGCTTTGGAATATACTGCTGCACCAGACCGCACAATGGCATAGCTGGATCTACAGAGCACTGACATTCCTCGTAATCAGCTGCCCATGTGCATTGGTTATCAGCATACCGCTGAGTTTCTTTGCTGGTATCGGCGGTGCAAGCCGTGAGGGAATTCTGGTCAAGGGGTCCAATTACCTGGAAATGCTTTCCAAAACAAAAACAGTCGTATTTGATAAAACCGGAACACTGACAAAAGGCGTATTTGAAGTAGTGGATGTTGAGCCGAAGGGAATCAGCAGGCAGGAGCTTCTGTCACTGGCAGCAGCGGCAGAACAGTTTTCCATGCATCCGATTGCTCTTTCCGTCAGACGTGCAGCTGCAGAAACCGACATAAAACAGGCAGACCATGTAGAGGAGATAGCAGGATATGGAGTCACTGCCATTATCAAAGGGAAACAAACAGCCGTCGGCAATGCCGGGCTGATGCATCGTATCGGAGCAGAAGCCGAAGCATACGATGGTTCCGGAACAGTCGTATATGTTGCCTTTGATGGCAAGTATGTGGGCAGAATGATCATTTCGGATATGATCAAGCCTTCTGCTCAGGAAGCTATGCAGCGTCTGAAAGCCTGCGGCATCCGGAAAACGGTAATGCTGACAGGCGACCGTGCAGCAGCGGCAAAGGCTGTTGGTGAAGAGCTTGGTATTAATGAGGTTCGCAGTGAACTGCTTCCCGGGGACAAGGTACAGCAGGTAGAAGCATTGCTTTCACAGAAAGGCAAGGGGGATGTTCTGGCGTTTGTGGGTGATGGTATCAACGATGCACCGGTGCTATCCCGTGCGGATATTGGAATTGCAATGGGTGCTCTGGGTTCAGATGCAGCAATTGAGGCAGCGGATATTGTTCTGATGGACGATGATCCCAGAAAGATTGCAAAAGCCATACGCATTTCGAGAAAGTGCATTCGTATTGTCAAAGAGAATACATGGTTCTCTATTGGTGTCAAGGTGATCTGTCTGATATTGGGCGCACTTGGAATAGCAAATATGTGGATGGCAATTTTTGCAGATGTAGGCGTTATGGTGCTGGCGGTGCTGAACGCCATCCGGTGTCTGTTTCTGAAAAAGTTGTAACCATAAAGAGCGCTTTAGTGACTAAGGGGAGTTTACGAAACAGCCCCGCAGCTTTTGTATCGGCGTTCGCTGAACCTGCTATTATGAAAACCGCTAGTTGGTAGACCAAAGAGGGAGACCTTTTCCTTAACTCCTCTGCTGTCTTTTCTGCCGCCTATTGCCCTGACGGGCGGTAGACGGGCTGATTCCTGCGCCCAGTTACGCTGCGGTGACCCGGCTTCGCTTACATCATTTCAAAGGGTACTTTACAAATTGATTTTTGAATCAGCAGCGATATAACTTGACAAACAGGGTAAAAAATTGGTATAATAAATCGTTAAAAAGTATACTCTTGCAGGTGTACTTAATTCAATACGGAAAAGATGATTCAGTATGATCAAAAGTATGACGGGGTATGGTCGTTTTGAGGGCGTGATTGATGGCAGAAATGTCGTGTTCGAGATCAAATCCGTTAATCACCGATTCCTCGAATTGCAGTGCCGTACACCAAGAGGCTGCGGCTTTATTGAAGAAACAATCAAGAATCTGGTGTCAGAATATGTGACCAGGGGAAAGACAGACGTTTTTGTTTCTATCGAAGCGGATGATAGTCTGGATGCCGAGGTCAGCATCAACCGCTCGCTGGCAGCAGGTTATGTGAGGGCGCTGCGGCAGCTGAGAGATGAATTTGGACTGACAGACGATATTACAGTTTCTTCGGTGGCTAAATACAGTGATATTTTCAATGTAAGAAAAGCACCTGAAAAAGAGGAGGTGCTTTGCAGTATTACCGAGCAGGCCGGCAGACTGGCGCTGGCGGAGTTTGTGGCGATGAGAGAACGTGAGGGCGCAAAGCTGCGGGAGGATGTGCTCAGCCGCTGCGGCAGAATCCTGACGATTGTGGGGGAGATCGAAGCCCGGTCGCCTGAAATAGTGAAGGAATACCGTGAACGCCTGTATGCCAGAATCAGCGAGGTAGTGGCAGATACCACGGTTGATCCCCAGAGGATTCTGACAGAAGCGGCTATCTTTGCGGATAAAACAGCTGTGGATGAGGAAACGGTACGCCTGCGCAGCCATATCGAACAGCTCAGGGAAATGCTGTCGGGAGATGTGGCTGTAGGCAGAAAAATCGACTTTATTGTGCAGGAAATGAACAGAGAAGCCAATACCATCGGCTCTAAGGTCAGCGACGCACAGCTGGCGCATAAGGTGGTGGATATCAAGGCGGAGATCGAGAAAATCAGAGAACAGATTCAGAATATCGAATAATGGCGGAGGCGTAAGATGCAGCTATTGAATGTCGGATACGGAAATATGATTTCCGCCGAACGGATTATTGCAATCGTCAGCCCCGAAGCAGCGCCAGTAAAGCGAATGGTGCAGGCGGCAAGGGAACGTGGGATGCTGATTGATGCATCCTGCGGCAGAAAGACCAAATCGGTCATTGTGATTGACAGCGATCATGTGGTGCTGTCGGCGCTGCAGCCGGAAACGCTGTCGCACAGAGCAGAACATACAGATACAACAGAGGAGGTCGGTCTTGGTGAATACTGACGGATTGCTGTTGGTGATTTCGGGACCAGCGGGCGCCGGAAAGGGAACCGTTGTACAGGAACTGATGAAGGACGACTGAATGCGCCTTTCGGTTTCGGCATCAGCCAGAGCGCCCCGGGGCAAGGAAACCAACGGAG
>CACZSU010000010.1 GCA_902783855.1 uncultured Ruminococcus sp.
GAAAAATTCTTTAAAAATGTTGCAAAAAGTATGTACAAATGGTAAAATATTTGATACAATATGTAGTGCCACATCTGATAGGCAGACTGAAGCTGAAAAGCTGGCAGAGGCGTCCGATATCATGATTGTGATAGGCGGACGACATAGTTCCAATACGAATAAGCTATACCATATTTGCAAGAGTTGCTGCGAGGAAACTTATCTGATCGAGGACTGTGAGGAACTGCCGCTGGAAAGGCTCCGCCATGCTGAAAGGATCGGCATTACAGCCGGTGCATCAACGCCGGCAAGCATTATAAAGGAGGTACTAGTTACCATGTCAGAAGAAATCAAAAATGTAGAAGAAGGCAAAGCTGAAAACTTTGAAGAGCTCCTTGAGGAGTCATTCAAAAATTATAATACAAACGGAAGGGTACGTGGCATAGTCGTTGGTGTGACACCTACGGAAGTTCGTGTGGACGTTGGCAGGAAACAGACAGGTATCGTTCCGCTCAGCGAGCTTTCAAGTGATCCGAACGCAAAGACAGAGGATCTGGTCAAGATGGGCGATGAGCTGGATCTGATCATTATGAAGACCAATGATCAGGAAGGCACCATTCTTCTTTCCAAGAGATTGGTAGATGCTCAGAGAGGCTGGGACGAAATTGCAGAGGCTTATGAGAACAAGACTGTTGTTCATGGTGTTGTGACAGATGTTATCAAGGGCGGCGTACTTGTTCTGACCAATGGCATCAAGGTATTTGTTCCTGCTTCACAGGCAACCGCTACCAGAGGAGAAGCTCTGGAGGGTCTGCTCAAGAAGGAAGTGGATTTCCGCATTATTGAAACCACTGGCAGAAACAACAGACGCAGAGCAGTTGGTTCTATCCGCAGCGTGCTCGATGACGAGCGCAAGGAGAAGGAAGCTGCATTCTGGGCTGCTGCTGAGGTTGGCAAGGTATATCAGGGTACTGTAAAGTCACTGACATCCTATGGCGCATTTGTAGATATCGGCGGCATCGACGGTATGGTACACATTTCAGAGCTTTCCTGGAAGAGAATCAAGCATCCGTCTGAGGTTGTTAATGTCGGCGATCAGGTTGAAGTGTATATCAAGGCACTCGATCAGGAAAAGGGTAAGATTTCTCTTGGCTACAAAAAGGCAGAGGATAACCCGTGGCAGATTCTGAGAAATCAGTATCCTGAAGGAACGGTTTGTGAGGTTGAAATCGTAGGTCTGACACAGTTCGGTGCATTCGCAAGAATCATTGATGGAATTGATGGTCTGATTCATGTTTCTCAGATTTCCAATGAACGTGTAGAGAAGCCGGAAGATGTTCTGTCCGTTGGTCAGAAGGTAACCGTAAAGATTACTTCTATTGACTTTGATAATAAGCGCATCAGCCTTTCTATGAAGGCTGCGCTGGTAAATGATGCTGCTGAAGAGGCAGCAGAGGATGCTGAATAATCAGCTCTGAAAACAACTATATACAGTGGCAATATCAGGCATCTCTGCGGGGATGCC
The DNA here is from genome assembly GCA_902783855.1 of uncultured Ruminococcus sp. GTDB lineage: Bacteria > Bacillota > Clostridia > Oscillospirales > Acutalibacteraceae > UBA1213. The sequence goes on from CACZSU010000010.1 coordinate 1,505, forward strand.
TGATATTATTAGGGAAAAGGAGACAGGAAGATGATGGAAACAATCAGAGAACAGGCAAGGACACTGGTTCTGGAGGTTCTGGAACAAGCAAATCTGTCAGAAGGCAGCATAATGGTGGTAGGCTGTTCTTCCAGCACTATAGTAGGAGAGGGATATGGAAAGGCCTCCAGTATGGAAATTGCACAGGCATTGTTTGACGGCATTTATCCGGAACTGCAGAAGAGAGGGATTTTCCTTGCAGCACAGTGTTGTGAACATCTGAACCGTGCCATTATTACTACGGCAGAAGTGGCACGTATGCAGGGCAGAGAGATCGTCAATGTGGTACCTCAGCCAAAGGCAGGCGGTTCCTTTGCTTCCATAACCTACCAGACGATTACAAATCCTGTTGCAGTTGAGCATATCCGTGCAGATGCAGGGATTGATATCGGCGGCGTGCTGATCGGAATGCATCTGAAGGAGGTTGCCGTTCCGCTGAATCTTCGTCAGAATCAGATTGGTCAGGCGCATATAACGGCTGCCAGAACCAGACCAAAATTTATCGGCGGGGAAAGAGCCCATTATGATGATTTGCTGAAATAATCGGTTTCGTTTGGCAGGCTGCGTGGAGGGAAACCTTTTACAGCAGACATTATTCCGTTTTTTGAAAAGGTTTTCGTGAATGGGTTGAAGTTTTACTTCAAAGAGTAAAATAATAGTTGGCAAATAGAGTAACTGCTAATTTGAATAAGCTGCGTAAAAGTCGTGTGTATCTGAATGCATTCCGCTGGTGTGAATTTGTTTAAGCTGTAGCGACTAACGCGTTCAGCCAGCGGCGGCTTGCCGCAATTTTTACTTTCCTGTAAAAGAAACTATTGACAAATCAGCTGACGGGTATTATAATGGTATTTGCAAAAAAGAATAGTAAAACCGTTGATCAGGAGTAGTAGATGAAAGGGATTGCTTCAGAGAACTGTCGGGTGGTGTGATGACAGCAGCTTAACTTTTTTTGAATGGACTTGTAAGGGCGGCAGGAAACCTGTGTGTGCATGGGGAGTAATGGCCGACGGTAATCTGACCGTTATAACAGATCATGTATAGTTGTACATGGATGAGTGGGTGTTTCTACGCCAAAATGGGTGGTACCGCAGAAGTAATCAGGCTTTTGTCCCTTTATGGGGGCAGAAGCCTTTTTTTGGTTTACTGCACAATCAGACAAAGGAGGATGTATATGTTAAAACCGGATATAGAAATAATCAAGCAAATGTCGGATGATTATAATGTCATACCTGTTACGAAAGAATTCTATGCAGATGTCATCACACCAATTACCCTTTTAAGAAGGATTGCCGGCATCAGTAAACGGTATTTCCTGCTGGAAAGTGTGGAAGGCGGCGAAAAATGGGGAAGATATTCTTTCCTGGGATTTGATCCGATTATGCGGATTACCTGTAAGGCACATACTGTAAGTATGGAACAGGACGGTATTACGAAAACCATTACAGCAGCTAACCCGCTTGAGGTTGTCAGGGAGATACTCAGCCGCTATCGGGTTCCGCAGGAAAAAGAAGGCGCTCCGTTCAAAGGTGGTTTTGTCGGGTATTTTGCGTATTCCATGATCGGCTATGCAGAACCGAAGCTGACAATCAGCAGCGAGGGCAATGATATGGACCTGATGCTGTTTGAAAAGGTGATTGCATACGACCATCTGAAACAGAAAATTGCCATTACGGTTCATATGCACACTGATAAGCCGGAGGAAAACTACCGGCGGGCAGAAACCGAAATCAACCAGATTGCTGGTCTGCTCAATTCTGAACAGCCGCTGCCGCAGATGGAAAAACCGATCGTTTCGGAATTTCATTGTAATTTTTCCAAAGAAGAATACTGTGATGTGGTGGAACGGACTAAAGCCTATATCAGGGACGGCGATATCTTTCAGGCCGTTATTTCCAGACGATTTGAAGCAGATTATCAGGGCAGCCTGATTAATGCATACCGTATTCTGCGGACAACCAATCCATCGCCGTATATGGTGTATTTCCGCATAGATGATACAGAGATCATGAGTACCTCTCCGGAAACACTTGTGCGTCTGCAAAACGGCAGACTGTATACCTTCCCGGTGGCTGGTTCCCGTCCGAGGGGAAAGACGGATGCGGAAGATAAGGCACTGGAGCAGGGATTGCTGAAAGATGAGAAAGAATTGTCTGAGCATAATATGCTGGTTGATCTGGGCAGAAATGACCTGGGCAGAATATCCCGGTTCGGCAGTGTCGAGGTCACACAGTATCAGATGATTCACCGCTATTCCAGAATCATGCATATCTGCTCGCAGGTAGAGGGTGACATCCGTCCGGATTGTGACGGACTGGATGCGGTCAGCAGTGTACTGCCGGCTGGAACTCTGTCAGGTGCTCCCAAAATCCGTGCGTGCGAAATTATTCAGGAGCTGGAGAGATGTCCGAGAGGAATTTACGGCGGTGCGCTGGGCTATATGGATTTTTCAGGCAATCTTGATACCTGTATTGCCATCCGCATGGCAGTTAAAAAGGCAGACAGGGTATATGTGCAGGCAGGCGGGGGGATTGTGGCTGACAGCGTTGGTGAAAATGAATACGCTGAATCGTATCATAAGGCCCTGGCAGTGATGGATGCAGTCCGCAGAAGTGCAGAGATCGGATAGGAGGTGCAGCAAATGGTACTTTTGATTGATAATTATGACAGCTTTTCTTATAACCTTGTGCAGATGATCGGTACAATCCGTCCGGATATCAGGGTAATACGCAATGATGAAATGACAGTGGAAGAAATCCGTAAGCTGCAGCCAAGTCATCTGATTCTGTCACCGGGTCCCTGTTATCCCAAGGATGCCGGCATATGTGAACAGGCTGTGACAGAACTGGCAGGAGCAATGCCCATTCTGGGTGTATGCTTGGGACATCAGGCAATCTGCGAAGCCTATGGCGGCAGGATTATGCACGCCCGCAGACTGATGCACGGCAAACAGGATAGAATAAAGATTGACACCGGCTGCCCTGCATTCCGGGGACTGGACAGTGAGCTGGACGCTGCCCGCTATCATTCACTGATTGCGGAAAGAGAAAGTCTGCCAGATTGTCTGACGATAACGGCAGAGGATAAGGAAGGTGAGATTATGGCCGTCAGACATAAAACATACGATCTGTACGGTCTGCAGTTCCATCCGGAATCTATTCTGACGCCGCAAGGGAAAGTGATTCTTGAGAATTTTCTTTCCATGTAACGAAACCAATACAACACATGATACAGAAAGGATTGTTGCTATTATGATTAAAGAAGCGATTGAAAAGATTGTCAATAAACAGGATCTGAACTATGATGAGGCATATACTGTCATGAATGAGATCATGAGCGGTACCTCTACACCCACCCAGAATGCCGCTTTCCTGTCTGCGCTTTCTACCAAAAGTGCGAAGGCAGAAACAACAGACGAAATAGCAGGATGTGCTGCCGCTATGCGGGATCATGCGACAAAGGTTGAAACAGAATATGATGTGTTTGAAATTGTAGGAACAGGCGGCGATAATGCCCACAGCTTCAATATTTCCACCACATCTGCGCTGGTAGCGGCTGCCGGCGGAATGAAGGTTGCCAAGCATGGCAATCGTGCAGCCTCCTCCCAGTGCGGAACAGCGGATTGTCTGGAAGCGCTGGGCGTCAATATCCGTCAGAATCCGGAAAAATGCAGGGAGCTTCTGAATGAGGTAGGAATGTGTTTCTTTTTTGCCCAGGAGTACCACACATCTATGAAATATGTGGGCGCAATCCGCAGAGAGCTTGGATTCCGTACCGTTTTTAATATCCTTGGCCCGCTGACAAATCCGGCAATGCCGAAAATGCAGCTGCTGGGTGTATATGATGAGTATCTGGTATTGCCGCTGGCACAGGTTCTGGTCAATCTGGGGGTCAGAAGAGGCATGGTGGTATACGGTAAGGATAAGCTGGATGAAATTTCACTCAGCTCACCGACCACTATCTGCGAAATCAAAGACGGCTGGTATAAAACATACACCATTACGCCGGAACAGTTCGGCTTGCTGCGTTGTACCAAGAAAGACCTGACAGGCGGCAGTCCGGTTACCAATGCTGCCATTACCAGAGCCATTCTCAGCGGCGAAAAAGGAGCCAAAAGAGATGCCGTCCTGATGAACGCAGGCGCATCGCTCTATATCGGCGGCAAGGCTGACAGTATGGCTGATGGAATTCAGCTGGCTGCACAGCTGATTGATTCCGGAAAGGCCATGGAAACACTCAACCGTCTGATTGAAGTCAGCAACCGTGTGGAGGCATAACATGACTATTTTAGATGAACTGGCAGGGCTTGCAAGAGAACGTGTCCGTCAGGCACAAATTGCAATGCCGTTGACAGAAATCAGACAGCAGGCGCTTGCCCTTCCTGCAAGGAATTTTGCCTTTGAGAAAGCGCTGAAAACCTCCTCGCTGTCCTTTATCTGTGAGGTAAAAAAAGCATCCCCGTCCAAAGGACTGATTGCGCCGGATTTTCCGTATCTGCAGATTGCCCGTGAATATGAGCAGGCAGGAGCAGCCTGTATTTCCGTACTGACGGAGCCGTATTATTTCAAGGGAGATGACCGTTATGTGCAGGAAATCAGCCGTGAAGTAAGTCTGCCTGTATTGCGCAAGGATTTTACGGTAGATGCTTACATGATTTATCAGGCGGCACTGATGGGTGCATCTGCTGTTCTGCTGATCTGTGCGCTGCTGGATACGGAAACCATCCGGGAGTATATCGGTATCTGTGATACACTGGGACTGTCGGCTCTGGTAGAAACACATGACGAACAGGAGGTACAGTCTGCATTGGCTGCGGGAGCGAGAGTGATCGGCGTCAATAACCGCAATCTCAAGGATTTTACATTGGATATCAGCAATTGTATCCGCTTGCGCCGTCAGGTACCGCAGGAGCTTGTATTCGTGGCAGAAAGCGGTATACGGACGTCAGAGGATATTGTTGTACTGCGTGAAGCAGGTGTGGATGCTGTACTGATCGGTGAAACACTGATGCGTGCCGCCGATAAAAAGGCAGCGCTTTCCTCGCTCAGGGGAAACGAAATACAGGAGGATGTATGACAAAAATCAAAATCTGCGGCTTGATGCGGCAGGAGGATATACTTGCGGTGAATGCGGCACGGCCTGATTATGTTGGTTTTGTTTTTGCCAAGGGCAGAAGACGGACGATTTTACATGATACAGCCGCAATGCTCCGGAGCAGGCTGGATGACGGAATAAAGGCAGTGGGCGTTTTCCTGAATAATGAGATAAAAGAGATTGAAAAAATCTGTCGTGATGGTATAATAGATATTGTGCAGCTTCATGGGGACGAAGATGAAGCCTATATCCGCAATCTGAAGGAAAGAACAGACTGCCCGCTGATCAGGGCTGTCAGCGTAAGATGCCGTGAGGATATACTCCGTGCGGCTGAGCTGCCGGTAGATTTTCTGCTGCTGGATACGTATAAGCAGGGGCAAATCGGCGGAACAGGAGAAACCTTTGACTGGCAGATGATACCGCCGCTGCCGCTGCCGTATTTTCTGGCAGGCGGTATCAACGAGGATAATATACGGACAGCAATGCAGTATGGCGCTTATGCACTGGATGTCAGCAGCGGGGCAGAAACAGAAGGAAAAAAAGACCCTGTTAAAATAATGAATCTGGTCAGAAAGGTAAGAGGTGAATGAAATGTCAAAAGGAAGATTCGGAATTCACGGCGGGCAGTATATTCCCGAAACGCTGATGAATGCCGTGAATGATCTGGAAAAGGAATATGCTTTTTATAAAGAGGATGAACAGTTCAACCGGGAGCTGACGCAGCTATATCAGGAGTATGCGGGCAGACCGTCTTTGCTGTACTATGCAGAGAAGATGACAAAGGATCTCGGCGGAGCAAAAATCTATCTGAAGCGGGAAGATCTGAATCATACCGGTTCACATAAAATCAATAATGCACTTGGTCAGGCGCTGCTGGCAAAAAAGATGGGAAAAACCCGTCTGATTGCTGAAACAGGAGCCGGTCAGCACGGTGTGGCAACCGCAACCGTTGCGGCTTTGCTGGGGATGGAATGTGAAATATTTATGGGTAAAACGGATACAGAACGACAGGCACTGAATGTGTACCGTATGGAATTGCTTGGCGCAAAGGTTCATCCTGTGACAAGTGGAACAATGACTCTGAAAGATGCTGTCAATGAAACCTTCCGTGAATGGGTTTCGAGAATTGACGATACACATTACGTTATAGGTTCTGTTATGGGACCGCACCCGTTTCCGACCATGGTCAGGGATTTTCAGGCAGTTATCAGCCGTGAGATCAAAGCACAGATTCTTGAAAAGGAAGGCAGACTGCCGGACGCAGTTCTGGCGTGTGTAGGCGGCGGCAGCAATGCGATCGGTGCATTCTATCATTTCATTAAAGATGAGCAGGTTCGTCTGATTGGCTGTGAGGCAGCTGGTCTTGGTGTTGACAGACCGGAAAATGCTGCCACCATTGCCAACGGCAGGGTTGGTATCTTCCATGGCATGAAATCCTATTTCTGTCAGAATGAGTTCGGTCAGATTGCGCCTGTGTATTCTATCTCAGCAGGTCTGGATTATCCGGGTATCGGTCCTGAACACGCTGATCTCAAAGACACCGGCAGAGCAGAATATGTGCCTGTAACAGATGAAGAAGCCGTCAATGCGTTTGAATATCTTTCCCGTACCGAGGGCATCATTCCTGCCATTGAAAGCTCCCATGCGGTAGCCCATGCATTGAAGCTCGCTCCTACCATGGGGAAGGATCAGATCATGGTGATCAATATTTCAGGCAGAGGCGATAAGGACGTTGCTGCCATTGCCAGATACAGGGGGGTAGACATCCATGACTAAAATCAAGGAAGCGTTTGAGAATAAAAAAGCATTTATCGGCTATCTGACAGCAGGTGATCCCGATCTGGAAACAACAGAAAAACTGATTTTCACTATGGAACAGAATGGCGTCGATCTGATTGAGATCGGTATTCCGTTTTCAGATCCTGTTGCAGAGGGCCCTGTGATCCAGGACGCAGATCTGCGGGCATTACAGAGCGGTACCACAACCGAAAAGATTTTTGAAATGCTGGAACGTATCCGTCCGGCTGTTCATGTTCCGCTGGTATTTCTGACTTATTGTAATGCTGTGTTCGGATATGGAACAGACCGGTTTCTGGCACGTTGTCAGTCAGTTGGAATTGACGGGCTGATTGTCCCTGATGTGCCGTATGAAGAAAGAGAAGAACTGGCGCCTTTCTGTGATCAATATGGGGTTGACCTGATTGCACTGGTAGCCCCGACATCGGAGGAACGTGTGTACAAGATTGCAAAGGCATCTCAGGGTTTCCTGTATGTTGTGTCTTCCCTTGGTGTGACCGGCGTAAGAGAGAGTATTCAGACAAATATTGAATCCATTGTCAAGGCAGCTAAAACCGTTTCTGATATCCCATGTGCAGTTGGCTTCGGTATTTCCACACCTGAACAGGCAAAGCATTTTTGCCAGTATGCAGATGGTATTATTATCGGCAGTGCTATCGTCCGATTGATCGGACAGTATGGCAGGGAATGTATCGAGCCGGTGGCGCAATATGTACGTACCATTGCAGAAGCCTGCCATTCATAAGAACATATAAAAGAAAACTAACCTATCAGCCATGATGTGTTCATTGGTTCTTTATGAATATGGAGGAAAAATGGAACTGAAAATATTAGATTGTGATCTGACCGTTTGTAAGGTTGCATCTGTCTATGATATTGATCTGAAGCGAAACCTTTTCTTTATCGGCAAGACGGATGAGGAAATATCGTTGGTATGTCAGACAGAGGATACCCCCTCGCATACGATAGAAAGAGATGATGGCTGGAAAGGGTTCCGCATTCAAGGAGTACTTGATTTTTCTCTGATCGGTATTTTGTCAAAGCTGTCTGCAATACTGGCTGAGAATAAAATCGGTATTTTTGCTGTTTCCACCTATAATACAGATTATATTCTTGTAAAATCCGATAATTTTGCAAAATCTCTTTCTGTACTTTCTGAAGCAGGCTATCAGATCATATAGGAGCAGCGAAAAGGCTTTTTGCAAAGATTAGAAAAATAATAAAAGCATCCGGGAGATTAACATGATCACTCGGATGCTTTCTGTTTGGTTATCTTTTTATAACAGCGTTCACCGGACAGACTGACTCACAATTTCCACAGTGCAGACAGTTCTGCTGACGGATTATTGAATACAAATTGACCACCTGAATAGGATTACTGACGTGCCTTTCTGTTCAAAAATTTTGTACGGTATTTAGAATACACGATGGTCTGGTCTTTGTACAGTCCATAATAGCCGGACATAAAGTAGCTGACAGCAACCGCTATCATAAAGTAGGGAATACCGCCGGCGCCAAAAAGCTCAAAGCTGATCAGCATGGATGTAATCGGGCAATTTGTGACGCCGCAGAAAACGGCGATCAGACCCACAGCAGCACAAACAGACGGAGAGAACCCGATCAGAGTACCAAAGGTACATCCAAAGGTTGCACCGATAAAGAAGGAGGGGACAATCTCACCGCCCCGGAAGCCGGCTTCAATGGTAATAACGGTAAACAGCATTTTCATTAAAAACGCATAGGGTACAGCTTCACCGCTGACAGCACGTGCAATGACATTCATCCCGGCACCATTATAATCTCTGGTACCTGACAGCAAAGAAAGTACCACTATCACTGAGCCTGCTATCACAATGCGGATATATGGATTTTTGAGATATTTGCGGAACAGATCACCGGTGGAATGGAGCATCACGATAAAAACAATACTGAGCAGCGCACACAGGATTGCCAGCAGAACGGTTTCCAGCGCATTGACAATCGTCAGTTCAGGAAATAATACGATGGAAAAATTGGTTTCTTTGATTCCGACAGACTTTGCCAGATACGTAGCGATCAGCGAAGAAAAAACGCATGGTACCAGCGCCGCGTAATACATTACGCCTACGCTTACCACCTCCAGAGCAAAAACAGCGGCTGCCATTGGCGTGCCGAACAGGGCGGAAAAGGCAGCGCTCATACCGCACAAGACAACTACCCGTTTATCAGCGTCATTCAGTTTCAGACATCTGCCGATCTGGTTGCCGAGGCTGCCGCCGAGCTGCAGGGCAGCTCCTTCTCGACCGGCGGAACCGCCGAATACATGGGTGATGATGGTGGAGAAAAAAATCAGCGGCGCCATTCTCAGCGGAATTTCAGATTGTGCATGAATGGTAGACAAAACAAGATTGGTACCTTTGTCATTTTTGTAACGAAAAACAGAATACAGAAATACAGTGACAATTCCTCCCAGGGGTAAGAACCAGAGCATATAGTCATTGTTTTCACGATATTCTGTCATGGTATTCATAATAAAGGCAAATATAGTCGAAAACCCGCCGACAATCAATCCGGTCAATGCCGAAATCAATGTCCATTTCAGAAACATGAACAGACGGTGCCTGCCCTTATTCCAATAGGCGTGTATGAATTTTTTAATAAACTGCGGTTTAGACATTTGTATTTTCACTATCCCTTTGCATCTGAATAAATTGTTCCTCGTCAATGACAGTAATACCAAGCTGCTGTGCTTTTGTCAGCTTGCTGCCGGCTTCCTCGCCAGCCAGCACAAAGGCAGTTTTTTTCGATACACTGCCCGATACCTTGCCGCCCAGCTTTTCAATAATAGCGGCAGCTTCACTGCGCTTATAATGCGGCAGAGTGCCTGTAATGACAAAGGTTTTGCCGCTGAAAGCATTATTTCCTGCCTGTACCGGCTCGCTGAGATTTTCGGTATTGATACCAAGGGTGTGGATTTCCTGCACCAGTTCTTTTGTAGCGTCCAGCGAAAAATAGGCAGCCACACTTTGCGCCATGATATCGCCGAAGCCTTCTATGGCAGCAATTTCCTCAGCCTTCGCCTGTGCAATCGCATCCAGCGAACGGAAGTGATCAGATAACAGCTTTGCAGCTTTCTGTCCGATATGACGGATACCAAGACCGAAAATCAACCGATATAGATCATTGTTTTTTGACCGTTCGATGGCGGAAATCAGATTATCGGCTGATTTGTCCTTTTTACCCTCCAGACGCAGGATGTCCTCTCTTGTCAGTCGATAAAGATCAAAGGGAGAGTGAATCAGTTCGTTTTCTGCCAGTGCATACAGGACTTTTTCTCCCAGTCCGTCAATATCCATGGCATCTCTGGAAACGTAGTGAATCATATGCCGCATCAGCTGGGCGGGACAATCTGTATTGGTGCAGCGCAGGGCAGCTTCGCCGTTTTCATAGGTCACGGGACATCCGCACGAAGGACATACGGTAGGCAGCTCATAGGGAACAGACCCGTCCTTATGACGGACAACAGACACTACCTCCGGGATGATCTCCCCTGCCTTACGCAGCAGAACGGTATCACCGATACGGATATCTTTTTCCGCTATATATTCGGCATTATGCAGAGAAGCCCGGCTGACAGTTGTACCAGCCAGCGTAATCGGAGAGAAAACTGCAGTCGGCGTCAGTACGCCTGTTCTGCCCACAGTAATTTCTACATCCAGCAGCTCTGTTTCTTTTTCTTCCGGGGGATATTTGTAGGCTTCTGCCCATTTGGGATATTTGGCAGTACTGCCAAGGGATTGCCGCTGTGCAAAGCTGTCCAGCTTGACAACTGCGCCGTCAATCTGGAAGGAAAGCTCACCACGCATATTGCCGATGGCATCAATCTGTTCCAGAACCTCATCGGAATTGCTGCAAACATGATAAAACGGCAGTACTGTAAAGCCCAGTTCCTGCAGAAAATCAAGGGATTGCTTGTGGCTGGTCAGCTCTGTACCTTCTATCTGCTGAACGTTGAATACAAAAATATCCAGCTTGCGGGCTTTTGTAATGCGGGCATCCTTCTGCCGTAAAGAGCCTGCTGCAGCGTTACGGGGATTTTTAAAGGGCGTTTCTTCGTTTTCTTCCTGTTTTGCTGTCAGCTCTTCAAAGCTCTTGATTGACATATATACCTCGCCCCGTACTTCAAGGTAAGGAATCGGCTGCGACAGCTTCATGGGCAGAGAACGGATGGTTTTCAGATTTTCGGTAATATCCTCGCCTACATTGCCGTCACCTCTGGTTGAGCCCCTGACAAAAATACCATTGCGGTATTCTGCCGAAACAGACAGACCGTCTATCTTAGGCTCTACGACGAATTGCGGCTGCGAAACGCTTTCTGTAATCCGTTTTTCAAACTCACGGATTTCCTCCGGTGAAAAGGAATCGTGCAGACTTTCCATGGGAACCCGATGTTCCACGGGAGAAAACTTTTCAGCCGCATCTCCTCCCACCCGCTGGGTAGGGGAATCCGGCGTCATGAGCTGGGGATAGTCCGCCTCAATCTGTTCCAGTTCCCGCAGCATCATGTCATATTCGTAATCACTGATTTCAGGCGCATCTTCATTGTAATACTTACGGTTATGGTACCAGATGTCGGAACGCAGCTGTTCGGCTCTGGCTTTGACTTCATTGATATCCATGGTTGTTCAGTACCTCCATAATTGATTATAGCTCACCCGCCGATTGTTCGTGCAAAGCCAACGATCAGCGGCATTGTGATAACAGAAAAAAGAGTGGACAGGGTGACGAGATTCACCGAAAGCCGTGCATCGTTATCGAATTTGGCTGCAAACATGGTAGTGGCAGCCGCAACGGGAGCAGAAGCTGAGATTACACAGGTAATCAACACGGTTCCGCGTACACCACAAAGCATCATGGCGCCGAATGCAAGCATCGGAATGACAATCAGACGAAATAAAACACACATAAAGCCTTTTCCGTCCTTAAAGGCGTCCGTTATTTTTGTCTGGGAAAGATAATAGCCTACTACCATCATAGGCAGGGGTGTATTCAGATTAGCCATAAAGGTAATCGGCTGGGTTATGACGGACGGTATCGGCAAAGAGGTCAGAAAAATGACAACACCCACTGCCATACCGATTATACAGGGATTCAGCAGAATTTTCTTAGCAGAAACAGACTCGCCGCTGCCGCTGGAGAGCCAGACACCGAATGTCCACATGACTATATTGAACACGACGATATATACAGCGCCGAAAAAAACGCCGTCCGACCCGAGAATGGCCTGCTGCATGGGCAAAGACATATAGCCGCAGTTAGAGAAGATCAGTGCAAAACGATATACACGGTTGCGCTGCGGTATTTTGTCATGGAATACAAGCATTGCGATAATAACAGATATGGTATGTATGCCGAAAGCTGCAATAGCGGCTGTCAGCAAACCGTCCAGCATAGCTTTGTCAAAGGGGCGTATAAAATTCTGAACAATCACGCAAGGGCATACAATGTACAGTACAATATCTGTGATGGATTTGACTGCTTTTTCGTTCAGTATGTTGGTTTTCCCGCACAGGAAGCCCAGAGCTATCAGGATAAAAAGCTCCAGTACCTGTGTGCCAACGGTAATAAAATTTTCAGACATCCTTATTTTCCTTTTGTATTAAGATTTGTGGCTGATATATGTAAGTGAGTTACAGACGGCTTTTGAAGTCCTCATAGCCGAATTGCCGTATCAGTCTGGTGCTGCCGTCAGCACACAGCAGATAGATGGAGGGCAGAGGCATTCCATTAAAGGTGTTATTTTTTACGATAGAGTACATAGCCATATCGGTAAAAACCAACTTGTCGCCGATATGCAGCGGTTGTTCAAATGAATAATCTCCGATCACATCACCTGCCAGACAGGTCGACCCGCCTAAACGATAGGTGTAGGGAAGTTTGCCGGCTTCCCGGGAACCGATGATAAAAGGCCGATAGGGCATTTCCAGTACATCGGGCATATGACACGCAGCAGAGGTATCGACAATTGCCAGATTCATGCCGTTTTTAGTTATATCCAGCACGGAGCATACCAGAAAGCCGGCGTCAATAGCAACCGCTTCTCCCGGTTCCAGATAAATCGTCAGATGGTACTTTTCCTGCATATAGTGAATCAGCTCTATAAGCTTCGGAATGTTATAATCCGGTCGTGTAATGTGATGTCCGCCGCCGAAATTCAGCCACTTCATCCGATACAGATATTTTCCGAATTTTTCTTCTACCGCCCTGAGTGTCCGTTCCAGTGTTTCAGCACCCTGTTCGCACATGGTATGAAAATGAAGACCGCTGATGCCATCCAGTTCCGCTTCCTTGAATTGGGCAAGCGTAATACCCAGTCTGGAATTGGCAAAACATGGATTATAGATATCTGTTTCTATTTCGCTGTATTCGGGGTTGATACGCAGACCGAATTCTGTTTTGCAACCATGGGGAATACGTTTGCGGAAATGCTCCCACTGAGAAAAGGAATTAAATACCATATGGTCACAGATCTGCACCAGCTCGTCAAATTCATCATCCTTGTAAGCCGGAGAAAAAACGTGTACCTGTCGGTTACCCATTTCTTCATGCGCCAGTCTTGCTTCAAACAGACCGCTTGCAGTTGTACCGCTGAGATACTGTGCAATCAGCGGGTATGTACAATATGACGAAAATGCCTTCTGTGCCAGCAGAATATGACATCCAGTCTGTTCTTCTACGGAATGAAGGATTGTCAGGTTGCGTTTCAGTGCATCCTCATCAATTACGTAACACGGAGTAGGTAATTCCTTCACAATTTCAGATTTATTCATTCTATCACCACACCATCAGATTTCGGCGGAAAAACCTACCTTTCCACCTTAATACCATTATATCATCTTTTAATCCGAAAATAAACCCCCTTTCCTTGCGGCGCCGGCGCCGAGCCGGCGCTCCCAATTCGCGATAGTCGCTGCACTACGTTCCGCTCTGTATAGACTGAACAAACTCACACCCGCGAAATACATTCAGATGCACACGGCTTTTACGCAGCTCATTTAAATTAGCAATTATTCGATTTGCCAACTATTATTTTACACTTTGGCGCCGAGCCGCCGCCTCCTGAACACGTCAGTCACTATGCGCTGGTTGAGTGCAGTGATTTTGCAGATCACGTTTTTCCCTGGTTCAATTCAGATCAACCCGATAATAATGCTTTAATGCCCATTATTACTAATACTGCACCCCCTGTAACCTGTGCAATAGCGGGATGAATGCCACTGAATTTTCTGCCTAGCAGATATCCCGATGCAGTAATCATAAAGGTCACTGCTCCGATGATAGTTACTGAAAGCATCAGCGTACCAAAGGAATGTACATCGGCCGTTGTTGGTAAGGTAATTCCGACTGTCAGTGCATCAATACTGGTTGCAAACGCCATAAAGGGCAGAGAAAGGATGGCAGCACCCTTGTGGGCGGGGTCATATTCTACCCCTTTTTTGCTGTCAATCATCATTTTTGTACCAATAATAACCAGAATCAGAAAGGCAAGTATATGATCATATTCCGCAAATAGCCTGCTGCCTGCTTTGCCGACACTCCATCCCAGAATGGGCATGATCATCTGAAAAATGGCAAATACAGCAGACGTTATGATAACGGGGAAAAACCGCCTGCTTCTGTCACGGGTACCATAAAGGGCAGAAACAGCAAAAGCATCCTGCGCTACCGCAGCGCCGATGACTAAGGAAGATAGAATAAGCATGGGCATTCTCCTTGTTTTGATAGTATATTTGTGCAGCTTTCGGCAGAGCTGTCAGAAACCGGACTAAGTAAAATTATAGTTGTCACACAGAGTGACTGCCAACCCAAATGAGCTGCGTAAAAGTCGTGTGTAACTAAATGTATTCCGAGGGTGTAAACAAATACACGCCTTAACCAGAACGAAGCGTAAGCGCAGCGACTGACGCGTTCAGGGAGCGCCGGCTCGGCGTGGAAGAACATTTGTATATACTATTGAATCGGACGGGAATTTATGATATGATATAAATAGAAAAAACAAATTGTTTCTATTTCAATCTGATGACAGGAGAGAAAAAAATGAATCAGACGTTGACCGAAAAGGAACTGCAAAAACAGGAGGAAATAACAGACCTGCTGAAAGATATATTGTTTATCCGTTATGGCAATCAGCAGCCGAAGGCATTTGTACATACATACGGCTGCCAACAGAATGTAGCAGACAGTGAAAAGCTGAAAGGAATGCTGCTGAAAATGGGCTGTATACTGACAGAGGATAAGAATGAGGCGGATATTATTCTGTTTAATACCTGTGCAGTACGTGAACACGCAGAGGATCGTGTGTTCGGCAATGTCGGTCAGCTGAAAGCACTCAAAAAGAAAAAGCCGTCCCTGCTGATAGGCTTATGCGGGTGCATGATGGAACAGCAGCATATTGCAGAAAAGATTTATAAAAGCTATCCATATGTCGGGTTGGTTTTCGGAACACACGTAATCCATAAATTTCCGGAACTGGTCTATCATGCTGTCACCAGCGGAAAACGCCTGGTTGAAAGAGGCTATGATGACGGAGAAATCTATGAGAACATCCCTCTGCACAGAGA
Organism: uncultured Ruminococcus sp.; assembly: GCA_902783855.1. Lineage (GTDB taxonomy): Bacteria > Bacillota > Clostridia > Oscillospirales > Acutalibacteraceae > UBA1213. The sequence continues at coordinate 17,032 of CACZSU010000010.1, forward strand.
TGGCAGCTTCAAGGGATGGCTGTCGATTATGTATGGCTGTGATAATTTCTGTACTTATTGTATCGTACCGCACGTCAGAGGGCGGGAGAGAAGCCGCCGCCCCGATACGGTACTGCAGGAGGCAAAAGCAATGGTACAGGCAGGATATAAGGATATCACGCTGCTGGGACAGAATGTCAATTCCTATGGAAAGGGTCTGTCGGAACAAACGAGTTTTCCTGAATTGCTGCGGAATGTTGCAGAAATTGACGGTGATTTCTGGGTGAGGTTCATGACCTCTCACCCCAAAGATGCATCTAAGGAAATGATAGATATCATGGCGGAATATGGCAAGATCTGCAATCATCTGCATCTGCCGTTCCAGTGCGGCAGCAATCGTATACTTAAACAAATGAACCGCCGTTATACCCGTGAAAAATACCTGGAGATTGCTGAATATGCAAAGAGTAAAATTCCTGATCTTTCCTTGACCAGTGATGTGATCGTCGGGTTTCCGGGTGAAACCTACGAGGAATTCTGCGAAACGCTGGAGCTTATCCGGCAGGTAAAATTCACATCTTTGTTTACGTTCATTTATTCACCGAGAGTAGGAACGCCTGCTGCAAAGTTTCCTGATCCTGTCCCGCACGAGGAAAAGGCAAGATGGATGGCGGAACTGTTGAAGGTACAGGAACAGATTGCTGCCCAGCGCTGTGCAGGTATGGTAGGCAATGCCTATCGGGTTCTCGTGGAAGAACAAGCCAGAGAAGGCGTACTCAATGCCCGCACACAAAACAACATTATTGTTGAAATAGAAGCACCGGCTGCATTGATCGGCACATTTCAGAATGTGCGCATCACGCAGGCACGAAATTGGATACTGCGTGGTTGTCTGGAATCCTGAAATACAAAGCCTGAGGCTTACTGAGCATTATCTGCTGAAGAATCTGTACTTGTCTCGCTTTCGTCCAGGCTTTCTTCGCTGTAGTCATGGTCATGATCATCATCATCTGTTACTGCATCGGAGATGCCGTCACGGATGCCTTCGGCAGCGTTACCAGCAGCGTTTTTCAGGTCTTCGCCGGCACTCTGCAAGCCTTCACCAGCATTGTCCACAATGCTCTGTGCTCCGCTTGCCGCGTCATGCGTAATGTCTGATAAGGTATTGTCCTTGTTGTCACCATCGCCGATAATACCGTTGTCGTCAGTGATTTTACCGTTTTTGGCTTCTTCCTCACGAGAGGATTCGTCAGATCGTTCACTTTTTTCGGATGCTTCTATGGCGGATGACATGGCAGCACTTCCCTGTGATGTTTCTGCCTGGCTGCCATTGTTGGCTTTGCAGGCTGCAAGACATAAGCCGGCTGCTAATACAGTAAATAACAGCGTTGCAATTTTTTTCATGTCTGTTCTCCTTTTTTGAATAATTCACAGACGAAAGAATATTTCGTCTATGTACGTTTTCGGAATTAGTATTTGTAATCAGAGTGAGATTATACATTGTCAGATTTGATTCCACGTGACGATTAAATTAAAAAGAAAATAACCAAAATCAATAAAATCTATTGACGTTTGAGGAAGAATATTGTATGATGTAGATAGTTGGAATGTGATTTCGTCAGTTATAGCTATGCCGAATTCAGTTTCGGCACAGGTGTTTTTACACAGCGGCTATTTTCTGATAACTCATGGTTAATAAACAACTGGCGGTAACGGAGGGGTGCAGAATGCCGAATACAGTTATTACGATAGCAAGAGGCTATGGCAGCGGCGGACGTGTTATCGGACAGCGGCTTGCCAAGGAAATGGATATTGCTTATTATGACAGAAATATTATTTATCTGACCTCGGATAAAAGCGGCTTGGATCCACAGTTTTTTTCATTACATGACGAAAATGTCAAACCAGGTTTTTTTGAGCGGCTGACTTATTTTTCAAAAAAGGATATACCGCCGGAGAGCCGCCGGTTCAGTTCAAAAGAAAATGTTTTCAGGTACCAGCAGAAAATGATACGGGAACTTGCGGAGAAAAGTGACTGCGTGATTATCGGACGTTGTGCCAATTATACGCTCAAAGACTGCGGACATCATTTGCTGCGTGTTTTTATCTGGGCGCCCGATGAAGTCTGTGTGAATAACGTAATGAAAAAACTCTCTATTTCAAGAGCAGATGCTGAAAAAATGGTGAATGATATAGATAAACACCGCAGAGAATACTTTCGTTATTATACAGGTAATGACTGGGAGTCCGCAAAGAATTATGATCTTTGTATCAATAGTGCTGAGTATTCGACAGAACAGGTAATTGAATTGATTCGCAGAAGTGCCGGAATCATGTCTTCGTTAGCAGAATAAAGTATAAGCATCCTGTTATGATTTTAGGCAGCGGGATGCTTCTTTCTGTTTCTGAAAGGGCACAGATCTGATAGAATCGACTGATGCATTTAGTGACAGGGTAAGACAGGTGAATAACAGATGAAAAAAAAGAAAAACCCGGTGCTGTGGCTGACACAGGGAGCCGTTATTGCAGCCGTATATGTGGTGCTGACGCTGGTATTTGCCCCGATTTCTTTCGGACCGATGCAAGTGAGAGTTTCTGAAATTCTGACCATATTACCATTGTTTACATCGGCAGCTGTACCTGGATTGTTTATCGGATGCCTTCTGGCAAATCTGTTCGGTGGTGCGATTGTCTGGGATATTTTGTTCGGGAGTATTGCCACTCTGATCGGCGCAGCCGTTGGCTATCTGCTGCGGTTTAACCGCTGGCTCGTACCGATACCGAATGTTATTTCCAATGCATTGATCGTACCGCTGGTTCTGCAGTATGGCTATGGCATGACGGATGTTCCGTATATATGGATGGTAGTATATGTTGCCGCTGGTGAACTTATAGGCTGCTATATTATGGGTGAATTATTTGCATCCGTCCTGCTGAAATACAAACGGTATATGTTCGGCAGAAAATGATACGATGGGTTTTGGCAGCTCCGGAAAATGTTATTCTGATGCTTACAAATGGTCAGTATAGAGATCACTAATTCCAAGACATTTTAAGTGTTGAGACCCTTCCTTTGGAAGGATGCCATATATATTTTTTCAAAACAGGAGAGGATTACAATGACAATTAATACCACTAAAAAGGAAACGGCTTTGACTATGAAGATTGAAGGCAGATTGGATACGACTACTGCGCCACAGCTGGAAACAGCTGTGAAGGATGAAACCAACGGCATAACCTCGTTGATCTTTGATCTGGCAGATTTAGAGTATATTTCATCAGCCGGACTGAGAGTGCTTCTGTCAGCGCAGAAAATAATGAATCGTCAAGGAAATATGAAGCTTATTCATGTAAATGAAACTGTTATGGAAATATTTGAGGTTACCGGATTTACTGATATTCTGACAATTGAATGATAAAAATGATTCTGGTGTCTGTGATTGCCGCAGCTCTTCACGGCTGCGGCAATCATTATGGATTCAGTAACTGTATTCGTCAAAAAAGCGGTTTTTTCGCCCGATAATATGATTCAAGTACACCAATACGAAAGGAAAAAGTATGAAACTCAGAAAAATACAGAAGGTTCTTCAAGGAGAATATATCACCCGCTATGATATCCAGTATGAAACAAAAAGCGGGAGCAGGAAAAACTATGAGATGATCAGCCGCAGCCCGGATATCCGGCAGCCGGAGGATTTGCATGGCAGTAAAGCAGATGCAGTTATTATGATCATTCACGATCAGACGGGCAATAAAATTTTGCTGAATCGGGAATATCGCATGGCGGTAGGGGAGTGGGTCTATAATTTCCCTGCGGGTCTGATAGATGCAGGGGAAACTGTGGCAGAATCCGCTGCACGCGAGCTGCGTGAAGAAACCGGGCTTCAGCTGGAAAGAATATCAGAGGAATGGAGAGAAAGCTATTCTGCAGTGGGTTTTTCCAATGAAAAGGGAATCGTGATTGTGGGTATAGCCGCAGGAGCAATGCAGCCCAGTGACTCAGAAATGGAGGAAATAGAAGCACGCTGGTACAGTAAAGCAGAAATACGTGATCTGCTTTTGTCGGATGCAAGGTTTGCAGCACGTACACAGGCATATTGTGTACTCTGGAGCAAACAGTCCGGTGTAGTATAAATCATATCAATTTACCCCCGCAGATGTGATTCACGGATAAGGACGAATCGCGTCTGCGGGGGATATTCTGTCATATGGGTCAGTGTTTTTGGTTGTTTCCGGGCAAAAGAAAGCTTTGTGCATTTTGGTCTAACCGTACTATGGTCTGTATAATAAAATCCTTTGACTGAGCGAAGTCGTTCTGTACCCATTTTTCAAGGATTGCCATACAGCCGACAGAGTGATAATGAATAGCATAGTCCAGAGTAGTGTTATCGGAACTGTCTTGTCCTTTTTCTTTCCAGAGCTGGCGGAACAGACCCTCCATCAGCTTTTGCAGCTTATTTCTCAGATGACCAATGTTGTGCGGGCTGAAAATCATTTTGAATATCTTCGGATTATTCCCGACATATTCAACAAGAGGGGAAAATGCCTTATTGGCGGGATGATCCTCATATTGAAGGATCAGCAGACCAAATTCAACCAGAATATCTTTTTCCATCTGTTCATACACGTCATAAATATCCAGATAGTGCTTATAAAATGTGACACGGTGAATATCCGCCTTGTCAGCAAGCTCCTGAACAGTAATTGTTCGCAGCTCCTTTTCAGTCAGAAGATCCGCAAGTCCTTCACGGATTGCTTTTTTAGTTTTCATCGTTCTGCGGTCAGTCTTTTTTTCGTCCATATCATCACCTGCTTATCAAAGTCAAAATATTGCTTTGCAATCACACACCCATTATACCACATCTGCAATCAATTATCAATTCCATTCTTTTGGCGGCCACAGCGCCGAGCCGGCGCTCCCTGAACGCATTTTAATTTCACTCCACCGAATTATTTATATTCACCCTTTTTGACGGTTTTATTGCTAAAAAACTCTATATAAAGCATCATGGGCAACATCTTCTTTTATGAAGAATATTGCCCATGATGCATTTAGGGGATATTACAATATGGAAGTAATGAAACACGCTGGTATACAATATGGCAGGCAGAAGCGGCGATTATTCAAATAATTCTTCATCCCGCTTTCCAAACTCCACACTGTCATTTAACGGTAGCCTTGAGAGTAAGAGTATCTGTTGCGCCATCTGCGTCCTTAACGATAATCTTGATATCATAGCTGCCAGTTGCGGTAGGCTTCAGCTTTGCAGTAGCGGTATCTGTAAATTCAGTTCCAAGTGTTTTCCAGTTCTTGTTAGTGGAACGCTTGAAATAGAATGCGTACGTGTACGGTGCTGTTCCGCCTACAGCCTTACCAATTATCGGAATGTTTGTTCCTACAGTAACATTCGTTCTCTGCAGAACAGATACATTTTTCAGATTAAGGTGTTCCTGTGCTTTCACGACAAAGGTTCTCACAGCAGTAGCACCACTGCTGTCCTTAACAATAACCTTGACGTCAAAATCTGCTTCTGCCGTGGGTGTGAAGGTAACGCTGGAATTGGTACCGAATTCCGTACCCAGTGTCCTCCAGGTTGTGTTGCTGCTTCTCTTGTAGTAATATGCATAAGTGTAATCGCCTGAGCCGCCTTTTGCCTGTGCTACGACTCTTACCTTATCACCGACCTGTACAACGTCACTGTTGATTGTAGAAACGTTAATCAGTGCATTCGGGTCTTCCGCTTTTACATTAAAGATTTTTTCAGCGCTTGTGCCCTTGCTGTCCGTAATAACCACCTTGATGTCATATTCTGCAACAGCAGTTGGTGCAAAAGAAGCGGCTTTCTTGGTTGTATTTTCGTTGCCGATCTTATTCCATTTTGTGTTGGTGCTTCTCTTGAAGTAATAGGAATAGGTGTAGGCACCCTTTCCTCCCTCTGCGGCAGCATAAACTGTAAAAGTACCGCCGAGATAGATGATATCAGACTTAATTGTTGAGAGATTAACCAGATCAGGAACGGCTGTTGCCTTTACCTTCATCAGTTTTTCTGCGGTTTTGCTTTTTGCATCCTTGACAACGACTTTGATTTCATATTCAGCCTCAGCAGCAGGCTTCAGAGAGGCGGATGTTGACGAGGTGAATTCTGTGCCGATCGTCTTCCAGTTGGTATTGCCGCTTCTTCTGTAGTAATAAGCATAGGTATAGGGGGTAGTACCGCCCCGTGCTGCGCCGGTGATCTTTACGGTATCGCCCAGATCAATTTCTGCTGCGCTGACAGAGGATTCATTCAGAAGGGTGTTGACGGTAATGGTACAGGTTGCTTTCTTGCCGTTGGTAGAAGAAGCAGTGATGACTGCTTTACCATTGGCAACAGCAGTTACTTTACCGTTTGCGTTGACGGTCGCTACTTTTTCATCAGAGCTTGACCAAGCGATAGTTTTGTTAACTGCATCATCCGGTGCAACGGTTGCCTTCAGAGTGGTAGATGCGCCGATTACCAGGGTTGCCTTTGTTTTATTCAGTGTAACGCTGTCCACAGGTGTTCCTGTCAGTTCCCACTGGGCATACAGGGTTACGTTATTGTTTTCGTCACAAATCTTCGGTTCGTGGTATTTTGAGAAAATGGTCATACTGGCTGCACCGGTATCATCGATCATGTCACCGCTGCCGTCCTGCTTCAGATTCCAGCCAAGGAATTTGTAGCCGGATCTTTCCGGTACGAGCAGATTCAGGCTGTAGCTTTCACCTGACCAGCCAACGGAAGCATAGTAATTACCAACTTCCTTGCCATCTATCAGACCGCCGTTCGC
>CACZSU010000011.1 GCA_902783855.1 uncultured Ruminococcus sp.
CCAAGACAGGAACAGCCTGTACAGCAGCCAAGACCCCAGCAGCCAAGACAGGAACAGCCTGTACAGCAGCCAAGACCCCAGCAGCCCAGACAGGAACAGCCAAGACCGCAGCAGCCCAGACAGCCGCAGCAGCCTCGTCCTCAGCAGGGCAGCGCACAGCGTCCGAGAAAGCAGTGGAGTACTACTCCGGCAGGGGGAAATGCCGCAGGCGGTTCATTTGATCAGGACTCCTATGTTAACGATCTCAAGAAGCGAATTGAACAGGATAAGAGCATTTCGCAGCAGCAGGTACAGCAATTCAATGATTTCAGTAATGTAGAAAGTGCGCCCAGCGCACCGATGAAATTTGACGGTAAGGAAGTCAGAGGTACGAATGTAGCAGTTGTCAAGGCACCGAAGTCATCCAAGGCAAGTCTGGCAGTGCCGATCGTCATTGTGGTCATTCTGTTGATTGTCATAGGTGTGATTGTTGTCATGTCAATGAACAAGGGTGATGAAGGAGAAGAAGGCGGAAAAACAGAGTCCGGCAGCTCCACTACCGCATCTGAAACCGTTAAGGATGATAATGCATCCGGCAGTAAGATTGTAAAATTCCAGAAACCCGAAAAATGGGGCGATGATATTTATGTCTATGTTTACGATGAAGACGATGACAAAATAAAGAATGCCAACTGGCCCGGTGAAAAGATGACGAAGGAATCTGATGGTTCGTATTCGTATAAACTGTCTGATGAGATTGAAACCCCGTTGATTATATTCTCAGACAAAAAGAAGCAGTACCCCAAGGGCAAGGGATTGTCCTATGAAGCGGATAAAACGTACACTGTGGAAAGCTGACGGAACCGTAAATCAGTTCTGTCGTCCATAAAAAAGAAAACCATGAGCGGCATACGATTACATAGTCCGCTTATGGTTTTCTTATCGTGTTAAGCAAGAACAGGTTGAAGCTGCTGAAGCCGGAGCGCCGCATCAATAGCTTGGGGAATCTGATCAAAATGTGCAATCAATGAATTAGGTTTTTTGACGGGGTCGTCCTGTGAGAAGGGAACAAAATAGTAGTATCTGGTGTTGAGCAGTCTGCCGATATTCTGAGCGGCTGCTGCCAGTGCGTCATTGGTGGCGATGGCAAGGAGTACCGGTTTTTTCTGGCGGAGATGCGATTTGACAGCCATAGTTACTGCTGTATCAGTAATGCCTGAGGCTAATTTCGCAGCGGTATTGCCCGTGCATGGCGCCACCAGCATTAAATCAGTCATACCATGGGGACCGATGGGTTCACTGTCCCGGATGGAAGAGATCACTTTTTTATCACAGATTCTTTCTGCTGTTTCTACAAATTGAGCTGCAGTCCCGAAACGAGTGTCCGTCTGAGCCAGGTGCTCTGACATGATGGGGAGCAGATCATAACCCAGGTCTTTCAGAATCTGCATTTGTCTGAGTGCCTTTGATATGGTACAAAACGACCCGCACATGGCGAAGCCGATCGTTGTTTTTTTCATGCGGATGCCTCCCTGATGAGATGATAAACGGCATTTTTGATAATGTGTCCTGCTGTTTTTGGCGCCACCTTTCCTGGCAGGGAGAGGGCGTGTATCACAGGAACAGCCATACGCTGTGCTGCTTCGTCATCGACACCGCCCGGTAAAGAGGCAAGATCAATGATCAATGCCTCACTGCCGATTTCGGATAGTTTCTTCCTGTCCAGAATCCGGCAGGGAACGGTGTTGAAGATAAACTGAAAGCTGCCATGGAGAGAATCGGTTTTCTGTGCTGCCATGCCGGATGCACGGATGAAGGCAAGATCCTTTTCTTGTCTGGCGCTGACGGTCACATGAGCGCCCAGTCCCCGCAAAAAGTCAGATAAGACCCTCCCGATCCTGCCGAAGCCGATCACCAGGCAATCAGACTGACAGAGCGTAATGTCAGAATGATGCATAGCGGCTTCTATGGCGCCTTCGGCAGTGGGAACCGCATTGGCAGCCGCAAATTCCTCTTGCTTGCCGTAAAACCCGCATGAGATAGCTGAAAGCATATCTGTAGACAGCTTTCCGGGCAGACCGCCGAAAACAGCCTGATTCTGCCGTATTTGTGAAAGAACAGCTTCTGCTCCTATGGGTACAGCGGAAAAAGGTGCCAGTATATGGATGCCGTCGGTGGATACAGGCAGTGGCAGCAGGATTGCATCGGACTGACGAATGATGTCAGAAGGTTCCGCTGCTGTCAGTCCCATTCTATTGTCACAGGTATCAAATCCGGCAATCAGTACGCCAAATCCATCGTCTGCTATACTGCGGGCACAGTAAAGCTGGCGTAAATCACCACCAATGATACCAAAGGTTTGAATCGTCATTTTTGAACCCTCCGTTATGCAAGGATAAACAAATATTCCTGTTTCTAATATAGTATGATGCATCAGGGGGGAAGTGTGCAGATAGTGCGCACTTTTCGTAGGTATGTTTTTGTCCGACAGAATAAGCGGAATAAAAAAGAATACTGCCGCCGGGTAGAAGTGCTGCAGCGCTGATCGTATATCATCAGGCCTTTGAAGATATACGGACAGCGCTTTTTTATCTGAATAAGGTTTTCCATAAAGAAAGGATAATTGTAGGAATGAAAAAGATGTTGACAAGCTTTTCTCTGTTTGAAAAGGGATTGTGGCTGGTGTCAGTTGCAGTGATTATTGCGTCATCACTGCTGTGTCAGTGTGGAATAGGTATGTCTGTGATTGCATCATTGATAGGTGTAACAGCGTTGATTTTTATTGCGAAAGGACACTATATTGGTCAGCTGCTGGTGATGGTGTTTGCCGTATTCTATGGAATCCTGTCTGTACAGCAGAAGTATTATGGAGAGGCTTTTACCTATCTGGGAATGACGTTACCTACTGCCTTTATAACGATGATTGTCTGGATTCGTCACCCTTATCAGGATAGCAAAACTGTGGCAGTTGCCGGGAAGTTAGGAATGAAAAAAGGAATCGGTTTGATTGCAGCTGCCGTAGTTGTAACGGTAGGTTCCTATTTTGTTTTGCGCGCGCTTGGAAATGCCCAGCTTCTGGTCAGTACATTATCGGTTGCCACCAGCTTTTTTGCGGCGGGCCTTATGTTTTTCCGCAGCCCTTATTATGCAATCGCCTATGCAGCCAATGATGTGGTGCTGGTCGTTTTATGGGTGATGGCATCCTTCCACGATAGATCCTCCATTCCGGTTGTAGCTTGCTTTGTGATGTTTTTGTTCAATGACTGTTATGGCTATTACAGCTGGAAAAAGATGAAAAAGTACCAGCATCAGCAGACTAAAAAACAGCGGTCAGAATGATTCGTAAGGTGGAAAATGTTGCCCATAAATTTTTGTAAAAATGCAGGAATATCTATTTTTATTACATTGACAATTGGTTAGAATAATGATATAATAAATCGGAAATATTGAAAAGATGCGATTCTGGATCGAAGAAACAAGGAGTTGGAAATATGGAAGAAAAAGAGAGCGTCCGTGAATCCGAAATAGATTTAAGGGCGATTCTACAGCTGCTGAAGCGAAATCTGGCATTGATGATTGTGGTAACACTGGTGTTCGGAGTGGCTTCGTATTTGTTCTCACGGTTTTTCCTGACAAAAAAGTATGAGGCAAGCGCAACGATTATCGTGAATAACCTGTCAGATGATCAGTCCACGATCAACAGCGGTGAGATTATTGCAGCACAGAACCTTGCGGATGTATATGCAATTATCATCAAATCTGATACGGTGCTGCAGGAAGTGATTAACCGTAAGAAGCTGAGTATGTCCTATGAACAGCTCAAAAGTGCGATCAACGTATCGACAGTCAATTCGACGCAGGTTGTTACCGTGTCTATGCGCAGTGACGATGCAGAAAGAGCGAAGGATATCATTGCCTGTGTAGTAGATGTAGCGCCGCCGATTATCAAGGACAGGGTAGAGGCTGGTTCTGTAGAGGTTCTGACAGAAGCAAAGATTTCTAATAACGGTAATCCTGTCAGCCCGGACTCCACCAGAAATGCTATTCTGGGAGCGGCGATTGGTTTGCTGCTGACATTGGCTTTGATTTTTGTAAAGGAAATGAGCAACAATACCTTTAAGACAGAAGAAGATATCACCAATATGCTGAAAATACCGGTGCTGGGTATCATACCCTCCGTAGATACAAAGGAGTTTAATAAGAATGTTTAATAAAAAGAACAAGCCTGTAGTCAAGAGCTTATGCAGCATTGCTGACCCGAATGCTCCCTTTAATTATGTAGAAGCCTATAAGATGCTTTGTACGAATATTGAATTCCTCAGCGCAACGCAGAAATGTAAAAATATTATGATTACTTCTACACTGGCGAATGAGGGAAAGACCAATATATCCATCAACCTGGCATTGACCCTCTCGGGTTATGATAAGAGCGTGTGCCTGGTGGAATGTGACTTGAGAAAACCTGCGATCCATCGTTATATTGATTCCAAGAGAAATTCATTGGGTTTGACCAATGTTCTCAAAGGACAGTCAGAGGTATCTGAGGTACTGCATAAGGTCAGCGGTACAAAAATGAGTATTCTGCTGGCTGGTTCTATTCCGCCGAACCCGTCTGAATTGCTGTCCAGCCCGAATATGAAGGCATTGGTGGATGATCTGGAAACAAAGTTTGACTATGTTATCTATGATACACCTCCGGTATTCCTTGTAACGGATGCAGTTGCACTGGGCAAATATATTGATGGTGCTGTGTTTGTTGTCAAGCACAACTTCACCGATAAAAATGTAGTGATTCAGGCAAAGAAGAATCTGGAAGCAGGCGGTGTCAAGATTTTTGGTGCTATCTACAGCTCCTATAATGCAAAACAGGCAAGCTCCTACTCCAAATATTCCAACTATTATTATTACGAATATTATTCACATGATTCTGACGATAAGAGCGGAAAGCCCAGAAGCAGACGATCAAAGAAAAGTTCACCGCACGGAAGTCTGGATTGAGATGCAAAATATTTCAAAAGCCCTGCTTATGATTGATAAGCAGGGCTTTTTCAGGGGGGATTGAATCAATGTCAGTCATACTGGAAGTCAGTCATCTGACAAAGGAATACAAAACGGTCAAGGCTGTAGATGATTTGTCATTTACATTGAATGAGCATGAGATTCTGGGATTACTGGGACCGAATGGCAGCGGAAAATCGACTACAATGAACTGTATACTGTCCCTGCTCCGGTACAGCAGCGGCAGCATACGGATCCATGGAAAGGAAATGTCACCGTCTGCCTATGATCTGAAGCAGGAGATCGGTGTTATTTTTCAGGACGTAGCCGTATTTGAGGAATTGACAGTATATGATAATATCCGTTATTTTTGCGGGCTGTATATCCGGGATCGTAAGACAGCAGAAGCATACATAGAGGATGCAATTCACCTGACAGGGTTGGAGGATTACAGGAAATTCTATCCGAAGCAGTTATCCGGCGGATTGCTTAGAAGGCTGAATATTGCCTGTGGAATTGCACATAAGCCGAAATTACTGTTTTTTGACGAGCCGACAGTAGCAGTTGACCCCCAGAGCCGGAATAATATTCTGGAAGGAATCGAAAAGCTGCGGGAACAGGGAGCTTCCGTTATATATACAACGCATTATATGGAGGAGGCAGAACAGCTGTGTGACAGGATTATCATCATGGATAAGGGAAAGATTCTGGCAAGCGGAACGCCGGACAGCCTGAAATCTATTACATCCGTAACGGAAAAGGTGATGGCAGAGGTTCCCAGGCTGTCAGAGGAAAAGCTGCACAAACTGGAAGGTGAAGTGACAAACGGCAGTATCCGTTATGAAAACGGCAGATTGGTTGTGAGCTTTCATGACGGAAAGGATCATATCACGCACCTGATTGATATACTGCGGCGTATGCAGATCAGTTATCTGCGGATATATTCTGAGCGTCCGACATTAAACGATGTTTTTCTGGAACTGACAGGTAAGGAGCTGAGAGATTAATGTTTCTGCATAATTACCGATATTCCCTGGTTGTACTGCTGCGCAATAAGGGATTAGTATTCTGGACATTGGCATTTCCGGTGATTATGGCGTTGCTGTTTCATATGTCATTTGCCGGAATTGATGATGCTGAGCGTTTTTCTGCCATTGAAGTGGCAGTAGTAGATGATGATGCCTATCAGAACCAGGTGATCTTTGCAAGGGCTATGGAGGAACTGTCAAAGAGTGAGGATGCAGTCCTGCATCTGCATTATGCTGACAGTACAGAAGCAGAGGAATTGCTGAATAACGGAGAGGTAACAGCCGTTATTTCCATACAAAAACGAGAGCCTGTTGTCCGTGTTCTTTCCAGCGGTATCCAGGAAACGATTGTACAATCTGTTGTGGAAGAAATTCGCTGTGACAGTGAGGTGATCAGCGATCTTGCAAAGGAGGAGATTCTGGCAGAAATCGGGGAGGATGGTACAGACCTTGATTTTGAGAGGATATTTACAGATATCTCAAAGGCAGTTCTGTCTGTAAAGTCCAAGGTAAACAACCTGAACCAGAAGGAATACAGTTTTGTGATGATTGAGTACGAATCACTGATAGCGATGACCTGTTTGTACAGTGGTTTGCTGTCCATGACGCTGATGAATATGCATCAGGCGAACCTGAGTGCAGTTGGCAAGCGAAGTACAGTGGCACCTGCCCGCAGGGGTGCGGTGCTGGCAGGCGCTATGTGTGCAGCATTGACGGTACAGCTGATCACATTGATGATGCTGTATGCAGTGCTGTTGTTGATTGTGAAAGCGGATTTTGGCAATGACATCGGCAAAATTCTGTTGCTGTCGCTGTCTGGCTCTCTGGCTGGACTGACACTGGGAGCAGCGGTATCTGTTCTCGTCAGAACCGGAGAAAATGCGAAGATGACCGTATTGCTGTCGATTGTGATGTCAGGCTGTTTTTGTTCTGGCATGATGGGTATTGTGATGAAGAATATTATAGATAAGCATCTGCCCTTTATCAACTGGATTAATCCGGCGGCAATGATTACAGATGGATTATATGCATTGTACTATTATGGAGCTGTTGACCGATATTGGTTTGACCTGGCAAGCATTTTGTTGTTTTCAGTCGTAATGACAGCCGTGTCGATTGGCGGATTAAGGAGGCGGCAATATGATAGTATGTAAAGCCTTTTTGAAGGTAATCCGCAAGAATATTGGTATGATTATCATTTACACAGTGATATTTCTGGTCTTTTCAGTGGCAAATTCCCGTACCGGAGAAACCCAGACAACATTTGTCAGTGAAAAGCCGTCTGTTTGTCTGGTAACGGAGGACGATTCCCTGCTGAGTGATTGCCTGTGCCGTTATATCGGCGAGCATATGGAGATTGTGGATTTGCCGGAACAGGACAGGGCGGATGCTTTGTTTTATAAAGAAATCTGTTCGATTATCCGGATTCCGAAGCATTACGGCAGGAATGTATGCAGCGGTGAGCAGACGGCTGTGGGCATACAGACTTCTGTCGATTATAAAGCAGAGTTTGTAAAACTGATGCTGGAACGATTTGGCAGGGTACAGAATATTTACGTAAAAACCACCGATTCAGAGCAGGAGCTTGTCAATGCAATTGAATCGGCGCTGGAGTCATCCGTCAAGGTGGAGGTTGCTTCTGCACTGGATGAAAAAGCCCTGACAGCCGCATCTGATTTCTATAATTTTGCTGCCTATAGTATGATGGCTTGTATTGTTTTCATTATATGTCTGGTGCTGTCCAGCTTCAATGAGATCATGATACGAAAAAGAACGCTTGTCAGCAGTATGCCATACGGCAAATATAGTACCTTGCTGATGCTTTCATCCTGTTTATATGCGATGGCAGTGTGGGCGGTATTAGTACTGTTGTCATTTTGTATCGTGCCTGATGGTATGAAAACAGACAGGGGAATCTGGTATGTGATGAATGGCTGTCTGTATATGCTGGTATCTCTTACCCTGGCATATTTGCTGAGTACGGTTCTGAAAGGGAAAAACGCGATTACAGGAATTGTCAATGTTATTACACTGGGATGCAGCTTTTTGTGCGGTGTATTTGTGCCGGCAGATTATCTGCCGGATAGTGTGATGGCAGTTGCCCGTGTGCTGCCGACTTACTGGTATGTACAGACAAATGAACTGTTGAAAACCACGGAAACGCTTGATAAAACCACAGTGCTGCCGATTCTGATTCATTTTGCAGTATTGTCGGGATTTTGTGTATTGTTTTATGCAGCGGGAATGATGATTTCCCGTCATAACAGACGCATTGCATGATGTATCAAACAACCCTGTTCTGCTGAAAGTGAGCAGAACAGGGTTGTCATGTTTATTCAGAGCGCAAAGCGATGACAGGATCCTTTCTTGAAGCAGAATTGGCTGGGATAAAGCCGCCCAGCATGGTAATAAAGGTGCTGATGATCACCAGCATCACGCAGGGCAGGATGGGCAGCGAGATAGAAAAATCACTGTCAGTGACAATCTGCATGGATGAAATAATGATATTGGCAGGAATACACAGCAGTCCGGCAAACAAAATACCGATCAGCCCTGACAGCAGACCAATAATAAAGGTTTCTGCATTGAATACCTGAAAAATATTCCGTTTGGATGCACCGAGCGCCCGCAGGATACCGATTTCCTTGGTTCGTTCCAGCACCGAGATATGCGTTATAATACCGATCATGATACAGGAAACGATCAACGAAACAGCTACAAAAGCGATCAGTACATAGGAAACCGTATTGATAATGTCTGACAGCTGCGTGGTCAGCTCCTGAATGTAGTCAACATAGGTAATCTGATCCTTTTCAGAGGCTTGTGCATTGTACTGATCCAGCAGGCTTAGTATACCTTGCTTTCCCTCAAAGGTATCCGTGTAAATCGTAATTGCGGTTGGCTCCTCATAAGAAACATAACCGATGGTGTAGAGCGTGTTTTCAAGATTATCCGGTATTTCAAGAGCATTTTCAAACAGCTCGCAGACAGCGGTATCGGATGCATGGTCAAGCCATTTGTCAAATACGGAGGGGGTAAACGGGTTTTCCCCGGTGCTGCTGCCGACTGCTCCGTCAATTTCCCCGGTGCCGATGTAGGTTGCAAGCAGATTGATTTTTTCAAGGTCGTCCATTTCCAGCAGAATCTGTGCATAGTGATCCGCTTTTTCTTTTACCTTCGTGACATCAAAGGATAAGCCGGACAGAACGGATTTATTTTTTTGCCGCAGCTGTTCTTTTACAACAGCTGTTTGTGCAGCGCTGTCAATAATACGATTCACCAGTTTGTGTGTATATCCTACACAATATTCGTTCTGGTCAGAAAAATTGAAGGGAGATATGGCAGCAGAATTGGTTTGTTCCACCGGAGAAATAATGCCGGTTACCTTCAACTGAATGCCGTGGTCACGGATGATCTGGCTGATTGCGGCAGAACTGTCGCTGATGTAGCGGTACAGACCATTTTTTTGCTTTTCATAACGATAGCTTACGGGCAGAATGGAAAACTGTTTCTGACAGATTTCCTTATAAGAGAGGGAGCCGGTCTGGCTGCTGTCTGCTGTTTCGGGATGCTCCGTCAGTTTTACATAATCATCAGCAGACAGATAGCCCAGCTGGAACATGGTCTGGGCGTCCATGGTACCATCATCCCGGGTAATGATCACACATTCATCCTCTGCTTCCGGCCACTTGCCATAGATCAGATGATAGCTGTCCTTCGTTTTTTTGCTGATAATCGCATCGTCCCGTCCCTGAGGAAGACAGGTAAATCCCTGTGTATAATCGCCGTATGCAGGCGAAACAGTGCCGTTTGAATCAATATAGGACGAGGTGTTTACCAGATGTTGATTTTTATCGGTTGTATAAGCCCCGAAACGAGTGTTATACTGGGGAATGACAGCACCCGAACCGATCAGGGTATCAACCTGATTTTCGGGCTTTTCGAGATATTCTTTAAAAGCGCTGAGATTGTTCTTTTTGATAACAGGTGTTTCATATTGACTGCTTGTGATAGAATCCGGAACAGAGATTTTGATTTTTCCTTCTGCTGACTTGTCATCGTTGTCGGAAGCGGGAATGGGTTCTGCTTCACCAGAGTACTCAAGTTCCTTATAGTCAAAGTTGAAGGTCTGTGCATCAATTGTAATGGGGTAGCTTTCAATGGTTTCTCTTTGCAGCCGGTTGATGTATTGATTAACCCCGTTAGACATGGCAAGAATCAGTGCAATGCCAACAATGCCGATGGAACCTGCTGCAGCAGTTATGATTGTACGGGCAGTTTTGCTGCGCAGATTCTGAAAGCTCAGAGCCAGCGATGTGAAAAACGACATTCTGGATTTAGGAGCCTTGATTTTTTTGTCGGGAGCAGCATCCGGCTGGTTGTCTTCCATCACAAAGGGATCGGAGTCTGCGGTCACTTTTCCGTCACACAGCTTTACAATACGGCTGGAATATTGCTGTGCCAGTTCAGGATTGTGGGTAACCATGATGACCAGACGGTTTTCAGCAACCTTTTTCAGGATTGCCATTACCTGATGACCAGTTTCCGTATCAAGCGCACCGGTGGGTTCGTCTGCCAGCAGGATTTTCGGATCATTTACCAGCGCACGGGCAATTGCCACACGCTGCATCTGACCGCCGGAAAGCTGGTTGGGACGTTTGTGCATATGGTCTTCCAGTCCCACATCTATCAGCGCCTGCTTTGCTTTTCCCTTTCGTTCCTTCCGGCTGAAACCGCTGATTGTCAGCGCTAACTCTACGTTTGCAAGGACAGATTGATGAGGAATCAGATTGTAGCTTTGAAAGACAAATCCGATCGTATGACTGCGATAGCTGTCCCACGCTCTTGCGTTATATTGTTTGGTAGAAATACCATCAATAATGAGATCACCATTATCATATTGATCCAGACCGCCGATAATGTTCAGCAGGGTGGTTTTCCCCGATCCACTGGGACCGAGGATGGAGATAAATTCGTTATTTCTGAGGTTGAGGCTTACGTCATCCAGAGCCAACTGAATCAGTGAGCCTGTTTTATATTGTTTACAGATATGTTTGATTTGAAGCATAATGTCCTCCCGGTGAAATAGTGGTGATTGGTTAGTGGTATTGCGGTAATCAGCCACTAATCAGATGCACTGCGCATTGTCATTTCAGATCCAGCTGCGGCGGTTCATCAAGATGCTCAGAAACGTATTTTCCGTTCTTTTTTCTTTGACGAACACATTCCGTCAGCAGATATTCGATCTGACCGTTGACGGAACGGAAATCATCCTCCGCCCATGCACACAGTGCATCGTACAATTCTTTTTTCAGGCGTAAAGGAACCTGTTTTTTTTCACTCATCCGCTCCTCCTTTTTCTGACGGGGTAGTTGAATCCGTTTGCTTTCCGGAAGGATAGGCAAGACGGAAGGCAAACAGGCATACGACCGAAGAGATAACAGCAAAAATCATTTCCAGCACAAAGAGCGGAAGTCCGAATTTTGTGAATACAATGATAAAATCAAAGGCTGAATGAATCAGTATGGCAACAGGAAACAGAAAGAAGCGTGTTTTGCACGTAACAGACTGATAAACAAGCAGGGACAAACCTGTATGAATGGTCAGTGCGCACATTCTCTCGAAAATGCCAAGAAATGCGGTAAAAACAGATAAATCGGCATAGGGAGATAACTGGCTGAAAAATGATTTGGTCTGTTCAGGTGATAATCCCTGTGTCAGAGTGTCAGTCTGACCATTGTTCACCATAATCATAATTACCAAAACAGAGATCATTGAAAAACCCAGATAAATACTTTCGTAACCACCGTGGCCAAGCGCATAGGAGAGGTCGGTACAGGGCTTTCTGTCCTTTTTCAGAAGAACTTTAAAGGCGATGAATCTACCTGTTTCTTCAAAAACGCCTGCCATCAGACTGGCAGCCAGATAATAAAGCCATGGATTATGATTGATTGCATAGGAAACAGGATTGTCCGCCTGGAACAGAAGATAGGCGAGGGGTATTTTCAGAATAATAGCAAATACAAAAAATGTTGCTGCACCAATAAACATGGGTTTCAGGATCAGCTTTTTTTTGACCAGCATAATGATCAGAACGATACAGGGGAGCAGTATCATTCCGGTCATTTCCAACGCAATACACCCCAGAGCTGTATTGCTGAAGGATAACGATTCCATACATGACCCTCCTTTCAGGATTCTCGTATCAATACAAGGAGCCGGAGTTGACGATAGGCTGGGCATCGTGGTTGCCGCAAAGTACAACCAGCAGGTTGGAAACCATGGCAGCCTTTCTTTCATCATCAAGGTCAACAATTTTATTTTCGCTAAGACTATCCAGAGCCATCTGTACCATGCCGACCGCTCCGTCTACAATGAGCTTTCTGGCGTCCACAATAGCGGAAGCCTGTTGGCGCTGGAGCATGGCAGCAGCGATTTCAGGCGCATAGGCAAGATAGGTGATTCTGGCTTCCACAATTTCAAGACCGGCAGAGGACACTCTTTTCTGGATTTCCTCTTTGATTCTGCCGGCTACGATTTCGCTGGAACCTCTCAGACTGCCTTCATCCGCCACGCCATCACCGGTGGTATCCACATTCTGTGCCACATCATACGGATAAATACGGACGATTTCACGCAGTGCCGCATCACATTGCAGGGATAGAAATTCCTTGTAATTATCCACCTCAAAAACAGCCTTTGCTGTGTCTACGACCTTCCAGATAACAGCAATACCGATTTCAATAGGATTGCCCAGGCAGTCGTTGATTTTTTGTTTATTATTGTTCAGGGTCATCATTTTCAGCGAGATTTTTTTACTTTCACTGGTATTTGACTGATTACCGCTGCCGGCAAGCATTTTTTCCTTGCCGCCGATATCATCGCTCTGACGGAGTTTGGTGCCTGCTGCGGGATTAAAGATGCTGCAGAATGGATTTACATAATAGAATCCGGCATCCTTGAGAGTACCCTGATATTTACCGAACAGTGTCAGCACAGCTGCCTCATTGGGATTAATCAATTTGAAGCCCATGCAAAGAATAATACTGACCAGCAGCAGACAAATTCCGCCTGCCAGCAATACGACATCTGTGACAGCAGCGGGCAGACCAGCATCATCCGCCGAAGAAACGTGTTCACCGCTGATGATTATACCCGCAAGGCTGAGTCCGAATAAAACGATCACGACAAACAGCATCAGAAAACCGAGTTTCTTTTTTGTGTAGATTCTTTCTTCCATGATACATAACCTCCTGAATCATTTTAAACATCTGTGAACTGCATTACCGTTCACTTTATCTAAATGATATCAAATTGATATCAAAATGTCAATGGTTTTTTCAAAAAATAATCCGTGCAGCTTTTAAACACTGCACGGATTATTTATAGTTCAGTATGTTAAATACTAATCTTCCAGGTGGCATTCGATGGGTTCCGGGATTTCTCCGACCACTGTTTTCGGATCAATTCCCTGCTTCTGATAATAATCACTGACAGCGGCTTTGATAGCCTGTTCAGCAAGTACGGAACAGTGTACCTTGACTGGCGGAAGACCGTCAAGCGCTTCCATAACGGCTTTGTTCGTCAGCTGGAGAGCCTCGGGGATGGTATGTCCCTTGACCAGTTCCGTTGCCATAGAGCTGGTAGCGATAGCAGCGCCGCAGCCGAAGGTTTTGAAGCTAACGTCGGTGATGACATCATCCTTTACTTTAATATACATTTTCATGATATCGCCGCATTTGGAATTGCCTACCTCGCCGATACCATCCGCATCCTCCATCTCGCCGACATTTCTTGGATTAGCAAAATGATCCATTACCTTTTCGCTGTATGCCATATTTCATCATCCTTTCATGTATTATCTTGTGCAATAATTCTTTCCCAAAGGGGTGACATTGCCCGCAAACGTTCAATAATAGGGGGGAGCACCGAAATAATATAGTCCACATCTTCTTCAGTTGTTTCTGTGCTGAAGGTCAGTCTGACTGAGCCGTGGGCAACTTCATGCGGCAATCCGATTGCCAGAAGAACATGGCTGGGATCAAGCGATCCGGAGGTACACGCCGAACCGGAGGATGCAGCAACGCCTTTCAGATCCAGACTAAGAAGCAATGCTTCGCCTTCCACTCCGTGAAAACACACATTGACATTGCCGGGCAGACGGTGTACTCTGTCGCCGTTAATACGTGAACGGTCAATTGTAAGCAGGGAATCAATCAGTTTATCTCTCAGTCGAGCCAGACGGATATTGCGTTCTTCCATCACCTCGCAGGATTCCTTCAATGCTTCCGCCATGCCCACAATACCCGCTGTATTTTCGGTACCGGCACGATATCCTCTTTCCTGAGCACCGCCATGGACAAGGTTAGGAAGACGGATACCCTTTCTCAGATACAGTGCGCCGACTCCTTTCGGACCGTGAAATTTATGTCCCGACAATGACAGCATATCTACACCGAGTTCCTCAACATTGACAGGAATGGTACCAACAGCCTGTACTGCATCTGTATGGAACAGAACGCCATGTTTTTTAGCGATTGCAGACAGCTCCTGAATGGGCTGGATGGTACCAATTTCATTATTGGCGAACATAATAGTTGCCAGACCGGTATTCTCCCGGATAGCAGCCTCAAATTCCTCCGGACGAACCAGACCATCCTCGTGGACATCCAGAAGTGTTACTTCGTAACCATGCTTTTCCAGATATTCAAGTGTATGCAAAACAGCATGATGCTCAAATTTTGTAGAGATAATGTGGTTTTTACCCTTTTTGAGTGATAATTCCGCAGCACCCTTGATTGCCCAGTTGTCTGCTTCGCTGCCGCCTGACAGAAAATACAGCTCACTGGGGTTTTTGATATGCAGACACTGTGCCATTGTTTCCCTTGCCTGATCGACTGCCTTTCGGGCGGCGCCTCCCTCTGTATAAATGCTGGAGGCATTGCCGAAATTATCGGTAAGATAGGGCATCATCGCATTCAGCGCACGGCTGCTCAGCTTGGTGGTTGCGGCATTATCCGCATAAACTCTATGTTCCATCGGATCATTCCTTTATCATTGTATTTGACAGGCAATTAATCACACTAAACAAGTAGGATTTGTCTGCCTTCTTATCATACACCCAATTTCTGAAGAAATCAATAGGTTTTCGCTGAATTCATACTATTTTAGTATGTTTTAAAGCAAAAACGGCATTTTACACAAAGAATGTCGATTAGCAATTGGTTATTTTGCTGTTATTCTTTT
Source organism: uncultured Ruminococcus sp. (assembly GCA_902783855.1). Taxonomy (GTDB): domain Bacteria; phylum Bacillota; class Clostridia; order Oscillospirales; family Acutalibacteraceae; genus UBA1213. The sequence continues at coordinate 15,252 of CACZSU010000011.1, forward strand.
TGAAAATGCAGTTCTTCTGTACAGAGAACATGGCTGAGCAATATCAAAAATAGAAGTATGACCACTTTTCATAACAAAAAGATATTATTGTAACATGGTAAAAGGACGATAATAATGGAAACAAATGGATAAAAAGTGAATGATACCATAAAAAAATTTTCATACTATACAATAATTTGTCCATTATTTGTGAATCAATGTGATTTTTTGTGATGCAATTAACGATTTATGGGAATTTAGGACAAAAAGACGGGACTATTGTTCCATTGATTTCTGCAATATGACGATATATAATATACATAGAAAGCAGTTGTACAATTTATTGTCTAACAAGGGGTGGTTTAACGATGAAAAATATTGAAAAAGCGAAGAGGGACGAACTGACTTACACCCTGACGAGTTCAGAACGTGAAATTGAAGATAACGGTGCTGTAACGGTATATGGTATTGGTATCTCTGATAATGTTGAAGAGCATGATGAAGAAGATATCTCTGATGATGGCACTGCTGTAACTGAATTATTTCACCAGATGGTTGATGGTCAGGTTTATCCCGAGCATTTACAGGATATTGTGGAGGATTTTGTGTCCGAATACACCGTACCGGTAAAGGATGCTGATTAACAGACCAAAGGAAAGGGCACCAGACGTTTGACCGCATCATAGCGGCAGTCCACGTCTGGTGCCTGATCTTATTCAATGAAGTGATAAGTCGTCCGTATCAATTGTACCATCAAATACCTTGGTTGCCGATCCCACCATCATGACGGTACCGTTCTTATAGTAAGTATCGGTCAGTATACCGCCTCTGAGCTGTACTTCAACGGGTGAATCGTAGTCAGCAAAACCATTCAGTACAGCGGCGACAACAGCTGCGCAGGATCCTGTACCACAGGCAAGTGTTTCACCTGAACCACGCTCCCAGACTCTCATCTGTATATGGCTTCGGTCTATAATGCGGACGAATTCAGTATTAACCCGGTCGGGGAAAAGGGGATGGTTTTCAAACAGAGGTCCGATTTTTTCCAGTTCGATCGCATCTACATCCTCAACGAATGTAACACAATGCGGATTGCCCATTGAAACTGCTGTACACAGATAGTCCCTGCCGTCAACCGTTACAGGCATAGCGATAAACTGTTCATCGTCACAGTACATCGGAATATCTTTTGGTGTGAGAATTGCCTTTCCCATATCCACTGACGCACTGATAAAACGATCATTCTCACTATGAATACGGATTGTTTTGATACCGCTGCCAGTTTCAATCGTAACGGTATTTTTATGAGCAATATGATGATCATAAATGAATTTAGCTACGCAGCGGATAGCATTGCCGCACATTTTGCCCTCTGAACCGTCAGCATTGAACATACGCATTCTTGCATCGGCAGCTTCGGACGGACAAATCAGTACAAGACCATCTCCGCCTATACCCTTGTGTCTGTCCGCAAGCAGAATACTCAGACTTTCGGGATCGTTTACTGGTGTTTCAAAGCAATTGATATACACATAATCATTTCCCGCACCATGCATTTTCGTAAAATTGTATTTCATATTTGCTGCCCCTTTTTGAATAAAAATAACGCCCTCGCAGAAATGCGAAGGCGTTTCAGACGGAGGACAAGGGATTCGAACCCTCGCGCCGGTCTCCCGACCTACTCCCTTAGCAGGGGAGCCCCTTCACCACTTGGGTAATCCTCC
>CACZSU010000012.1 GCA_902783855.1 uncultured Ruminococcus sp.
AATCAATACGAAGTATCAGTGCAATTTACGGACTTGACAGATTTATTCAGATACTGAAAGCACTGGGAAATGAAGCTCTCAAAACCAACATTTACAGCAGTCAGATGTCCAAAAAAGAAAGTCTTTCTCATTTGCTGTCCGTCTGCTATCCCACAAAGGACGATAATTCCGAAAAGCTCAGAGAATTACTGAAAGGCTCGAAAATCACCGCTGACAGGCTTATTGAGGTTGCTATGTTCTCTCCTCAGTGGATAGATATTATAGAGGGGTATCTCGGTATCGAGGGAATGAAATCCGGCTGCTATTATTTCATGGCGCATACTGCCGAAACCATTGACGACAAGCGTGAAGCTATCATTGCAAAATACACCCCTCTGACAAAAGAGGAACTGAACGGCGGCTGCTTTGATGTAAAATGGTTCTTTGAGGTATATGACATACTCGGAGAAAAGACATTTCAAAAGCTGTATAAGGGTGCAAAGTATTCCTCCGCAGGTAATAAGCATACCCGTGCGAGAAAATATGCTGACGCTGCACTCGGCAAAATGGATATTGCTGCGACAGAGGAACAGATCAGCGACAAGAGAAACAAAGACCTGCTGATGGCGCTGGCTATCATTCCGTCAAAGGATAAATCGGACATTCTGCAAAGATACGAATTCATACAAAGATTCCTCAAGGAAAGCAAGCAGTTCGGCGCACAGCGCAGAGCAAGCGAGAGCGAAGCGTGTGCTTTTGCGCTGAAAAACCTTGCTGTCACTGCCGGATACAGTGACGAAACAAGGCTCACCCTTTCTATGGAAACGGCTCTTGTGCAGGAAAACAGCGGCTATTTTGAGAACAGCCGCATTGGAGATTATGATGTAAGAATTACCGTTGACTCCTTCGGAAAAGCTGCCTTGACAGCAGAAAAAAACGGCAAGGCGCTGAAATCGGTTCCTGCCGCAATTAAAAAGAATAACGAATTTTTACTGATCAAGGAATTCTGCGATAAGCTCCGGCAGCAGTACAGCCGTACCGTCAGGATGTTTGAAACAGCTATGGAGGAGCGTGACTGCTTTACCTTCGGCGAGCTTCGCAAACTGAGTGAAAATCCTGTTACCAAAGCAATAACGGAAAACATTGTCTTTATTTCCGACGATGATAAGCCAATCAGCGGACTGCCGACATCGGAGGGATTATCTGATCATAACAGTGAATTACACAGTATCAGTGAAGAAACAAAGCTGCGCGTTGCACACCCGTCTGATCTTTATAAAGCCGGCGTATGGGCGGATTATCAGAATCTGATAATGTCACTGGGTAATAAGACGGGCAGAAAACAGCCCTTCCGTCAGGTATTCCGTGAGCTTTATGTCAAGCTGCCGGAGGAAATGAACAAGGACCGTTCCCTTATGTTTGCCGGAAATCAGATACAGACGAAGAAAACTGTCGGGGCACTCAAAAGCCGGCGCTGGGTAGCAGATTATGAAAACGGCTTGCAGAAAATCTACTACAAAGATAATATCATTGCGTCCATTTATGCAGAAGCGGACTGGTTCTCACCGGGAGATATTGAAGCCCCGACGCTTGAAGGGGTATTCTTTGCCGACAGAAAAACCGGAGCGCTGCTGAAAATAGAAAATGTACCGGATATAATATATTCTGAAATAATGCGTGATGTTGATCTTGCTGTAAGCGTTGCACACGCAGGCGGAGTTGATCCGGAAACAAGTCATTCAACAGTTGAAATGCGGCGTGTTATCCTTGCATTCAATCTGTCGCTGTTTGGCATCAAAAATGTACACTTTGAAAAGAACCATGCCTTTATTGACGGCACCCACGGAAAATATACGATTCATCTCGGCAGCGGTGTCATTCACAAAATCGGCGGTCATCAGATCAATGTGCTCGCAGTAGGCAGCGGCAAAAAAAGTAAGCTGTTCCTGCCCTTCATTGATGAGGATCCGAAAACCGCTGAGATCATGACAAAGGTACTGACCTTTGCCCAGGACAACAAAATAAAAGACCCGTATATCATGGATCAGATCAAAAACTGACACTATGCGGAAAAGCTGCCATAATCGTCCTTATCAGGAATATTCAGCTTGATTCCTTTCTTTATCAGTACGATCGCCAGAACCGAACATAAAACAATGAAAAAGACATTCAGAAATACAAATTCGGCGGATGCCTTCACGATTGCCTGAGATGGATTTGCGGGATCATAATATACCGTTATGCTGTCACCCTGTTGCAGGTTGTTTTCGTTTACGCCAAACCCGGTTATATGAATGGAATACGCTGTTCCGTCCACTTCATAATGCGCAGTGACATTATTTCTTGATGATACAGCCCTGATTTCCCTGCTGGTATAGGAAGAAGTGTTTCTCTCCTTCGCATAATCCACAATTGCAGTTGTCTGGGTATATGTATTTACTTTCATGGAATTATCCGCTATAACAACCACAAAGTTAACTCCCAGCCCTATCAATACCGCTGATACCATAAACAGTATCATGGATATCCATTGACTGTGATTCTGTATCTATTCCATTATTCTGTAAACATTTTGCTGACCTTTTGTCATTTTTACCCCTCTTTTCATCTCTGCTGACATTTTATAATCAGTGTTTCCTTAAATTAAATTTGACGAATCTGTTGACAAGGTTTCATTCATTCATTATAATTGAAAAGGAAGTGTACTGCTACAAACACCTGTAAAAAGCGATTATTTTTGAAAGGATCTCAAAGCCATGGATGTGAAATATTGTAAAAAAGCGGCTGCCATACTGCTGGCTGCCTGTATGATGACTGCCCTTACTGCCTGCGGTGAAGATAATAAAGAGGATTCCGGAGATGCTGCTTCTTCTGCTGTTTCAGCAGCTGCTGAACCGTCCGCAGAACAGCCGCAGCCGTCTGTTGCCCCACCGTCTGCTGAGCCTTCTGTAGAAAGCAGTCTGCCGGAGGAAAGCAGCAAAACTTCTGATAAAAGTGATGCAGGCAGCAAAAAAGAATCCTCCAAAAACGCAGATGATGAGTCCTCGGAAGACGAAGATGCATCTGGCGGAGAATCCTCGGATGAAAGCCAATCCTCCAAACCTGCCGGTCAGACTACCTTAGTCGGCAGCTGGCTCTATGACAGCGGCGGATTCATCTATACCTTTAACAAGGATGGTACCGGCACCTACTCCATTGGCGAGGACAGGGTCATGAAGTTTACCTACAAGAATCAAAGCGGTAAAATCATCATCAAGTATGAAGAATATGACGATCCCATGGAACTGGATTATAAGCTGAAGGCAGATTCTCTCACCATTATGGACTCCTTCGGCGGTGAAACCGTATATGAACGGCTTCCTTCGGATTATCAGCCTGATACAGATTTTCAGACCGATTCAGAATCTCAGACTGATACAGAATCTCAGACTGATACAGAAACCCAGACTGATACGGAAACCCAGACTGATACAGAATATCCCGCTGCTGATGAATGACAATTCCTGAAAAAGCTCCCGTTTCATCGGGGGCTTTTTATACTATATTTTATTCACACCCCGTGTGAGCTTGACTTGTATCCGTATTTTTTGCTTCCAGACAAAGGATAACTCTCCTTAGCTTTCGTCAAACGGGATGTCCAGGCTTTTCCCGTCATAGCCGCATTCTGCTGCCGGAAAAATAGTCTGTGCATAGTGAATGCCTTCTTCCGGGTCGGGGACGGCAGGACTGAAATGTGTCAGCCACAGTCTTCTTGCGTTTGCCCGCTTTGCCAGTGCTGCTGCCTCTGAAAACAGCATATGTCCCGTTTTTTTGGCACGGCTCAGCTTTTCCGGGTCATAGTACAAGCCTTCACAGATCATCAGGTCTGCTCCGGCTGCCCCTTCGGCAATCGTATCAGTAGGACGGGAATCCGTACAATAGGTCAGCTTGATACCTTTGCGGCTGCCCTCCGATACCATCTCATACGTATAGACGGTACCCTCGTACATAACCTCTCCTTCCCTCTGCAGCTGCGACCAGATACACATCGGCACCCCATTTGCCTTTGCCTTTTCGGGCAGAAATCTTCCCTTCCGGGGCAGCTCGACACTATAACCATAGCACCTGACACCATGCTTTGCTTCAAATGGCGTAACTGTCAGCATCGCAGATGAAATGGTCTGTAATGGCTGTACCTCTGCAATCTGTATTTCAAACGGCAGGCTCGGTGCAATGACACACAAACTCCGCACCACCCTTCCGATACCAGCTGGCCCTGCTATGGTGATCGACTCTGTTCTGCCTTCATTCCCCATAGACAACAGCATCCCCGGCAGTCCGGAAATATGATCGGCATGAAAATGAGTGATGCAGATCAGGTCAATCGGCTTGGTTTTACGGTTTGCACATTTCAAAGCAATCTGCGTGCCCTCACCGCAGTCAATCAATATACTGTGCCCCTGACAGCTTACCAGACAGGATGTAAGCCAGCGCTCCTTCATGGGCAGCATTCCGCCGCATCCCAACAGCGTAACTTCTAACAAATCTTCTTCCCCCTTATTCACAATCATCCGCCATGCCTTCTCCGAAAAGCTGCCGGCACGTCCGGAAGAATTCCTCTCTTGTCATCAGGCAATTGACCGTGTCCAGCAACAGATTTGTTGTCATCTTTGACGGCAGATGCAAGTGCTCTTTCAGACGGTCACGCCGCTGTACGGCGTCACTGCCGCCGGTCAGTCCCCAGTCAAAAAAATCTCCCTTGCCGATCGGCTGCCCCGTGCGGACTGACGATTCCGACAAGCTGCAATGCGCTCCGGAAGCAGCAATTGCTGCTGCTATAATCTCCTCTGAAACACCCTCTACACCCAATTTGCCCTCCTTTGACGGTTTGTCCTTCCTCTTTTCCTTTCCGAAAATGTCAGGTATAAAGGCATGGTAAAGCTGCTCCTTTGGTACGCAGCCTTTTAAAAAATTCCGGATTACAAAAC
>CACZSU010000013.1 GCA_902783855.1 uncultured Ruminococcus sp.
CCTTACCCTGACCGTTGGCGAAAGAGCCACCCTGACCGCAAAGTCAGCAAAGGGTACGGCATACAACAAAAATGTGTTCCGTGCAGATGACAGTACAGTTGTACAGATGATCAGCAATACCGGCTCCGGCGTTTTCAAAGCCCTGAAGCCCGGCGTTACCAATGTAACTGTTACCCTCTACAACGGCAAACAAGCCACTTGTAAGGTCACTGTAGTTGAATAGTTTTCCGATGTCCTTCCTTTTTACGGGGAAGGACATTTTCCATAACAATACGAAGCTGACAGGTACAGCCGAAACCCTTATGTCTGACCAATCCTCAAAAACTGTCCGTATCCTGAAAAGGTATGCGGGCAGTTTTTAATTCAATAAAACAACCGTTTCTGAGCTTTTTTCGTTTAAATGCATCTTGCCCTTAATTTATGCACCTTACCGCACAAATCATTGCCAAGACCTGCGTCATGCGATATACTATGCTCATAATAAATCGAAAGGATGATTGTGAATGGGTATTTTGTTTTTAGCTTTGTTCGTCATTGCGGAGGTTGCACTGGTCGTTCTGACCTTCACCAGATTCCGGGAAAAAGCCGCGTGGCGGAAAAATCGTATGGTAATCAGAGCAGCCGAAGCTGTTCTCTTGCTGGGAATCATTCTTGTTCCTGCCGTCCATATGAAATGGCGCTTCATCGGTGCATTGATTGTTCTGGTCATTCGTCTGCTGATTGCGGGAATTGTCTGGCTGGTAAAGCGCAAAAAAGATGACGGACTCAGACAAAAGCCGAGAACAGTCATCAACTGTGTATTCTCCATTTTCCTGATTATGTTCGCACTTGTACCCGCATTTCTCTTTACGAACTATAATGGTCTGCCGAACACAGGCAAATATCAGGTAAATGAAGCCAACGCCATTCTGATTGACAAAAACAGAGTTGATCCGTTTGAGAACGATGGTTCTTTCAGAGAGGTTCCTGCACATTTTTATTATCCCGAAAACGCTGACGGCAAATATCCGCTTGTCATCTTCTCTCACGGTGCATTCGGCTACTACCAGAGTAATTTCTCTACATATACCGAGCTGGCAAGCAACGGTTACATCGTAGCTGCCCTCGACCATCCGTACCACTCCTTTTTCACAACAGATACAGACGGTAATACCATTACGGTTGATACAGAATTCATTAATGACGTTATGAAAATCAATGAACTAACAAGTGATGAAGAGGTTTACACTCTTTCACGTAGCTGGCTTAAGCTCCGGGTTGACGATGAGAATTTTGTACTTGATACCATCAAGTCCGCAAAAAACAATAAAAAGCTGGACGATACATGGTATACTGACGAAGAAACAGCATTATTAAAGGTTCTTGACATGACAGATACAGACAAAATCGGTTTGATGGGGCATTCTCTGGGCGGTGCAACAGCCGTGGAATTGGGCAGAGAACGGGGGGATATCAAAGCAGTAATCGACCTCGACGGCACCATGCTCGGCGAAAGAAAGGCTGTAGAAAATGGCAAAAGCGTGTATTACGATGAGGCTTATCCGATTCCGGTTCTTGATTTTACGAAAGAAATTGATTATAATGATAGAAAGCAGTATAAGAGCGAAAAAGGCTATCCTTATGTCAACGAGTACGTCACCGATCACGCACAGGACAGCAAAACAGTTGTATTCAGCAATGTGGGACACATGGATTTTACCGACCTTCCGCTGATTTCCCCCTTCCTGGCATCTATGCTCGGAAGCGGCGACGTTAATCATGAGGAAATGCTGGAAACAGTAAACGGAATCGTTCTGAACTGGTTTGACTATTATTTAAAGAACGAGGGAACGCTTGATATTCAGGCCAAGTATTGAATATGCAGACTAAAATTACAAAAATAGACCGCTGTAAGCCCGAGCTGCTGGAGATTCATTGTCATTCTATCAGCGACGAGGTACGGGAAATTGTCGCCTTTGTCAAATCAAGGCAGGGGCAGCTTACGGGCACTGCTGATGAACGGCAGTACGAGATTGCTGTAGCGGACATCTTCTATATTGAATCGGTGGATAATAAAGTCTTTCTCTATACAAGGGATAAGGTGTATGAAACAAAACAGAAGCTGTATGAGCTTGAGGAAATGCTGAAAGAAAAACGATTTCTCAGGGTTTCCAAATCCACCTTGCTGAATCTGATGAAGGTCAACTCCATAAAGCCCTCACTCAACAGCCGTTTTACAGCGGTTCTGTTTTCGGGCGAGCAGGTTGTCATAACACGAAAGTATGTGCCGGAACTAAAAAAGGCACTGAAAGGAGAAATCTGAGTGACAATCAAAGAATTTATTCTCTCACGTATCCAGTTATTCTTTCTGCTGGTAACTTTAATTCTGGTCGCAAGCGCTATTCTCGGTGCCATTTATGATCCGGACAAGGAACTGCGTTTTTACCATCTGTTCAGTCCTGTTATACTTGCTGCCTGCTGTGTGCTGCCGACCTGTGCAACATATTTTAAAAAGGAGCCAACTGTTAAGCAATATATTTTTCGTCAGATGATTGAATTAGCACTGATTGAAGCAGTGGTGATGATGCTTATAACACCTCCTGCGGAAATTGAAAAATGGCTGTTCTATATTGTACTCGGAGTGGTAATCGCAGTCATATATCTTCTGGCTATGGTTATGATGTGGCTGCAAAAGGTTCAGCAATCCAAAAGACTTACTGAACAGCTGAAAGTCCTGCAGCAAAGCGAGTAAAATGTACAGCGAAAAAATAATCAGAAAGCCGGAGAAATGCTGCATCGTCCCCCACCCGGATGGAGAAAAATGCAGCTAAGGGCATAACCGCCAGAATACCGTCTGTTAACCGCTCGGGAAACCGGGCGGTTTTTTTATAGCAAAATAAACATAATTTATTTATTTTTCTATAATTATATAGATTTTTATTCCGGTATATGATATAATTATCTCAGTTTTCTACCTCATTCTGATAATAAATGAATGACGCACTGCTCGCTTTTCAGGACTTTGTACAGAATGAACAATTATTATTTCTGGGGAAAACAACATGACTAAAGGCAGAACAACCATTCAATCCGGACTGATCCTTAAGATCGTATTCTTTTGCGTATTTGCACTCAGTATTATCCTGAGTGTTTACCTGACTGACACTTCAAATTCCAGAACAGAAAACAAAATAGAGTATATCGAAAGCTGGACAGTTACCGATGCATCAGGAAAAAGCATTACGACCGGAAGAAGCTATACAGATGAAAGAGCACTTGCGGAAGATTTTACCATTGTTTCCAGACTGCCTGATGACATAGGACCCGGACAGGTATTGTGCTTTCAGAACAGAAGCAATATCCAGGTATTTATAAACGGAGAACTGCGCAAATCCTTTGACAGAGTGAAGGACACCGGTGTTCCCGGCGGGTCTATAAAGGAATTTTACATTACGATTCCTGTCAGTCCCGATGATGCGGGCACAGAGCTTAAAATGATCAGATACCATACAGACTGGAACCCGGTGGTTGTACCTGAAACATTTATAACCACAGAAAACGGAGTATACAGTTACATGACTTCGATGTACGGACTGCCGTTTGCGATGACAATCGTGCTGTTTGTCGCCTCGATACTGGTGTTGATCGTTGCTGTTTTTATATGCATCTGGAATAAACTGAACATGGATATGATGTATGCCGCAATAGGCATTCTGAATGTATCCTGCTGGCTCATTGCAGTTTCACAGTTTACGCCTTTCGTATCCGGAATCTATTATGTTGATGGATTAATAGGCTTTCTGTTCAGCATGATGATGCCTTTCCCTTTATTGATTTATGTTGATCTGATACAGAAAAAACGATATCACAGGTTATATGTTATACTCTTTGCGATAACGCTCGTCAACTTTATTTTGTGGTCTGCCCTTCATTTCACTGGTATATATTCTTTCCAGAATGCTATCGGTTACATAGATTCTGTTCTTGCGGCTGTCAGCTTGTGTGTTTCTATCACATTTATTCATGATATACGCAGTGGGCAAGTCAAAACGTATCTTTATACCGCAGTCGGTTTTCTGACATTTGTGGTATTCAGTCTTGTTGAAATCATTACACTGCTGTTCAATCAGAATGACAGCAGCATGATATCCATGATCATAGGTCTTATGAGTCTTCTGATTATGGTTGTTATTCAGCAGATCAGCGATACAGTCAGAGAAAAAACATCTCTTGAACTGGAATTATATAACAAAAGCATTGAAAATGAACAAATGCTCATTCATATTGTACAAACGCTTGCAGGAACAATAGACGCTAAGGATACCTATACAAAGGGGCATTCCGGCCGCGTGGCAAGCTATGCAAAAGAAATAGCCAGACGATACGGGTACAGTGAGGCCGCACAGAATGATATTTACATTATGGGACTTTTGCACGATATAGGTAAGATCGGCATACCCGTGCAGTTATTAACAAGCCGGGCAAACTGACAGATGAAGAATATGAAATCATAAAGAAGCATCCTGTCATAGGTGCCAACATCCTGTCAAATATCACGGAAAAGCCGGAGCTTGCCCTTGGTGCAAAATGGCACCATGAAAAATATGGCGGAAACGGATATCCGGACGGGATCAAAGGTGAGGATATTCCCGAGCAGGCAAGAATCGTGGCTGTTGCAGATGCCTATGACGCAATGACAAGCTACCGAAGCTATCGTAAGCCTATGCCGCAGGAAATTGTGATAAAAGAAATAAAGGATGGGAAAGGTACGCAGTTTGATCCTCGTTTTGCAGATATTATGCTTGAAATCATAGCAGAAGACAAAGATTATGATCTGCATGAGAAGATATGACTTGTGCAGCAGATGCAGTGCTTTTTATGGAAACACTGGCTCAATCCAGTACCTGTATTGCACAGTCAGTTTGAACTAAATGAGTTCAGATAACCTGATGGTTTATCAAGCGAATTTGGTGCAAGACAACGGGAAAGATGCAAAAAGGGTTTCCCCCAGGGAAGTGCTGGCAAAATTGATTTCCGTGGGACTTTACGTTTTAATATTGATTCTTGTACAAAACTATTCAGCAGTCCGAAGCTTCTCTGGCAGAACCATCTGCACAGCAGCCGGCAGAAAATGAGGACAAATGTCCGATCTGCGGTTTCTGCCCGCAGCCGATGGGACTATGCATTTTTATATGGATTGCTATCGCCGTTTTAATTATTGTGATCGTTGCAGCAGTCATTCTGGTACGAAAAAAGAAATCTGACAAACAATCATCATAAGCCTTTTGTAAGGACTGCTCCGGCAGTCCTTTTTTGTTTCAGATTTCCCCGATAAGCTGACACTGGGGAAGCCTGTCCAGAACGTCTGTTATTTTTGCGTAATCCGCAAGTCCCCGTGAAAAAGCCGTTGCATTTCCGCAGGCTGTCCCCAGACGCAGCGCTGCCGCATAATCTCCTGTGCCTTCAAAACCCGCAATGAATCCGGCAACCATGGAATCTCCAGCACCAACTGCATTCAGTACCGGCTCCTTCAGCACACCTGACCGATAGATTTTCCCGTCTGCGGCAAACAAAACCGCTCCATCACTGCCCAGAGATACCAGTACATTCTCCGCACCGTATTCTATCAGTTTCCGGGCACATTGTTGTGTTATTTGTTCGCTGTTTACATCAGTATGAAAAAGCTCAGACAACTCCTGACGGTTCGGCTTGATCAGAAACGGATGATAGGACAGGCAATTCAGCAGCTGCTGATTGGCGGTATCTACCACGATCCGCAGCTTTTTCCCCTTCAAAGCTTTCAGGATTTTTTCATATGTGTCCTCCGCAGCGGTTCCCGGAACACTTCCCGCCATTACAAGCGTGTCACCATCTGAAAGAGTCATTATTTTTGACATCAGTCTTTCCATGTCTTCACTGTCGATCCATGGACCACGGACATTGATTTCGCTTTCCACACTGTCACGCAGCTTGATGTTGATTCTGGACATACCCTGCTTCAGCCGAATCATATCCGTCCGGATTCCTTTCACTTGAAGCTGTCTTTCAATTTCTTCACCTGTAAATCCTGCCGTAAAACCCAATGCGGTCGTATCCAACCCGAGCTGCGCCAGAATACAGGAAACATTGATCCCCTTTCCCCCGATATCGACCATTTCATCTATGGTACGGTTGGTTATACCAGGAATAAAATGATCCATCTGTACCAGATAATCAATGGACGGATTCAGTGTTAGTGTATAAATCATCTTTCATCATCACCTTTATAAAAATTTTAAACTACAATGATTCGAGTAAACCGGTTCTTTACTCTTAGCTGACATATTATTTCCACCGTGCAGAAACAGAACAAACAGCAGACTGAATAAAGCAGCAAACTCTGTCCCGAAAAGTAATCAGGGGGATGACAGAAGCCGTTTATATGTCAGGTCAATTCCAAAGGCACCCAACGGTGCTGTGAGCAGAATGGCAATGACTGAAACGGTCAGAACAATTTCTCCGCAAGGCAGTCCCATTGCCAGCGGCAACCCGCCGATAGCAGCCTGAACGGTCGCCTTGGGCGTGTAGGCGATCATGCAAAAGAGCCTTTCCCTCCAGTTCAGCTTTGTAAATATCAGGCTCACAAATACGCCTGTCATTCTGAAAACCAATACGCCTGACAGCAGCAAAAGAACGGCTATGCCTGCACTCAGTGCGCTGCTGATGGCAACCGATGCACCAACCAGTACAAACAGAAAAACCTCTGCTATTTTCCAAAGGGAATTAAATTGATCGGACAGTCTGACTGCCAGCTGGTCTGATTTTCTGCGGATGTCGATACCCGTACACATGATTGCAATCAGTGCCGCAAAGGGTATAAAGGCTGAAAACCGTTCCTCAATCACATTCAGAAACAAGCAGATTGCCAGCAGTACGATAACCTGTATGGTGGTGTCAGCCTTTATGCGCTGCATGGTAAACGCTGTCAATGTTCCGATAAGCAGATCGGCAGCTGCGCCGACAGCAATAGAAACCGGAATGTTGACAAAACGCATGACAGAAATACTCTCTCCCTGCGCCAGACTGGTAAAGGTCGTAAATAATACAATCACAAATACATCATCTACGGAAGCTCCCGCCAGAATCATCTGCGGTATACCTTTTTGTGTTCCTCTCCCCTCGTCAATCAAACGGATCATCCTCGGCACAACTACCGCCGGAGATACAGCCCCCACAACCGCACCCATGACAGCAGCGTCAATCACTGAAATACCAAGCAGCATCGGCGCAAGCAGAACCATTCCCGCTATTTCAAAACAAGCAGGCAAAAAGCACATCAGCACAGCGGGTCTGCCTACCTTTTTCAGATCGGAAAGATTCAGCTTTAATCCGGCTCGTATCAGAATAATAATCAGAGCGATTCTTCGGACATCTGATGAAATAGCAAGCATACTGCTGTCAATCAGATTCAGAGCATACGGCCCGATCAGAATACCCGCAAGGATCATTCCGAACAACCCCGGAAAATGCAGTTTCCGGCATATCCAGCCGGACAGCAAGCCGCTGACAATGATAAGTGCCATACTAAACAACATAAACATACCTCCTGTCATCAAAAAAAGCCGACAAATCCTGCGTCAGAACAGCAACGCAGAAGTCATTAGCTTTTAAAAGCGGTTTTAGCATTACGCTACGGAAGACAATCATTTCCTTTATTCAGCTATACCTTTGCATCGTCCATTTATCAGGAAATCAAAAGGCATAATGTCCCGGATTATAATTGATGATCAATAAAATCTATGTAAGGCTTGCGATAATAGACGCTGTCCGGGTTATGTCTGTACCAGTCAAATTCCTCCTGAATTCCCTGCATAAGCGGAACCGTTTCCGGCATCCATACCTCCTGCCGGGAAACATCCAGCACATACTCATAATCATAAAAGCAGAAGTAATCTCTTTGCGGCACATTTTTTTCAACGCTGACAAAGCGCACATCCTTTCCCGCAGCACGGTAACACATAGTAACCCATTCTCTGACCGAAACTGTATCTTTATTGCCTACATTGAATATACGCTGCTGCGGGTGCTTATCCAGCAGGATCGTAATAAATTTACAAAGATCCGCCACATGGAAGAATTGCAGCTTCATTTCTCCGTTTTGAGGAATATAAAATGCCCTGTTCTGCATAGCGCAGTCAAACACAAAGGCTTCACGGTACAGATTGTCATATGTGCCGTAAAAATACGGAGGACGAAGGATATACGCACCCGGCACGTGCTGTGTCAGATACTGTTCTGCCTTCAGCTTATTAGTGCCATAAGCCCCCCACACGGAATTGGCGCCGCAGGTCTGATCTTCAGTAAAGGGCTGCGGATTCGTTTCCGGATAAACAGCGCTGGAACTGATTAAGATATAATCATCAAAGCTGACTCCGGAATCAAGCAATGTACGGACGTGTTCCTCTGTATACGCAGTAATGTCAAGTACTACATCAAAATGCTTTTCTCTCAGTGCTTCACCTGACTGTGTTCTGTCACAGCAGATAAGCTGCACCCCCTTAACCTGACTGCGGCTCCCCCGGTTCATGACCGTCACATCATGACCTGTCTGGACAAAATACTCCGCAGTAAACCTGCTGACAAACGTTGTTCCGCCCGTAATCAATACTTTCATCACCACTACCCCTTTCCCAAGCCAGACTATCCATGTACCCCTATCATACACCACTCCCGCTGCATTGTCAACTGCCAGTCGGCGCCGAGCCGGCGCTCCCTGAACGCGGTAGTCGCTTCTCTACGTTCCGCTCTGGTTAAGTTACACCCGCGGAATACATTTAACAGCACACGACTTTTACGCAGCTTATTTTAACTGGCAGTTACTCTATTTGCCAACTATTATTTTACACTTTGGCGCCGAGCCGGCGCTCCCAATTCGCGATAGTCGCTGTACCACGTTCCGCTCTGTATAGACTGAACAAATTCACACCCGCGGAATGCATTTTATTACACACGGCTTTTACTCAGCTTATTTAGCTTGGCAGTCACTCTGTGTACCAACTATAATTTTACACTGATCTTAGACGGAGAGCCGCCACCGCCGAACATGACAAAACGTATTCTGTACCTACAGATTAATTGTTATTTCACAGAAAATTGTTCACCAATCATAACGGCTTTACTGTCACCGCCATGCCCGATCAGGGCAGTTCTGGCAACCGGCAGTCTGCCCTCTGTTTTTTGTAAAACCAATTCCTCTATGCTGGCGCCGCTTTCATCCATTTGGGTAAATGTACCCAGCAGAATTCCCTGAATACGCTCAAATACGCCCATCTGCTGTAACTGTTCCAGAAATGACCCAACCAGCGGTACCTGTCCGCTGCGGGCTTCCAGCAGCAGAATTTTACCGTCCATATCCGGCATATAAGGCGTCCCTGCCAGCTTCAGAAAACACCGTATATTGCCGCCGACTATTATCCCGCTCATTTCTGTCCCATTTACAAATGTACAGGGAAACCTGAACAATGCATTTTCTCCCCGTTCAAGATATCCCAAAAGCTCCCTTGTCTGTATCGTGCCGAAGCTGCCAGCTGCATTTTTGACCTGATACAGCACTGACGGCTTTCCACAACGGGCATAGACTGCATTCAATACAGTCGTCAGATCACTATATCCCCAGAATACCGCTTTGCTTTCCCCTATCGTTTCATAATCCAGATACGGAAGAACTCCGTTTGCTGCATCTCCGCCGGATATATCAAAAATATCCGTTACGGTTCTGTCCCGGAAATATGTCATTACCTCCTGTGCCCGTTCTGCTGCGGGTGCTGCTGTGTACTGTCCCTGTGGAGCATACAGATGATCTGACAGGATGATTTCCATTCCGCTCTGGCGCAGTACTGCCGCTGTCCTTTCTATCTTTTCCCGTTCTGCCTGCTGTCTTCCATCCGATAAACATACAAATACACCTTTTCTTTCCATGGCTGCCCCTCCTTTGACAAAACAAATGCAGGGGAAGACCCTTTTTCCAAAAGGTTTTCCCCCTGATCCTTTTTACTCGCTGCAGTTATGACATGACGGCGGCTGACAGTTGGTTCTTTCCGCTCTGCGGATATTCAGCTGCAGCATATGGTTGATATCCATTTCCATAGCTGTGGCTGCCTGTGTAAAGCCGTTTTTATAGTACAGGCTTTTCACTTCCTCTGACGCATCCAGTACAATCTTTGTCACACCCTTTTCCTTTGCCTCGTCTACCAGCATATACAGCAAGGTGGAGGCAAGTCCCTGTCTGCGGTATGCCTTGCGGGTATAGACGTTCATAATGACCGCCTGTTTTCCCGAAGGATGGCGGAATCCGGGCATAACATCATAATAACAGATGGTTGCACATCCCACGGCTGCCCCGTCATATGCCAGATATGTTGTCTGGCTACCGGACAGAAAAAACTGCTCCGTATCCTGCAAAAATCCCTTGCCGAATGTATAATCCTCCGGCAGCCCATGCAGTTCTTTATTCAATTCCAGACGCAGCGTCATCAGATCCTCCAGATTTTTGTCAGTTGCTTTTTTAATCGTAATCATTTTATACTTTCTCCTTATCTATCAGCATTCAGCCGTTGCCGGCATACGAAAAAATCAGGCTGGCTTTTTGGTTTTTTAACAGCTTTGCGGGGGCGTATGTGAATCCTGACGATATCGACAAGGAGAACAAACATAAATATTCTTCCTATGATAACAAAAATCAAGGCATGAAACAGTTCTGCAATTTCAAAATCGTCTTCGCTGTCATTGTAATACACCCAGATCACTTAAATTCCTTTAGTTGCATTCATTATAATCACCACAATCGAAAAACGCAAAAAGTTATCCTTTAAGCTGTCAGCTGACAGTTACATGGCATTTCTGTTCCAGGTCACCGAAGCTTATTACAATATCGGCACTTCCGGGCGCCAGACCACGACAGGTCAGGGCAAGTGTTTCCTTATTGATATGCACAACATCCACCACTGACGGGTCGGAAATATCATATTCTACCGATGCAAAATCCTGCACATTGGACAGGTCAATCTCCAGTATAAATTCTTCATTCACACCAATGGCAACTGTTTCGTCCGACAGCTTGATGGATGGCGGTTCTGTATCTTCCGGCTTTTTGTCAACCGCATCCTTTGTCAGAATCACCACCATATCGCTGCCCTTTTCAGCATACAGTCCCGGTTTCGGCCCCTGGGCGGCTACCCTGCCTTCCGTATACGGATGTTCCTCGTCAGCATATATAATCAGATTAAAACCGGCTTCTGTTACAATCTGATCCGCTTCACTGATATCCTTCCCCACAATATCCGGTACGACTGCCGTTCCTTTTGCAGAATTGATACATATAATAATCGTTGTTCCCATATGCACATCTGTCTGGGGATCTATACTCTGCTTCAGCACCTGTCCTTCCGGCTTGCTGCTGTCCGATTCAAACGTATAACTCATGGCAAGTCCGGCATCCTTCAGCTTTCCGGCAGCTTCCTCTTTTGTGCCGCCTACTACGTCAGGAACCTTTACCTTCGGCTTTCCACTGCTGATCGTTACCTGAATCGTTTCTCCCACGGTTGACTGACCGCCTGCTGCGGGGGTCTGCGCTGCTACCAATCCTTCGGCGACCGTATCGCTGCTTTCTGACCGAAGCTCCGCCTTGAGGCCATAGTACTCCAGCAACTGCCTTGCAGCCTCCTGTTCCATATAAACAACATCGGGAACGATCACTTCTTTATTTGCCGTACTGACAACCACCTTTACCGGCTCATCTGCCGGACAGGTTCCTCCTGCCATCGGAGACTGCTCTAACACAGTTCCCTCCGGCTTGCTGTCGTCATACACCCTGTCTACTACCTGAACCGGGGCGCTGGCAGATGCAGCATCCGGCTCGTCATTGACAACCTCCTCATAGGGCTTATCCACCAGATCCTCAGCCTTTGTTTCAGCCGGCTCCTGCACTTCATCAGATGCTTCCTTCGGCTCCGGTCCCTTGGACACAACAAGATCCACTCTCTGATTGGCTCTTACTGTACTGTACGGTGTGATACTCTGGGAAACAACACAACCGGCACTGATATTCGGATTGAATTCCTCTGTAACCGCATAATTCATTCCGATATTATCCAGCACCTGTGTGCAGCTGTTTACCTCTATGCCCAGAAAATTCGGCATCGTAAACTCACCGCTTGGTGTACTGATTTTTACACCCACAATCGTGTTCTCGCTGACAATCGTTCCCTTGTCTACATTCTGGCTCAGAACGGTATTCGCCTGTTTATCATCGTCAACCGTTTTTCCCTCCACCTCGATCAGCAGGCTGTTCTTTTTCAGTTCCTCCTCTGCTTCGGAAAAGCTGCGGTTGACAATACTCGGAACCACTGTCTGTCCTTCTATCATCGTATCTACTGTCTTTGACTGACCTCCCAGCAGTGTTGGCACCAGCACTGCCGCTCCGATGCCGGCGACAAGGACTGCCGGTATCGTAATCTTTGCCCAGAGGGGAAATTTTTTCTGGTTCCTTTTGCTTTTCAGCACAACCTCTTTATCGCTGGTCAGTTCCTTGATAAAGGTTTCCATATCCGCTGTACGATCAGACAACTGCACGGCTGCGGCATTGATCAGCGCATTCTCCTTGGATTTCTCCAGCTTTGCGCCGTATGCACCGGGCTTTTTCAGCATATCCTTATGCTTCTGCTCCCACTGCGCCAGCCGTTTCTGCGGATCCGGCAGTTCCGCTCCCAGCATTTCATACAATATCATCGCAGACGAATACACATCATGCTCCGGCATCAGGTCAATCGTTTCAGATACGGCTGTGCGTTCCGGCGGAAAATAGCGGTCTATCTCAGACGGCGATCTTTCCGTGCTGCTGTCATCTATGTTATAGAATATATTCGTGATATAATCATGGAAGATCAGTTCATTCTCATCTGTAACCAGAAAGTTGCCGGGAGAAAAACCGCCCGAAATAAACCCGTTTTCATGCAGCTTGTCCAACGACCGCAGTATCGGCAAAAACAGGCGCAAAGCCGCTTTATAATCAACCGGTTTTTTCTCCTTGATATATTCGTCAAGCGGTTTTCCTTCCTTATATTCCGTGATCACATATGCCGTGTTGTTCCGTTCAAAGCATTCGTGAACTGCGCTGATATTATCCGGAAGGTGGGTTTCCGCCAACAGCCGCGCCTTTTTCAGCAATATAGACATATACCTGTAAAATGGCTTGGACTTGACAACCGTCAGTGAAACCTTTCCTACCTCTCTTGCCGCATATTTTGTGGGAAGGTATTCATTGATCACAACCTTCCTGTTTGTCAGTGCGTCCCAACCGATATATCTGACCACCCATGGATCAATAGACAGGGGCATACCCATTATGTATCTATCGGCAATTATCTGTCCCGGCTCTATACACCGGTTGTCTGTGGGAAGTGTCCCCTCCTTGAAGCCGCACATCGGGCAGATGGTAAAGCTGTCCTCATATTGTGACATACATTTCATACAAAACTTCATTGTTTAACCCTCATTTAATGCAATACGGCAAATCATAGCAGATTTACCGTATCACTTTCCTGTATTCCAGTCTGTTTTCTACCTACTCTGCTGCTGCATCAGAAACAATATATTTTTGCGTAAAGCTCACAGAACCAAAACGGGTTTTCTCAGGGTATTCCCTCATATACAGAGAATAGGTTACATTCTTATCCTTTATCGTCCATAAGATGTTTTCTTTTTCTTCATGATCCGGAGTTCCCAGACGTTCACGGGCAGCTTTCGCAATATTGTCGTCAAACGGTACGAATTCCTCATATTCTACAGCGATCAGCCTGTCACCATCATCCTCAAATAACAGATCAATCGTTTCTATGGAATTTTCATAGCTTTCGGAATACTTGATCGGTATGTACAGTACCAGATACTGATCTCCATAAATGGGATGAGTCTTTGAATAATACAGCGTACCGGAAAACAGCTTCGCTACCTCGTTAATTTCCTTGCCGAACAAACTGTAGTCCATTGTCAGCATACCGTTGTCAAACTTAAAATAGCTTTTCAGATCCGGAAAAACAACCTCCTCACTGGTTTCGCTTTCAGAGCCGGACGCCGATCTGGATTCTGTTTTTGATTCAGCCTTGGATGCGGATTTAGATTCTGTCTTGGATTCTGCCTTGGATGTCACCTGCGACTCTGCCGCAGGTGAGGTTTTCTGCTTCTGACTGATTTCCGGCATCTTAACCGAAGATTGGGCAGACGGTGACGATGCCACACCGGACGGCTCTGTTTCTACTGCTGACTGGCCCGATGAAAGTGCCAGCACCACAGCAATCCCTGCCACAACCACTGCCGCAGCAACAGAACCGATCAGAATCCATTTTTTGCCGCCAGGCTTTTCTGTTTTGGGTGGTGCATCCTTCGGTTTTTCTGTTCCCTTGGGTACTTCTGCACCCGTCTGTTTTTTTTCGGACGGCTGCTCCTTCACCGGCATTTCTTCCTTCGGCAAAGGCTTTTCCTCCGGCACCGGCTGCGGTTTTTCCTCCTCCTCCAAAAAACGGGGGACATATTCTGAGAGGCGGGCATCCTCCACGTCATCAGACGTTTCTTCTGGAACCGGCTTTTCGGGTTCCGACGTCTGCTGCTTTTCTGTGGGCGAAGCTGGCAGACCAGATGCATTTTCACTGATATCCATACCAGGAACAGCAGCCAGTTCCTCCAGCAGCTCATCAATATCCTGTATTCTTTCGTCAGGTCTTATTGCCAGACCATGGCGCAGAACAGCTTCAAATGCAGGCTCCACGTCAAAGCCCAGCTCTGACGGCATTTTCAGTTCATCTTCAAATACCCGGTCGGTTGCATCCGGCGGCACCTTGCCTGTAATGCACTTATACATCGTCGCACAGATTGCATATACATCCGTCCAGGCACCCTGTATGCCATGCCGGCGGTACTGTTCCATCGGCGCATAGCCATGCTTGAGCATAACGGAAAGACTTTTCTCATCCGCAAATTCTCTCGCTGCACCAAAATCCAGCAGTTTGATGCTTTCCCCTACCAGCATAATATTATCGGGACTGATATCTCTGTGAATCAGCTTTTTTTCATGGATTTTCTGGAGCGAACGAAAAACGGGCATCAGAAGGCAAACTGTATTATTCGGAGAAATCGTTCCCACATCCCCCAGATACTTTTTCAGCGTAATACCCTCCAGGTATTCCATCACTATATACACCGTATGGTTTTCTTCAAAAAAGTCCTTTACCGATACAATACCTGGCTCATTGGCAAATTTCGCAAGCGTTCTTGCTTCACGCAGGAAATTTTCCCGGCTTCTGGAAAACACTGCCTTTGCCGTTTCGGTGCTGATGCTCATGACCTCATTCGATATCGTATTGTTCCGGTTTACCATTCCGTTAGGAAAAAATTCCTTGATGGCTACACGGTACTGCAACAGCGTATCCAGTCCGATATAGGTGACACCGAATCCGCCCTCTCCGATCAGACCGCCGATCATATATCGGTTGTTCAGTATGGTTCCTTGTTTAAGGATATGCGCCGGATGCTGGTATTCACGGATATTCCGTCCGCATCGGTCACATATGCTGATATCATCCGCTATTTCATGCATACAATACGGACAATAGCTCATTCCGATCATCTCCCATACATTCTTTCTCTTATTTTACCACGAAAAACTTTCGCAGCAAAGCGGCACAAATACCAGATTGGTTTCTCCTACACGGATCACATCATATGCCTTCAGCTCATTATAAGTCAGAACCATCTCTTTATTTACATACACATAGGTCTTCCCGCCCGCACTCTGCAGGAAAAACTTCTTGTTCAGCGGATCATATACGATCATAGCCTGTACACCTCTGGAAATACCCCGGTCATTACGCAGATCCACATCTACCGGATGCTCGGGGTCTGCACGTCCAATGGTCGTTTTCGGTGATGTCAAGGTATATACCTTTCCCTTGGAGGATGTATTAGTGGCTGTCAGCCACGCAAGTACAAATCCATCGTCTATCTCATCAAAAATAACCTGTGTCACACCGTCATCCGCTGCCGCTGATACCTTCTTCCGGGCATCTTCCATCGTACCAAGGAATTTTGCGTCCCTGATCTGTGCCGTCAAGGTTCTCTCCGGCTCCTGCGGGGATACCGGCTGGAATGTCAGTTTCGGCTGAGGTGCAGGGGCAGGCTGGGGTGCCGGTTCCGGCTTTGGTACAGGAGCAGGCTGAGGTACCGGTTCCGGCTTTGATACAGCAGCAGGCTGAGGCGCCTGATTCTGTACCGGTCTGGGAGAACCGCACTGGAAACAGAATTTCCCCTTGCTTTCCGCTCCGCATGAGCAGATCCACCGCTCCGGCTGCTCCTGTCTGACAGGCTGGGGCTTCCCTGCGCCGCATTCCGGGCAGAAGCGTCCTCTGTTGACTGCGCCGCACGCACATCTCCATATATCTTCTCCCGCAGCAGGCATTTCTACAGTCCCGTGAGTCGCCGGTTCCGGCTTCGGCTGGGGAACCGGCTCCGGTCTGGGTTCCGGCTTCGGCTGGGGAACCGGCTCCGGTCTGGGTTCCGGCTTCGGCTGGGGTACTGGCTCCGGTCTGGGTTCCGGCTTTGGTGCTGGTTCGGGTATGGGCGCAGGCTCAAACACCGGCTTCGGCGCCGGTGCAGGCGCAGCAGCTGGCTTCGCTGCACAATGCGGACATTCATCATATTTATCGCCGTCATAATAATGCAGATTGGGACAACGTTTGAGTTTCATTCTATTTCCTCCGTTTTATTCATCTGTCAGCCAATGCTGCTGTCAGATATTTCTCTGATCCAGAAACACCAGCGTAAAGGTCGTATTATCCAGACTTCCTTCACAATGCCTTACAGCCGAAAGCAGCGCATCGGCACCCTGCTGCGGTGTATCTGCTGATAGTATTATATCACACATTTTACTTTCTGCCAATGGTTTATAAAGCCCGTCCGTTGTCAGAAGCAATTTGTCACCGTTTTGCAGCAGAATCGGGTTCATACTGACATCCACAATGTCAATCCCGCCCATACCGATAAAGCTCGCCAGCTGTCCCGAGCGTTTCTGTTCCTTCTGATAGGTCGCTTCATCTATCAGCTGTTTCTGCTTTCGCAGCTCCAGCACATAACCATAATTGTGATCGGTGGTAATCTGCCGCATTCTGCCGTCCCTTACAATATACAACCGGCTGTCACCGACGGACAGCCAATAAAGATAACGATCCTGTACAAAAGCCGCCACTACCGTTGTACCACAATGGGACCCGAATGCTTCAAACACTTCATGATCTATTCTTTCCGCTGCTTTTGTAATAAACTGCGGGAAATCCTCCGTGTATTCGCTGCGGAAGGCTTCTATAAACCGCCGCACTGCCATACGGGAGGATTCGCCGCCATTTGCACGGCTCCCGATTCCATCACATACCACGGCAAGAAATCCATTTTCTGTTTCCGCGCAGCCGGCACAGTCCTCCTGCACCTGTCGGGTACCGATATATGAATGTGTTGCATAATTCACGGCAGATCATCCCTTTATCTTTACGGCAATTGCCGTATAATTATCCATATTCTTTCCGTCACTATTGGAAGACACCAGCTTTGCCATACCCCTCAGCCATTTCTTTACAGAATCCGACTGTGCCAGCAGGGTAGTCATTTCCTGCTCTGTAATTGGCTCCCAAAACCCGTCTGAACACAACAAAAAGCTGTCCCCTGCCTTCACCGGAAGCTCTGTTCTGTCATATTTCAGGGGATCATGGTCATCCCCGAAGGCTCGCAGTACCTTATTCCGGTCAGGATGATTACGTATCTCATCCTCACTGATCTCACCCGTCATTACCAGCATCTGAGGTATACTATGATCCCTTGTACGGAAACGAACAGCGGCATCTCTGAAATGATATATCCGGGAATCTCCCACGTGCAGACATAATGCCCTGTCCGGTTCCAATACCAGAATAACGCCCGTTGTTTTCATTTTCCCATTCAGACCAAGCTGCTGCTGCCTGGCATGAATGGCATTCTGGGTTTTTTCTATCACATCAGCCGCAAATTCATCTGTACTCCTGCACAAAAGAAAATATTCCCTGATAAAGCTCACTGCAAACCGGGATGCCTTATCTCCCATCCCGTGTCCGCCAAGTCCGTCACAAAGGATAAAACAACTGCTTTTCGTTTTATTGACAAAGTCAGCAAAATCTTCATTAACGGGTCTTGATCCTTTATCTGTAAAGCAATCGTATTCTAATTTCATGTTCTGTCACCAATTATCACTGATCCGGGTTCCGGTTCACTTCACCCAATTCCTTGTCTGCCTGTTCAATGACTGTCCGGCAATCCTCCAGAACGTTGCACATCGTAGAAAGAATATCGCCGATACCAGTCAGGTTGGTACGCACCTTATTAGCGTCTTCTATGAATGCCAGCGCACCCTCTCCATACCATTCCATATGTCGGATAATCTGATGGTAACGGGTCGTAATACTGGAATAGCGCCTGATAAATTCATCCTTTTGCTGTATACATCTGTCAAATACCCGTGTGTCCACGCAATGATATTCACTGTTCCTTGTTGCAGCAACAGCGGCCTCTGAAAGCTTTTTTCCTACAGCTGATGCAGACATATTGACTCCTCCTCTATATCTTTATGATTTTTATCTTTTTCAATTCGTCCGATTCAATATCGTAATAATATCCATCGCCAAGCTCGCATCTTGCATATTCGTTTTTCAGTTCCTTCGGGTCCATCTCACCAAATACGGAACGGCTGCCCCTGTCGGACACAAACTCTGCTATATTATCCAGCAAAAATGCTGCTGCAATGCCATTGTTCAGCGAGGATTCCGTATCTCTGTCATTATTGCTGACCTTGCGCACATCCGAGAAAATAAACCAGTAGTTTTTTTCCTCTGCCGTGGCAATCATCTTCGGGAATACATTTTTCAGCAGCTGTGCTCCGTTTGCCTGAAACAGCATTTTGCTTTGCAGCACAAAGACCGTTCCGGGATATTCCTTCTCCACAAAATCCTTATTCAGCACACCCCGCTCCATCTTGGCAGCATAACCGTTTTCATCCATGAAGTCATACAATTCTTCTATCGAATCTATATAATTGCTGCACGGCGCAATTTCTGAATAAATATCCGACAGCTGCCGCCTGCCGTCATCAAAAAAGACAAAGCGGTAATTTCTGTGTGCCTTATGAATCGAGCGCACCAGCAGATGCAACAGATTGGTCTTGCCGAATTTCTTTTTGCCGTAAATCGCCAGTGAATGAATTTCATGCATATTGACTGTAATCGGCTTATGATCATAATAATCCAGCCCCACCACCGGACTGTCCGGATCGAGTTCATCCTCTGCATTTTTAGCAATGAACCGGAAGAAATTTTCCTCTGTCAGATCGCCGTCAAAGGCTGTCAGCTTATCCGTCTTGGTTTCAATTGCCGACAGGTATTCGCAGAACATCGGTATATCCCTCAGCTCATCCCGGAACGGCAAAAACAGCTGCAGCTCTCTCGGCTTTCCATCCACAATCGAAACACCTCTGCCGGGATTTTTCATCGGTTCATCGACCCGCATTCCGAAAATATCCACATACTTGTCTGCCGAACCTTCCAGCGCAAAACGGCGGTCAAAGCTGCCCAGAAAACGCCCTACGCCGCCGCTGACGTCCGTTGCTGTGAATACAAGGGTCAGACCCTTGGAAAGACCTTCCCTGCACAGCTTCTGCAGTAAATCATGGTAAGATTCATAACGCTCATCCGCTAAAAAGGAATTCACGTTATCAATAATCAGCATAATATGCGCCGGACGTTTTTCTTCATCACTGTTGAATACATCCAGAAACTGACGGGAGGCAAGCAGCTTCGTATTCTTTTCCAGCTTATCCTCCACTGCTTTAAATACACGGCGCACGTTTTCTTCATTGGAATTATCGAAGCAGGCTGCCACTAAGCTCAGATCCCGGTATTGTCCCAGATTGCCGCCGAAATCCAGTATGTAGATATCCCGCTCGATTGCCGTATCAATATCCTCGTGCAGGCGCACCAGCAAGGTCTTGATAAAGGTGGTTTTTCCGCTCATATGTCCGCCGAATACAATCATATTATTGGCGGCTGCGTCAACATACAGCACCGGCTGCGTCTGGTTATCCAGATCGTCATAGATTCCCATTGCAAGCTGACTCATCACTGCACCTCCCTCATCAATTCAAAGCTGCCGTCCTTTTCTTCATAAATGCGTCCGTCCTCATATACAATTCTTCCGGGCAGCGGCTTCTCAAATATAATATGTACCTTAGGATATTTTTCCTTATTCTGATTATAATAGGTCTTGATCTTTCCGACAACGGCATTCAGCTGTGTTTCCAGCTTACCCTGTGCCTCCAGCTCTTTTTTCCGCTTTTTCGCATCCACATTGTCCTTCTCGGAACGGTAAAATTTGGAATAGCTGCCGCTTTTGGAGGCTTCGGTTATCTCTGTGGGAAATTCAAAGTTTTCCTCTGCTACCGCACCGGCATAGCCTGACTGGAAATATTCAAACTTGGAGCCGGTTCCCACCAGCAGATAGGCTCTGCCGTGACCGGGCATAGTCGGACTTGCCGCAAGGTCGTTGCCGATCATTTCTTTGGACGCCTGCCGTGTAGCCACCTTCAGGCACAGACGGGATTTTGAATTCACACGGATATCATCGGTAATAGCGCCCTCAATATTCTGGGAAATCAGAATGATATGGAAGCCCAGGCTTCGTCCGACTCTGGCGATGGTGGTGATCTCACCGATAAAGTCGATATCATTACTTTCACTGGAGAAGCGTTTCAATTCTGTAAATTCGTCCACTACCAGCACCAGATGAGCCAGACAGTTATCTCTTGCCTGATCCCGTATAGCCTGTTCTTCTGCAGCTGTCAGCGGTTCCTTATCCTCGCCCCGCAGCCGGTTATTGATCATCTTGATATGAGAGTCAATATTCCGGCAGGCAGCAATATACTGATTGATACTGTCCACGTGCATAGAATTGAACAGAATCTTCCTCCTTTTGATTTCCGAACGGAGCGCATCCAGAAAACGCTTGAGCATATATTCCGCACCCGTACCGTTTTCATCACCGTCTACGTCCGTTACAGACCCCACCACATGGGGCAGGGTTCCGATACGCTTGATAAAACCGCCGCCCTTCATATCCACGAGCATCATATTGACCTCATCCGGGCGGAAATACATACAAAGTCCCAGCAAATAGGTAATAATCGTTTCCGATTTACCGGAGCCTGTCGTTCCGGCAACCAGCATATGCGGACCGTCCGCATTTTCGTGCAGATCCAGGAAGGTAAGTCCGTTTTCTGTTTTTCCGATCGGAACGGACAGCGTTTCAATGACATTGATTCTGTCTTCGGCATCCCAAAGCTGATGCATATCAATACTATTCTTGGAAAAGCCGTACAGTTCAAACAGGCTGACCGCTGAGGGAACCTTTCCGTTCTGAGATATCTTGGAATAGCAGATGGAGGACAGAATCTTCGAGGTATTATAGATCTTCGCATTCCAGTCAGGCGCAACATTGAAATTGAATTCTGTTGCCAGGCGGTCGTCCTCATGGGGTATCAGATTTGCCGTATGGTCGCCGGTGAATTCGATCACATGGTCACAGTACGCCGGCAGATGCTCTCTGTGTACCTTCGGGAAGATAAAGGTAATCCCCAGCGGATTCTGATATGCCTTTCCTTCCTCCGGCAATTCGGGAAGATACTGTGCAAAAGCGTGTTCCTTCATACCGTATTCATGATACACGATAAACACGATATGGGGGAACCGAACCCCCTGTTCTGCGGATGCTCTTTCTCCCATGACGCTGAGCATGGAGCTGAAAACCATACCGGCATTTGTCTCATCAAATACAAACTGGGAGCGTTCCGGGAACAGCCCTCTGAAATGGGGCATGAATTTATAGTTACTGATCAGGTTTTCTATTTTTTTGCGGTCGTCCGTAGGATCGAACAGAATAATATACTGCAGATCATCCGGCGAATGATAAAAGCAAAGATCGAAAATCATCCGCTGTATCAGACGTTCTGCGAACACCCTTGTGGATGCCACAATTCCCAGGCAGCCGCAGTCACGCAATGAAAACAGCAGCGGCGCCCGCTTCATATAACGGTATTTTTCCGCTATAAAGTTCGGCAGATTCGATAGATAATAGGTTTCGTCCTCCTGGTTGTCGTATTCCTCATCCTCTGAAAGATACAGGGAAACCTTATCGAATTTCAGCTTGAAGCCTTCGGATGAAAAAATGACATCCCGTTTTCCGCCCCTGATTTCAAAGGTATTTTCTATCTTGTCCGATGTGCCCAGCCGCACGGAAAGATAATCCATATCCTGCTGGCACCGGCTGAAAATCTTGCCGCAGATACCATAGACACTTGCAGCAGGCTTACTTTCATCAAACAGGTCATTGACGTCTGGATACATCTCATTGAGCTTTTCGGCATCCGCTTCCTGCCGGCTGAGAATACGGGCAATCGTCTTATTGATATAATCCTCATATTCTGTGCGCCATTTTTTCAGATTCTTTTTATACTGTTTGCCCTGACGCAAAAAATTTATTACGGAAATAACCACTGTCACAAGGCTCATGACAGAACTGAGCAATATGGCTCCGATTGAATCTGTTCCGCTTGTCATAACCCTTGTAATAATCGTAACACCTATCATGATGACAGTCGGAAGAAGTAAAAAAAACATATTCTGCTCCGGCTTCTGCGGCGGTCCGGAGGGGGGGATGATCTCTACCGGCGTCTGATCAAACCGGCTGAGCTGCCTTGTGCTGATATTATAATCCGGGAAGGATACCTCCTGCTGCTGCGTAGTCGGATTAAATGCCGGGATGATCACAGAGGTGTTGATCTCATAGGAACGATAGGCTTCTGTCGGGTCAAATACGATACGGGTGGAGGAAATGAAACCAATGGACATCAACGGCTTTTCCAGATCCTTTTCGGTTACAGCGGCACGCACCCCATTGACCTTTTCTCCCGCAAGTGCATCGTTATAGGAGGTCAGCGTGATTTTCCGGAACAGTCCGCTTGCATCCCTGGAGTCGATACATTCATTAAAAATCTGACGGCATTTTGCGTAAAAGGGATCCTCGCCCTTTTTGATCAGACCATACCGTATACCATCCAGCAGCTGCTTCAATGTCAGGTCACGCAGTACGATCAATTCAAATACCAGACTATCATTACTATTTTTCGGATCAATAAACTGAACGCCTATCAGTAGTTTATTGCTTTCCATAAGCTCACCCTTTCGATTGGATTCTACGGCAATGCCGCCGGGATAATACAGATATGTAGTGACGAAACAGCAATCGTTCGCCACTACATCCTTGCACTATGTTGCTGAGCAGAAACGGTTCAGATCTCTGCCTTGAGAGATTGCATTATGTCAGTATAATACATCGAAAAATCAGGCTTTTCCGGTATAGCGGGATAGGCAGCAGCTTCTGCTGCTTTTACCGGCGGAAGCTCCGGCATGGCAACTACCGGGCTGTCCTGCATCGGTACCAGATTGTCGGGTTTTTTAATCTCCACGGAAACAGCCGTCACCGCCGTCACCTTTGCAGGTGACGCATCCGGCACCGTTACGCCGTCCATTCCTTCGGACGAAAGCGTCACTTCCGACAGTACCGGCAGGCTGACCGTACGGTTCATATCCGACGGAACCTCCACTGCCGGAAAGGATACGGCTGCAGGCTTTGGCATCAGCGGAACGGACACGGCTCCGGGCTGGGACACTGTCAGGGCGATCTGCGGTTGATTCACCTTGCCGGCTGCCAATACCGCTGTCTGCATCTTCACATCCGGTATAGCCCATGCTGCTGCATCAGGCTGCTGAACAGCCACCTTCTTCTGTATGCCTGCGGCAAACACATTCCCGTCAAATACCGGCATTTCTTCCACTGTCAGCGGCGGCTTCGTTACCGTTAAGGACGGCATAGCCGCTATGTCTACCGAAACGGCAGGCACTTCGGCAATCTCCCCGGAAACGGGCTGGAACGGCTGTGCCGACAGCTTCTGCCCGTTCAGTGAAAGGTTGATTCCTTCATCCGTGTAATCAATGCCCTTTACGCCGATTTCCGGCGCTGTATAGTCAATTCCTGCTTTTGGCAGCTCCATATCCAGATATTCCGAAACATCCCGTCTTTTCATGGATTTCACTTCACTCTGGAAATTCAGCAGCACCTCGGTCATTTCGTACTCGAACAGTTCACGGGCACGTTCTATATCTGCAAGCTCCTGTTCATTCTGCTCTACGGGCAACTGTTGTTCTTTATTTTCCATAATACTCACCCGCTTGTGTTATTCTGTCTGATACTTATGAAAGCGATGACGGTATACTGTCTGCCAACTGCTGGTCGGCGGATTCCATCTGCTCTGCATTTGCTTTCAACAGCTCCGACAAAGAATTGATAATACCCGGAACGGTAGTTCCCAGATATTCATTTACAGGACCCGTAACGAAGGCAGAGAGCTTATCCTTGCTGGCACCCTCCCAGCCTGTCGTTGCATCCGCAAAATCACTCTGGAACTTATCCGCTGCTGCCTTATACCGCTCTGCGATATCGGCGATCTGTGTTACTGCGGTTCTCATTTCGTCATATTTAAAAACTATATCTGCCATAATATTGCACTCCTATCTTTACATTCATTAGCCCTTACCGGGATCCTGGTTCATCTTGCCGAGTCCGGGGTCAACCGAATCCAGCAGCTGCTCCTTGATGGTATCCAGCATACCATTCAGACCTGCTGTAATCGAACCCTGCGGTTCTGTCAGATTTGCCACAACAGCAGGGGTTACCTTTGTGTTGAAAAACTCCTTATAACCGTCTGCTGCATCACCCATAAAGCCGGATGCGGTAAGGTTATTAATGACAGACTGAAGCTCCGAATAGAGCTGCTGGGCGGTGGAAACATAGGTTGAAACACTGCTCTTAGAATTCACAATAATTGCGCTGGTAAGTATAGATGCCATAATCGTGATTACTCCTCTCAAATAAATTTATTTATCCGAATTATCCTGACGGACAATTGAATTGCTCCGTTACTGGCTGTTGATCGTACTGACAATTTCCCTGTACTCATCAAATACCGGTTTATACATATTCCTGACGTTAACCATATTTTCTGCAATATGATCCATCACAATTGCCTGCTGCTCCAGAGGCGTCAGCAAACCATCCGCGCACGACTTATAAAATTTTCTTCCTGCTGGTGTGTCAAAGCCGGTTTTCAGATCCTCCAGCATCTGCTCAATCTCTTTGCGGAGCGCTCTTACATCATTTGCCAGCTCTGCGCATTCATTGGCAATCGTATTCAGGTTTTCCTCATCTATCAATATATCGCCGCTTTCCAGATGATTTTTGGCTGCGACCTCATGCAAATGGAATACGCTCACGACTGTATCCGCCTTTTTTGCCATACAAACACCTCCGGTTATTCAGACGCGCTGCTTTCACGGCATTCTCTGATATAATCCATAAGCGATACCTTGTCCTCATTGCTCATCAGATCAGCCAGTTCTTCTGCCTTTGTATACTTTCCAAGCTCGGCATACATTCTGGTGCGGAAGATCAATGCATAGGCGCTGTCCTCGTTAGCCTTGAGCATCTCGGAACGGAAGAACGCAAGCTCCTGATCATACTTTCTCTGTGCATCCTCCAAAGAGAAATTCTTTCCCTGCTTGGCAAGCTGCATCATAGCATATGCCTCTGAATATCTGCCGAAGAACGCATAGTAGGTATTGTCCGGAGTTTTCTTGACGATCTGTGCATATTTCAGTGTGTTCTCATAATCATCCTTGAATGCATAGCAGGTAAGCAGCGTATAATTGACCCTAGCCTCAAACTCCCTCTTTTCAGCCAGTTCCTCTGCCTTATCCTGCTCCAATGCAGCCTTCATATCAATGCCCTTGAAGTCCGGCAGCTGGTATCCGTTTTCATCCGTACCAAAAATACCCTCCGGATAATCTCTTACCGGCTGTCCGTTTTCATCATAATTAACAGGAACATTGTCCCCCAGATCCTCGCTGATTTCTCCTGAGGCAATCTTAGCATCCATCTCCGCCAGATCACTTGTCATCATTGCGTCAATCTCTGCCGGGTCAACCTCGGTATTCACAGCAGCGGCAGCAGGCGCATCCTCCTGTGCATCAGCCCCGGCTGTCTGTGTCAGCATCTGCATCAGCTCTATGGCTTCGTCCGGCTTACCCATACCGATACAAAGCTCGCCAAGTCCCAGCACCAGCTCATTCTTGCTGTCCTGATCGCCGGCGCTGCCCAGAATCAGCTCATTCATCAGCTCATAAGCCTTCTGGTTGAAATCGCCGTTCTTATCCAGTTCCGTACCGGCTGCGTTCACATACAGATTCGCACGGCTGACGTCAATGGCAAACTGATCGTCCTCATTCCTGACCGCATATTTCTGTGCATCGTCCAGCACTGCCAATGCCTTTTCATACTGTTCAGTGGCTGTAAGCAGATTGAAATATACCACATAGCAGCGCATATCCGTAGGCGCCAGATTCAGCCATTTCAGCGTATATTTCAGGGCATTGTCATAATCCTCGATCTGAATATAGATATTCACTCTTTCTGAAATGACATCGGGATCCAGTGCTGCCTGACCCGTTTTATCTGCATCCTCATATTTCTGATAATTAACCAGCGCAGACGTATAATCCTGCCGCATACTGCACATCAGTGCCAGCTGATAATAAATCCTTGCCTTGACATCATCGGAACATTCCAGCAATTCAGCTGCTGTATAATTTTCCATTGCCTTCGGAATATCGCCGGCAAAGAAATACGCATTTGCCAGATTGAATACATTATCACCGTTCTGGGGGTCAGCTTCCACTGCCCGCTGGAAATATCCGAACGCTTCATCAAATCTGCTCAGGGAAACAAGGGATGTACCTGCCTTAGAAAGACAGTATTCATCATCCGGCACCTCCCCCAGCGCCTTATCATACCAGGAAACAGCATTTTCATATTTCCCGTTAGCAAACGCAATGTCCGCATTGGCAACCGCTTCCTTGTAAGCTTCAATATCCAATTTGTCCACCTCTTATCTGTAATTTTATATCAATAAACGCCGCTGCGTCACGCATGGCACCACAGCATTTACAGATGTTTAATTTACTGTTGAAAGTCTGCGGAAACTTCTGTTAACCTCCCTGACAACCGTAGCTGCCGGAGAACAGAAATGCATTCTTTCGACAGTGCCGACTATGCCGACGGCCGCACCGGAACGAACCATATCCTTCATGACAGTGGCGGGGGATGTACGGATCTGGGATGCTGCGGCTTTGATAATCGTTCCGAAATTGCCCTCCAGACCCTTTATTTCACCGCCTATATAGGAGGCACCGCTGGCGATACCGCTGACGGCTTTGTCCAACTTGTTCTGGAATAGATTGTAGTCATTTCTGATAAAGCCGGACGCATCGGAAACACTGCTGGCAATGTCCTTGAATTCACCAACGATGGAATTCACTGCACCGCTGACCTGTCCTTTGGCACTGTCAACCACCGTATTTATTTCTCCGTATGCCTTGTCATAAACGGTATCATAAATCGTGTCATACGCACCCTTCAGCTCATCATATGCGCCGGGGAACGCTTTTCCGAAGTCATCTCCGACAATATCGGTAACATAACCGGTCAGCTTTTCGGAAACGCCGCCTGTCAGATCGTTGATCGCACCTCCGACATAATCCTTGGCAACACCCATTGCTCCGTCCGCCAGATTACCGAGGAAGCTCTTTCCAAGTCCCTTTGCAAACTCAGCCGGATTCTTCAGGTTAATCAGATCCCCTACGCTGAGATCACTTATGGTAGATTTTGCCGAATCGGTCACAATCTTTGTCAGTGTCGGCGCGGCATCCTCACAGGTCTGGTAGAAGCTCTTGAACGAGTTAGCCAGCTGGCTGTCCTTCAGACCCTTGAAGGTCGTCCCCAACAGATCCTTGCCCTTATCCACAAAGTAGCCGCCGAATGCGCCTGCGACGCCTGTTGCGCCTTCCTTGAGGATATCATATCCCTTAGCATCCATAAAGCCGCTCAGCGAACCATTATCTATCACATAGGAGGCGCCGTTTGCCAGCATCTTTCCGCCCATTTCGACGCCAATCTTTGTAACCTCTCCGAGAACCTGCGAACCGGTTGCAGACGTAACCGCACCTGCCGCTGCACCAGCCACACCCGTAACGGCGCCGGTGATGGAGCCTACCATAAACGAATCTGCTGCCGAATCGAATATGGTCGCAAACGACTGACCTTTGATTGCCCCCGACACAACCGTAACTGCCGCACTCGTGCAGGCACAGATAGCTGCACCCTTTGCTGCTGCCAGAAGCAGCGGAGCAGCTGCACCGCCGGTAAAAACGGACAGTGCCGCCAATCCGGCGATAACGACGACACCAATGGCAATCTTGACAATTGCCTTCCAATGCTTTTTGACAAAAGCGACGGTTTTCGACCAGACCTTTTTGGCGGTGCTGACGATCCATTTCCCTGCTTTTTTGAAAACATTGGCAACTGCCTTGCCAGCTTTCTTGAAGGCGTCCTTGATCCGCTGCCACAGGCTTTTTTTCTTCGGCGGTGCAGGCGGGATTGCCCAGGGATTTGCCTCAAAGAATTTACCCTGTGTGGTTGCGATCATACCGGCAACCTTTTTATCTGTCCGGATGGCATTACGCAGGAATACACCGAGCTTTTCGCCGGCAGTTTTAATCTTTTCCTGTCTTGGCTCTTCGACCTTGGTTAAACGGTCATCTATTCTGTCAACCGCCGTCTGCAGCTTACCAACGCCGCCATCCATATTATTGATTTTTGACTTTACCTCTTTAAAGGTCTTATGGACATCCTGGTTTCTCTGCAGGGGCACTAAGAGCACGTGTCCGGTTACACTTAACGGTTTTGGTTTTAAAATCAAACGCAATTCTGATCACCTGACCTTTCCCTGTCTGTTCTGCATATGCAGCTTATCCGATCAAACATATTTCTTGAAATGTTGCATTTCAAAGGAACAGCTTTTCATTGTTTTGGAAAGATCCGTCTGAATGGACGTCAGAGAATTCATTTTACTCGTCAATGCTTCCATTTCCTGTTCCATCGAATTCAGCTTGGAATCCAGCTCTGTCAATGCCTGTTCCAGCCTTGCCTTTTCTTTTTTCAGCTCGCTGACAGCCTCCGCAGAATACTGATTCTCGCTGACTTTCGGACATTTGAAGATACTGCCGATGGAGGGTGACTTGATCCCTTCACAAACAATATTCTTTTCAACCGCTTCTTCTGCCCTCTGCGCAGCGACATTCGCTTTGTCAACTGCTTCATCCACCACGCCGTCGTCAGACAGCATTCGGATCACTTCTTCGATTTGTTCTATCCGCTTTTCAAAGCTGATCTTATCCGATTTCGCAGAGCTTAATTTTGAATTACAGCTTTTATAATCCGCATAACAGGACTCCAGCTGTCTGTTGTTCTGAATATAGCTTTCGGCAGCATTTGCATATCTGGACTTTGCACTGCCATATGCGTCCTCTGCTTCTTTTTTTGTAGGATTCCTCCAACTCATACCGTTCCTCCTATCATCATAAAATCGACTGACTGTAACCATCTGCAATATATAAGTAACGTTAATCAAAATCACAATCAGTACTTAAATGCAAGCGCAAGCTATCGGTAAACCGCACAAAAAATTAAAACCGTCAAAATAATAACTACGCATATTTTACCACAGCAATGTTTTTATTTCAATACATTGCACACAATTTTGTATATTTTTTAGATTTTTTTGTATTTTTTATCGTTTCAGACTGCAAAACATACAAATACAGCTAATTAATTATTTGTATTATAAAAGGGTTTCTCCAGCGAAGCCAGCCTCAACCTTCTCACTTCTGTGACCTTTTCACCTCTGCCACAAGACGGAATTCCAAAAGCAGGCGGGCGCATAATTTAACTGAGAGTGCGCGACACCGGCGGCTCGCCGCAAAGTGTAAAATATAGTTGGCAAACAGAGTGACTGCCAACCAAAATAAGCTGCGTAAAAGCAGTGTGCTGTTAAATGCATTCCGCGGGTGTAAATATGTTCAGGCTATAACCAGAGCGGAGCGTAAGCGAAGCGACTGACGCGTTCAGGGAGCGCCGGCTCGGCGCCGCCGGGGTTGATTTTTTTGGGGAATACTGTATAATAGTAGTGTAGGTAATGGAAGGGAAATCTTTCCGTTATGTCAGATTCCGGCTGGATGTATGCCGTTAACAGAAAGGAAGAATAAAATGGATTTGATTACCAACAAGGTCTATGGCGCTGAGGATATTCTGCCAGCTGACAGCTATAAATGGCAGTTTGTAGAAGATATTATGCGTGGTCAGGCTCAGTCCTATGGATTTAAAGAGATTCGTACACCCGTTTTTGAACATACTGAATTATTTAACCGCTCTGTCGGTGATACCACTGATATCGTTCAGAAAGAAATGTATACCTTCAACACCAAGGGCGGCGACAGCCTTACCCTCAAACCCGAAGGTACCGCCGGCGCTGCAAGAGCTATGCTCGAGCACAAGCTGTTCGCTGCCGGCTATCCGATCAAAAATTACTATATTACTGCCTGCTACCGCTATGAGAAAAAGAATTTCGGCAGACAAAGAGAATTTCACCAGTTCGGTATGGAAACCTACGGTGCGGCTTCCCCGTTTGCTGATGCAGAGGTGATCTGTGCCGCTAACTCTATCTTTGACAGGCTTGACGTCAAAAATATCAGCCTTGAAATCAACTCGATCGGCTGCCCCAAGTGCAGACCGCAGTATTATGATGCCCTCAAGGAATATTTCGGCGCCCGTAAAGACGAACTCTGTGAAACCTGTCACTCCCGTCTGGAAAGAAATCCGATGAGAATCCTTGACTGCAAGGAAAAGAAATGCGCTGAAATCGCAAAGGGTGCGCCTACGGTTCTGGATTTCATCTGCGAGGAATGCAGCAGCCACTTTGAGGGCGTTAAAAGCTGTCTGGATGCGGTGAATATCGCCTATAAGGTCAACCCCACGATTGTACGCGGTCTGGATTACTACACCAAAACTGTATTTGAATTTGTGGCTCCGGAAGTCGGCACTGTCTGCGGCGGCGGACGTTATGATGGTCTGATCGAAGAGCTCGGCGGTCAGCCGACGCCCTCCCTTGGCTTCGGCATGGGCATTGAACGGCTGCTGATTCTGCTCGAAAAACAGGGTATTGAGCTGGAACTGCCGCCCGCCTGCGATATCTATATCGCCGGTATCAGCGAAAAAGGCAAGCTGAAAGCCTTTGAGCTGACCGAAGGCATCCGCAATGCTTCTCTGATTGCTGAATGTGATATTATCGGCAGAAAGCTGATGCCGCAGATGAAATATGCCAACAAGATCAAGGCAAAGTTCAGCATGGTGCTGGGTGATGACGAAATCGACAGCAACAAAGCAAAAATCAAGAATATGCTCACGGGCTCTGAAAAAGAAGTCCCGCTGGACGAAAACTTCTATGATCGTTTCTTCTCTATTTATGTCAACGGCGCCAATGACAGCTTTATGGAAAAGCTTGGGCTTGGCGGAGAGGTATGATCTCAGAATTTCTCAATGTGGAAGGAGTTAATCAACAATGGCAGAATTTTTAACAGGACTGAAACGCAGCCATTACTGCGGTGAACTGCGGGCAGAGCATATCGGTCAGACTGTCACCGTCTGCGGCTGGACACAGCGCCAGCGTGACCTCGGCCAGCTGATTTTTATAGACCTTCGTGACAGAACCGGTATTGTGCAGCTCGCTTTTGACGACCACACCGACAAGGTTGTTTTTGAAAAGGCTTTTGCTGTTCGTTCTGAATTTGTACTGGCAGCCGTCGGAAAGGTAAGAGAGCGCAGCAGCAAAAACAAGGATATTCCTACCGGGGATATTGAAATTGAGGTCACAGAGCTGCGTATTCTCGGCGAATCGGAAACACCGCCTTTTGAAATTACAGATGACTGCAAAACAGCGGAGCTGACTCGTCTGAAATACAGATATCTTGATCTCAGAAGACCCCAGCTCCAGCACAACCTTCTGCTTCGTCACAAGGTTGCCAAAATTACCAGAGATTATTTTGATGAAAACGGCTTTATCGAGCTGGAAACACCGATGCTGATCAAATCTACGCCCGAGGGTGCAAGAGATTTCCTTGTTCCGTCCAGAATCCACAAAGGCTCCTTCTATGCGCTGCCCCAGTCCCCCCAGATGTACAAGCAGCTTTGCATGGTAGCCGGATTTGACAGATATATGCAGATCGCACGCTGCTTCCGTGATGAAGACCTCCGTGCCGACAGACAGCCGGAGTTTACCCAGATTGACCTTGAAATGTCTTTTGTGGACATGGAGGACGTTCTCGCAATCGGCGAGGGCTATATTAAACGCCTGTTCAAGGAAGTACTGGACATGGACATTCCTACTCCCTTCCCGCGCTATACCTACAATGAGGTAATGGCACGCTTTGGCTCCGATAAGCCCGACACCCGTTTCGGTATGGAAATTTTTGACCTGACAGAAGATGTAAAGAACTGCGGCTTCGGCGTGTTCAAAAGTGCTGTCGAAGGCGGCGGCTCCGTCCGCGGCATCACCGCTAAGGGTGCTGTCAAAACCTACACCCGAAAGGAAATTGACAAGCTGACCGAATTCGTCAGAGGTATCGGCGCCAAAGGTCTGGCTTGGATCCGCATGAATGAGGACGGCATGGCTTCCAGCTTTGCCAAATTCATGACCGAGGACGAAATGCAGTCTATTCTCCGCACTGCCGGCGCAGAAAAGGGCGATGTCGTATTGATCGTGGCTGATACAGATGACAACACCGTTCTGCCCACACTGGGCGCTGTCCGTACAGAGGTTGCTAAAAAGCTGGATATGATTGGTGACAGCTTTAATTTCCTGTGGGTTGTCAAGTTCCCGTTCTTTGAATTCGACAAGGAATCCGGCGAGTGGATCGCCATGCACCACCCCTTTACCTCCCCCACAGATGAATGTCTGGACAAGCTCGACGGCGACAAGGGCGAGGTTTATGCCAAAGCCTATGATATGGTTCTCAACGGCATTGAACTGTCCAGCGGTTCTATCCGTATCACCAATCCCGAGCTCCAGAAAAAAATGTTTGAAATGCTCGGTCTGACCGACGAAGAAGCTTATGCGAAATTCGGCTTCCTCATGGACGCCTTCAAATACGGTGCTCCACCCCACGGCGGTATGGGCATCGGTCTTGACCGTCTTGTCATGCAGATGGTCAAAGCCTCTACCCTCCGTGATGTCGTTGCCTTCCCCAAGGTTCAGAACGCCAGCGAGCCTATGACCAATGCTCCCGCTGACGTTGACCCTTCACAGCTTTCTGATCTCGGCATTGCCGTTATTCCCGCCGGGAGCTGAG
This sequence comes from uncultured Ruminococcus sp., assembly GCA_902783855.1. Lineage (GTDB taxonomy): Bacteria > Bacillota > Clostridia > Oscillospirales > Acutalibacteraceae > UBA1213. The sequence goes on from CACZSU010000013.1 coordinate 33,486, forward strand.
TTTTGTTATACAGCTTTTCCGGCTTTCCGTGGGGAAAAGAGGCTGTGAAGAAACGATGAAACGCTCATCAATTCTTCACAGCTCTTGAAAATTTGTTGAAAATTTTTCCCAAAAGCAAAAAAAGGGGTACACCTCCCCTTACCCCATAGAAATCCGTTTTTTAAAATCG
>CACZSU010000014.1 GCA_902783855.1 uncultured Ruminococcus sp.
CCTTACCCTGACCGTTGGCGAAAGAGCCACCCTGACCGCAAAGTCAGCAAAGGGTACGGCATACAACAAAAATGTGTTCCGTGCAGACGACAGTACAGTTATACAAATGATCAGTAATACCGGCTCCGGCGTCTTCAAAGCCCTCAAGCCCGGCGTTACTAACGTGACCGTTACCCTCTACAACGGCAAACAAGCCACCTGTAAAGTTACTGTTGTCGAATAAACATCCTACAATCCTATTTATTACCCACAGCAGCCTGCATCTCCTGAAGGATGCAGGCTGCTTGTGCATAAATGCCGTCAATCAAATCTGAAAAAACACAGAAGCACTGCCCTTTTACAGGCAATGCCTCTGTGCTTCATATTTGGAGGTCTGCAAAATGCAACTGTGCTTTACTGATAATCTACTACATCCACCCAACCCTTGAGGAATTCTTCCTCGCTGGGGATTCTCTTGACCAGCTGAGAAGCCGCAACAATCGGCAGCCACTGCTGTACATACTGCTTTGCTGTATCACTCTTTTTGCAGAACATATCCAGATACATATCTGCCAGCATCTTATCTTTAAGCGAAAACAGCAGATAGGTTCTTGCTGCATCCGCAGACGCATTGCCCTGGGTTGCGTGTGACCAGTCTATAATATGGGGATTTCCATCGGGGTCAATGATAATATTGGAGGGATTAAAGTCGCCATGGCACAGCTTATTGTGCTTCGGCATACTGTCCAGTCTGGTATGCAGTTCATAACGGATCGTAGCGTCAACCTTGCCGTTAAGGGAACTGATCTTGCGGTTCATCTTATCCTTGAGCTTATTCAGCAGCGGAGCCTTTTTGCTCTGAACCTTCAGCTGGAGATCCACGAAATCACTCATATACTTCTCAGCATTATCCGGATCCTCCTGCATGATCTGCTCCAAAGTCCTACCTTCCACATACTCCATCGTGATCGCCCATTTACCATCAATCAGGGATACTGATTTCAATGCAGGAATCGGCAGACCGGTTTCCTCTACTCTTGACTGATTCAATGCTTCATTCAGCACATCCGACTTCGGATATTTATCGGAGAAAATCTTGATAACAGAATCTCCCTCTTTATAAATCACTTTTTCAGCTCTTGTTGCAATTACATCCATGTTGTTTCTCCTTTCAGACATTTCTGTATTTCAGGGCAGCCGCTGCCGGCAGCACCTTCCATAGCACGACATCAGAACAGCTATCATACCAACTCTGATTTACACCTATTATACTACTATTTTTCAATAAAGTATAGATGAAATTTGCAATAATTTTTGTGCTATTTTTTAGTGAAATAGACAGAATATATAAAAATCACGCAATAAAACATATAATTTAGTTGATATTATCATAATTTGTCAGGAATGAATCCTGATTTATCATACATTACCATAGATTCTGACCATTTCTTATTATCAGAACAAAACAGCAAGACCAATTCCGACTGCAAACACACCTGTCCATGCAGCAACAGAAATCAGACTGCCTTTACTGAAATCCTTTTCTATGATAAACCATTTCACCGCATTGATCACCGCACCGAACAATCCCATAACGCCCAATGACAACCATATCGGATTCAGATGCATATCCTTCCCTCCTCGTACATTCCTGATTTATACAACTAACTCACCTATGATATGATCTCCCTCTGCCCTTGTCAGCCGAACATCTACGATCTGATTCACCTGACTTTCGTCTGCGCCGACATAAACCAGCGTATAATTCGGCGTATAACCTTCATACAAGCCATTTTTATTCCTAGCTTCGATCAGCACCCTTTCAACTCTGCCAAGCTGTTCCTGAAGGAACGACTGTCTGGCACGTTGTGCGCAGGCTGCCATTTCCGCCGCCCGTTTTTTCTTGATTTCCTCCGGCACCTGATCAGGCGCTTTGTCGGCTGCTGTTCCGGGTCTGCGGGAATAAGGGAAAATATGGGTACGGGCAAAACCAATTTTTTCTACAAAAGCAGCAGATGCACAGAATTCCTCTTCCGTTTCTCCGGCAAAGCCAACCATAACATCGGTCGTAATGGACGGATTTTCAAATACCGTGCGGATGTTCTGTACAATAGCGGCATATTCATCTGTTGTATAATGGCGATTCATCCGTTTCAGCGTAGCATCGCAGCCGCTTTGCAGCGAAAGGTGGAACTGGGGACAGAAATTTTCATACCGGGCAAAGGTACGCAGGGTTTCTATATCCATAGATTCCGGTTCCAGTGAGCCAAGACGGATGCGTACATCGGCAGCCTCGCAGGCAGTCTGAACCGCCTGTGCAAACGACAGTCCATTGTCACTGCCGAAGGAAGATAAATTAATCCCCACCAGTACTACCTCACGGTATCCGTTTGCAGCAAATTCCTGTATTTCCCGGCGTATGTAGTCTAGTGAACAGGAGCGTACCCGTCCCCTCGCATAGGGAATGATGCAGTAGGAACAGAAACGATTGCAGCCGTCCTCTATTTTCAGGAAAGCTCTGGTTCGCTCTGAAAAATCGTATACCGCCAGATGCTCATAATCATCATGCTTTAAGAAATCCTCGACCGACCGTATTTTTCTGTGTTCTGCAAAATATTGCTCCAGTACGGGAACGATATCATTTCTTCTTTTGTTACCAAGAATGATATCCACTTCCTTCAGCTTATCACTGTTCTCCTGCTGTGTCTGCGCCATACAGCCGGTCAGAACGATAACCGTCCGGGGATGCTCCCGGCGGATACGGTGCAGCAGCTTGACTGCTTTTTGCTCGCTTGCAGCGGTAACAGCGCAGGAATTGACAATTGTCACATCAGCCGCATCGGACTCTCCTACTGCCTGGTATCCCTGTTCCTCCAGTGTGCGGATCATCGCCTGCGATTCAAACTGGTTGACCTTACAGCCAAGTGTAAAAATTTTAACCTTCATTGTTTTTCCTTTCATCTTCCTGTATCCATATCATTCCTCATACAGATATGGTCTGATATCCTCAAAAAAGCTGTCAGGAATTGGCCCTGTCGGCACCTCCAGATCTATTGGCGCCGTAATGTCCAGACTCAGAACGCCTATAAGGGAATGTGCATTCATTGTATAGATATCCGATATCAGATTGATTTCCAGATGATCATATTTTGCCACTGCGTCAACAAATGTTTTTACATCTGTCAGATTATTAAAAAAAACCTTTGCCTTATACATCATTGATTCCTCCACTTCGGGCACAGCCCAGCATCTATCTCCTACCCTATTGTAACAGCAAATCCTCTCCACGTCAACCAGCAGCGGCAGCGTGACGCTGCACCCTATACGCGGCGCCGAGCCGGCGCTGGCAGAACGCGTCAGTCGCTGCGCTTACGCTCCGCTCTGGTTATAGCTTAAACATATTCGCACCCGCGTAA
>CACZSU010000015.1 GCA_902783855.1 uncultured Ruminococcus sp.
ATCCGAACGAGAGCAGTGACACCGGCGGCACGCCGGCGCAGCGACTGACGCGTATAGGGTGCAGCGTCACGCTGCCTCGGCGCCCTTGTACAGTCAGTGGGAATTGTCACTTGAAAAAATGGGAAAACGGGTTTATAATAACTTGTTGTAACTGTATGGGTGTGTCCTGTACGCAGGATCCATGCAGAGCAATGCTGTCCATCCGGGCACAACATAAGGATGTGGTTCTGAAGGGAATCTGACAAAAATGATCATACCGGATTGGATAAAAGAATTGACTATGTCGGTGTAAAGGGGGGATCTGAATGGAGGATATGATCGCCAAGATTATAGATATGGACAAAAAGGCCAGAGATCTGACCGATGAAGCTCAGCGGAGCAAAATCAGCTATGAACAGGAAATTCTCCGGACAAAGGAGAAAATTAAAAATGATTATCTCAGCAGAGCAAAGGAACGTATCGAAATCAACAGACAAACCGCTCAGAAAAAAGCGGATGAACAGCTGAAAACCATAGAGCAGAAAAATGACACGATTGTAAGGAAGCTGGACAGCTGCTATTCCGAAAACGGTGATAAATGGGTCGATGAGATTGTCCGGCGGGTTGTCGGGCAGTGATGGACTAAAAACTGAGAAAGGAAGCAGCGCGTATGTCATCATCAATGGCTTCAAATGCTATTCTTGCGAAGGCTCGTGCTATGTACGGAAAGTGTCTTTCCGATAACGACTACAGGCAGCTGATGGAATGCCGGAATGTGTCGGAGGTCGCTTCCTACCTGAAATCACGAACCAATTACCGGTCGGTGCTGGCAGGGCTGAATGAAAATGAAGTCCACCGGGGACAGCTGGAACCGATCCTCAGACAGAATTTATATTACGACATCTCCGCATTGTCAAGATATGCGAGGGATAAGTCGTTGGTGTTCTCGCATTTTATTATTTCGGAAATGGAAATAGAGCAGATTGTCCGCTGCCTGACATTGCTGAATATCGGACGGGCGGATGAATTCGTATTCGGTCTGCCGATGGCAATGACGAAGTTTGCAAGGATTGATCTGAAGGCTTTCAGTACTGTCAGGAGCTATGACGACCTTCTGGAGGTACTGGCGTCAAGCCGCTATGTGGCGGTGCTGAGAAAGCATCATCCGAAGGACGGTGAACGAGCCGATATTTCTATTATCGAAGCAGAGCTGTATAACCAGAATTACGGGATGGTTATGGAAGCAATCAGCAAACAGAAAAGCACCCGTGACAGAGATGAATTGAAGGATACATTCTCTGCAATGCTGGATTTCAGGAATATTTCCCGCATAATCCGACTAAAGCGATATTACAATTTTCCGGCAGAAAAGATTCGACCGCTGCTGATTCCTTACGGCAAGCTCTCAAAAAGAAACATAGATGAGCTTTGTTCGGCGTCAGATGCAAGGGAGGTATTTGAGCTGGCACGGTCTACATATCTTGGCAGACAGATGTCCAGGCTGAAATACAGTGACCAGTCACAGATGGCAAATGCGCTGCTGAGTATGTACTGCAAGCACCATCTGCGGCTTTCGGCGAATCCGACGATCGTGATGATATCGTATGTATATCTCAAACAGATCGAGCTGACGAATATTGTGAATATTATAGAGTCAACCCGCTATGGGCTGACGCCAGACGAAAAGTCCGCTATGCTGGTAAGATGATAAGGAGGTGATTATGTGTCTGTAAAAAAAGTTAAGGCAATCAACATAATCGGAATGCTGTCCGAGCTGGATAAGGTGATCAGGTTCTGCGGAGATTCAGAGATGTTTCATCCGGATGACGCAATGTCGTTTTATTCAGATACCCAGGATTTTACGCCGCTGAGTGATAAAAACCCGTATGCTGCACCGCTGCAAAGCCTGAGAAGTACTATGGATATGGCAGGGCTGAATCTGGAATTTGTGAAGCTGACGGATTTCAGCGTAAGCGATAAGGGTGTGCTGAAATACGTGGAATCGACAGTGGAAAAGCTGGAAACCCTGGTCAATGAAAAGCTGCGTATCCGACAGGAGCTGGATACGTGCCGCAGAAGAATTGAACAGGTGAGTCATTTCACAGGCGGTAATCTGGATTTTAGCGAGATCATGAAATGTAAATATATCACCCCGGCATTCGGACGGATTCCGAATGAAAGCTATGGAAAGCTGGAGAGCTTTGCAGAAAATCCGTTTGTGATGTTTTTCCCGTGTACACAGGATGATACCCATCATTGGGGCGTGTATTTTTCACCCAATGAACCGGGTGAAAAGCAGAATATCGACAGGATTTTCTCATCCCTATACTTTGAAAAACTGGAGGTTCCCGAGATTGCGGGTACGCCGGAGGCGTATATCCGGACGCTGGAGGGCAAGCTGGATGAACTGAAAGAGGCACAGAATAATAATCAGAAGGAGCTGGATGATTTCTGGCAGAAGGAAAAAGAGCAGTGTATGAAGTATTACAGCCGTTTGCAGGAGCTGGACTGCTACCATTCGATCAAACGGTATGTATATAAGTATCACGGCAGCTTTATTTTGGTAGGCTGGATTCCGGCAGAAAAGGAAAGCTATTTCACACAGCACCTGGATGAGATCAAAAGTGTGGAATATTCGTTGAGTGACGGCAAGGAGGAAATGAAGCATTCTCCGCCGGTTATTCTCAAAAACCCGCCTTTTATACGGCTGTATGAGTTCTATGTCAGAATGTATGGTTTGCCCAGCTACAATGAGCTGGATCCTACAGCGATTGTGGCATTTACCTATACCCTGTTTTTCGGTATCATGTTCGGTGATATGGGACAGGGACTGGTAGTAGCGATTGTCGGGTTCCTGATGTGGAAACTGAAGAAGATGGAAATCGGCAGGATACTGATACCCTGCGGTATTTCCGGAATGGTATTCGGCTTTATTTATGGCTCGGTATTCGGCTTTGAAGAAGCGCTCAATCCGGTGTATAAGGCACTGTTCGGACTGGACGAAAAGCCGGTGGAGGTTATGCAGCCGGATACGATCAATATGATCATTTACGGCTCGGTGGCAATCGGCATTGTGACGATTGTGATCTCCATGCTGATGAATATCGTTTCCTCGCTGAAACGAAGGGATCCGGAAAGCGCATTCTTCGGACCAAACGGTCTTGCGGGATTTGTCTTTTATGTATCTCTGGTAGTTGGTCTGGTATGCCAGATGCTGCTGGGCATTGAACTGATGAACCCGGTTTATATTGCCGTACTGATTGTGCTGCCGCTGGTGGTTATGTTCCTGCGGGAACCGCTGGGCAGGCTGGCAGAGGGCAAAAAGAAATGGCAGCCGGAAAGCTGGGGCGAATATTGTACCCAGAGCTTCTTTGAGCTGTTTGAAATGTGTCTGAGCTATGTGACCAATACCATGTCCTTCCTGAGAATCGGTGCGTATATTCTGGTACATGCCGGTATGATGCTGGTGGTATTCACACTGGCAGAAATGATTGGCGGAGCAGGATATATCATTATGATCATTGCCGGCAACGGAATCGTTATGGCGCTGGAGGCGCTGCTGGTTGCGATTCAGGTACTCAGACTGGATTATTACGAGATTTTCAGCCGCTTCTATGTGGGCGAAGGACGGCAGTTTACGCCTGTCGTTGCAGGAAAGAAAGAAAACTGACCGGCGGAGGATATGCCGCCAAAATAATTTGAAAAGAAATGAGGAGTTTATCATGTTGGATTATGTATTATTGGCAGTACCCGTTATCTTTTTAGTAGCTTCCGTTTATTATGCATATAAGAGTGTTTCTCTGGGAAAGAAGACACGTAAAAGCGCTGTACTAAGACAGATCGCTTCCTTTGCGATTGTAGGCTCAGCATGTCTGGTTACCTCTATGGTAGCAATGGCAGCAGGTGAAGGCGATGCAGCCGCAGCAACCGCTGCAGCCGGTTCAGGCGATATCAATATGGGTCTTTCCATGATCGGTGCAGCTCTGGCAACCGGTATTTCCGGTATCGGCGGCGGTATCGCCGTAGGCGGCGCAGCTCCCGCAGCAATCGGCGCAACCAGTGAAGACCCGAAGGCATTCGGTAAGGCACTGATCTTCGTTGCACTGGGCGAAGGTGTTGCACTGTACGGACTTCTCGTATCCATCCTGATCATTTCCAAGATCGGTTAATGGAGCAGGCTCATCCGCTTCAGAACATGAAAATGGTTCGCCGCAATGTAAAAACAGCGGCGTGGTTCATGGGGACAGCGACTGTTCCCGCATAGTGAGGAGGAGCGCATGAAATTCTATTTGATCAGTGATAATGTGGATACGCTGATGGGAATGCATCTGGCAGGCATCAGCGGTGTAGTTGTCCACGAGGAAAATGAAGTCAAGGACGCCTTGACGAAAGCAATGGACAGGGAGGATATTGCGGTGATCCTGATGACGGAAAAGCTGGTAGAGCTGTGTCCGGAGCTGGTATATGAGCTGAAGCTCAACCGCAAGCAGCCCCTGATTGTCGAGATTCCCGACAGACACGGCAGCGGCAGAGCGAAGGATTCGATCACACGCTATGTGCGGGAAGCTATCGGCGTAAAGATATAGGCAGACGTCTTCGGAGGTGTGAATATGCCTGATACTGTAAGCAAAACAGATAATTTTCTAAAGGCGATTGAAAAATACGCAGAGGAGCAGCGCAGCAAAATTCAGTCCGAAGCCGAGGACTTTAAGGAAAGAGAACTCAATAAGGCAGAAGAAGAAGGACTGAGAGAGGCGTATGTTCTCATTCAAAAGAAAATGACCAACATAAAAACGCAGATTGCGGCGGAGCTTTCCAGAGCAGAAACCGCAAGCCGCAGAAAGACATTCGCCCGCAGACAGCAGATAGAAGCCGAGGTATTTGAAAAAGCGGCTGCAAAGCTGGCTGAATATACAAAGACAGAACCGTATGCCAAGGGTCTGGAAAAGAGTGCCAAAAGCATGGCAAAGCTGCTGAATGCTGACGATGTGGTATTGAAGGTCAGAAAGCAGGATCTTGTACATAAGAATAAGATTTTCCTTGCATTCGGCAGAAAATGTGAAGTGGTAGCGTCGGATGAGATCCGTATCGGCGGGCTTATTGGCGTGAGTCATCAGCTGGGATTGCTGGCAGATGAAACGCTTGACAGCAAACTGGAGGCGCAGCATGAGTGGTTCTGCGAAAATGCAGGTCTGAAAGTAACCGAATAAGGAAAGATGGGATGAAGTAAATGGCTGCGAAAGATGTAATTTTTGGTATAAACGGTCCTGTTGTTACCGTCAAGAACACCAGAAGCTTTTCCATGATGGAAATGGTATATGTCGGTGAGTCCCGTCTGGTAGGAGAAATCATCGGAATCAACGATGGTTTCACCACGGTACAGGTTTATGAGGAAACAACAGGTCTGAAACCCGGCGACCCGATATACGGAACAGGGGGTCCTATGAACGTACTGCTGGGACCGGGTATCATTGACAATATTTTTGACGGAATTGAACGTCCCCTGAAGGCAATTGAGGAGCAGAGCGGTTCCTTTATTTCCCGCGGCGCGTCGGTTTCGTCGCTGGATCTGAACAGATACTGGAATGTAAAGATCAAGGTGAAGGTGGGTGATACGCTCAGGGGCGGAGAAATTTACGCCACCTGTCCGGAAACCGCTATTATCGAGCATCGCTTCATGGTACCGCCAAGAATCAGCGGTACGGTAACGAAGGTGGAGCCCAATGGCAAGTATAAGCTGATGGACACGATTGTGGTCATCCGGGATGAAAAGGGTACAGAGCATAATCTGACACTTTGCCAGCAATGGCCGATCAGAGAAGCAAGACCGAATGCAGAAAGACTGCCGGCAGATATTCCGCTGATCACCGGACAGCGCGTGATGGATACCATGTTCCCGATTGCAAAGGGCGGTACAGCAGCGATTCCGGGCGGATTCGGAACCGGTAAAACCATGAACCAGCACCAGTTGGCAAAATGGTGCGATGCGGATATCATTGTATATGTAGGCTGCGGCGAACGCGGCAATGAAATGAGCCAGGTACTGGATGAGTTTTCCGAGCTGATCGACCCGAAGTCGGGCAGACCAATGACGGACAGAACGGTGCTGATTGCGAATACGTCCAATATGCCGGTTGCAGCACGTGAAGCATCTATTTATACAGGTCTGACGCTGGCAGAGTATTACCGTGATATGGGCTACCATGTAGCGATTATGGCGGATTCTACATCCCGTTGGGCAGAAGCGCTGCGTGAAATTTCCGGTCGTCTGGAGGAAATGCCCGCAGAGGAAGGCTTCCCGGCATATCTGCCGTCAAGGCTTTCTGAATTCTACGAAAGAGCCGGACGCATCAAGACCCTCAGCGGCAGCGAAGGCTCCGTTACCATTATCGGCGCTGTATCTCCCCAGGGCAGCGACTTCTCCGAACCGGTAACGCAGAATACCAAACGTTTTACCCGCTGTTTCTGGGCTTTGGATAAATCACTGGCATATGCAAGACATTATCCTGCCATTAACTGGATGGACAGCTACAGCGAATATTTTACAGACCTTGACCCGTGGTTCAGAGAGAACCTAGGAGAGGATTTCATCAAATACAGAAATAAGATAACAGCGCTTCTGCATGAGGAAAGCGCACTGATGGAAATCGTCAAGCTGATCGGCTCAGACGTTCTGCCGGATGAGCAGAAGCTGGTAATCGAAACAGCAAAAGCGATTCGTGTAGGCTTCCTGCAGCAGAATGCTTTCCATGCGGATGATACCTTTGTACCGCTGGAAAAGCAGAAACTGATGATGAAGTCGATTCTGCACCTGTACAATAAGGCAAAGCATATTATTGCGGCTGCTATTCCGATTTCGAGAATCACCGAGCTGGGATTGTTCGAGCGGCTTGCAAAGATGAAATATGATATCCCGAACAGCAAGCCGGAGATGTTTGACGAGCTGATCGCCGACATAGACAAAGCGCTTGCAACGCTTACAGCGTAAACGGACAGAATACGCTGACTGTATAAAAATCAAACGAAAGAAGTGAAATGAATGATTCTCGATTATGTTGGCGTAAAGGAGATCAACGGATCTCTGATCGTACTGGATGATGTAGAGGGCGCGTCCTTTGAAGAAATGGTAGATATCCGCCTGGACAACGGTACGATGCGACATGGAAGAATAGTTCAGATAGAGGGAAAGCGTGTCGTTGTGCAGGTGTTCGAGGGTACAAAGTCGATTTCACTTGACAATACACGCACCCGCCTGAAAGCCCGTCCGATGGAGCTGGCATTGTCGCCGGAGATCTTGGGCAGAGTTTTCAGCGGTGCTGGTGAGCCGATTGACGGCTTCGGTGCGGTTTATCCGGAGAAGAAGGCAAATATCAATGGTACGCCGATGAACCCGGTATCCCGGATTTATCCGAGGAACTATATCAATACGGGTATTTCTACGATAGATACTCTGACGACGCTGATCCGCGGACAGAAGCTGCCGATTTTTTCCGGTTCCGGTATGAAGCATAATGAGTTGGCAGTGCAGATTGTCAGACAGGCAAAGATTTCTGATACAGAGGATAACAATTTCTGTGTGGTATTTGCCGCAATGGGCGTAAAGAATGACGTTGCGGATTATTTCTGCCGCAGTTTTGATGAAAGCGGTGTTTTGTCGAGGGTTGTGATGTTCCTGAATCTTGCGAATGACCCGATTATTGAACGTACACTGACGCCGCGCTGTGCGCTGACAGCAGCAGAATATCTGGCATTTGAGTTGAATATGCACGTTCTGGTCATTATGACGGATATGACCTCCTATGCAGAGGCGCTGCGTGAGTTTTCATCCTCCAAGGGAGAAATTCCCGGCAGAAAGGGCTTTCCGGGCTATCTGTATTCTGACCTTGCGTCCCTGTACGAACGTGCAGGCATGGTAAAGGGCAGCACCGGCTCGGTTACACAGATTCCGATTCTGACCATGCCGAATGATGATATTACCCATCCTGTACCCGACCTGACAGGCTATATTACAGAGGGTCAGATCGTATTGGATCGGCAGTTAGAGGGTCAGGGCTTGTATCCGCCAGTATCGGTATTGCCGTCCCTTTCCCGTCTGATGAAGGACGGTATCGGCGAAGGCTATACCAGAAGCGACCACCAGCCGCTTGCCAATCAGCTGTTTGCCGCATATGCAAGAGTGCAGGATGCCAGATCGCTGGCAAGCGTTATCGGTGAGGAGGAGCTTTCTCCCACAGATAAGAAGTATATGCAGTTCGGCAAGCTGTTTGAGCAATATTTTGTCAACCAGGGCTATACCGAAAACAGAACGGTAGAGCAGAGTATTGACCTTGGCTGGAAGCTGCTTTCCACATTGCCCCGGACAGAGCTTGACCGTGTGGATGATGAGCTGCTGGACGAGTACTATATAGATGATCCCGATCAGATCACATTTGATGATTTCGGGAAAACCTCAGACAACAAGTCGGGTGACGAGGAAGAATGATTCTGCGGAGGTGATATAAATGGCAGTACAGGCAGTACCTACCAAAGGTAACCTGATGGCGTACAAAAAATCACTGACACTTGCCAGAACCGGATATGAGCTGCTGGATAAGAAGCGGAATATTCTGGTGCGTGAGATGATGACGCTGATTGACAGAGCCGCAGAAATTCAGGATAAGATAGATGCGACCTATAGCAAGGCGTACCTTGCCCTGCAAAAGGCGAATATCCGCATGGGTTATATTGACGATATAGCCAAATCGGTGCCGGAGGAGGATTCGCTCAAGCTGACATACCGCAGTGTAATGGGCGTAGAGATACCTATCGTAACGATTGACAAAGAAAGTGATGCGGATCTGGTATACGGCTTGCAGATGACGGATCCCACGATTGATGAAGCCTATTCCTGTTTCCGTGAGGTAAAGCGTCTGACAGCCGATCTGGCAGAGGTAGAGAACAGTGTTTACCGTCTGGCAGATTCCATCAAAAAAACACAGAAACGTGCTAATGCGCTGAAGAATATTATGATTCCACGTTTCGAGGAAGGTGTAAAGTTCATCACCGAAGCACTGGAGGAAAAGGACAGAGAAGAATTCTCCCGTCTGAAGGTCATCAAGGCGCAGAAAGCCAAAAAAGCAAATCAAGATACATAAACAATGAAAAGCGTAAGCCTTCCGTAACAGAAGGTTTACGCTTTTTCTGTGTAAACAATTTGAGTGATTCGCGGGGAACATAGTTTCAGGGTAGGGGTGCGTGTGTCCGGCGGTCATTACTGCCGCAGGCAGAAGCACCGACCCAGCCGACAGGCGAGAAGGGGGATAACTGTGCAACATAGGCTGTCAGATCGTCAAATCCGCCCTGGGGGTAGATGGAAGTGTCCTTGTTATGATCGTTGATCAGACATTCCGGCATCAAAAAGCACTGCATACCAATGGTTCCGGCAATCATATCCTCATCTACATTGTTGCCGACCATCAGGCATTCCTCGGGAACCAGTCGGAGCTTTTGTACGATTTCTGTATAGTAAGCCGGATTGGGTTTGCATCGGGTAGAATTTTCATAGGTAGTGATGTAGGAAAAATCCTCCGGCGTCAGACCTGCCCAACGGATGCGGCTGTAAATTGCTTCCCTGGGGAATGCGGGAAGGGTGGCTACAATAACATTCAGACCCATCTGCTGAAATTGTCTGACAGCGGCAGCAGCAGCGGGTTCCGTACGGCAGACCTTTTGTACCTGTTGGAATTCATTGGCATAAAACCGATCAAATAACGGCCGCAGGACATGGGTTTCTTCACCGTAGGTTTTGTAGAAGCTGTCAAAAAATACCTGTTCGTTAGTCTGATCAGATTGGTTGCGTAACATTACGACAAAGCTGTCCCAGACGGTTCTGCAGAGCTTTTCGGGATCATAACCCAAAGCGGCAAAGGTTTTGCCCAGCAGATGCATATAGTATTCGGTAAATTCATTCTGATCCATGGGCAGCAACGTACCGTCCATATCAAATAAGATATTTTTTATCATTGTTCCATTTCCTCCTGAATAAAGGGTAATTGGTGATTCAAAAAAATCCCGCCTGAGAGAACAGGCGGGAATACAATGCAGTATCGAGTGATTCCTTACTCTTTGGCGGGTGTTTCAGATGGATCATCTGTATATGCAACAGCTTTGCCGAACAGTGCTTCAACTGCTTCGTCGGGCTTTTTGGTAACCAGCGTTGCGATAACAGCAGCCAGCATACCAATCACAAAACCAGGGAATAATTCATAAATGCCTGTGTTGTAGATAATTCCCTTGGAGGAGAACAGTACGATCCATGCGATATCTGAAACAGCGCCTGCTGTAATGCCGGCTACTGCGCCGGGAAGGTTGAAACGCTTCCAGAAAAGACTGAGCAGGATAGACGGACCAATTGCAGCGCCGAACAGACCCCATGCATTTTCCACCAGTTCCATGATCGAACCGGAATCCGGGCTGGAGGCAATAATCAGTGCAACAGCGGCAACAGCCAGTACAACAAAACGTCCGACCCATTGCATTTCCTTGTCGCTTGCCTTATTCTTACGGAAGATGGGCTTGTAAACATCACTGGCAAAGGAGGAGGATGCAGAGAGCAGCTGGCTGTCAGCTGTGCTCATGGAAGCAGCCAGAACAGCGGAAAGCAGGACGCCGGACATCAGACCGGGGAATATCTTGCGAACCATTGTAATAAATACCAGAGAATTCTTTTCTACATTTTCATCATAGCCGAGATACATCAGACCAATTACGCCGATAACGGCAGCAAACAGGACGATAAAGGCTGTCCAGGTAATACCGATGGCAGCAGATTTTTTCATATCCTTCTGAGAGCGGATGGACATATAGCGGATAATGATATGAGGCATACCAAAATAGCCAAGTCCCCACGCAAGACCGGAAACGATATCCTGCCAGTTGGTGAAGGGATTCCAGTAATCAGGATTAACGGTGGTTACATCCGTCATAGTAGCGGGATCCAGCATACCGGCAGCGAACAGCGGTGCGATCAGCATACCGGCAAAGATCAGCATTCCCTGGAAGAAGTCCGTCCAGCAAACAGCGGAAAAGCCGCCGAGGAAGGTATAGCCTACAATAATCAGAGCAGCTATGTACATAGCAACGGAAGCATCCATACCGATGACTGTATGGAACAGAGTTCCGCAGGCTTTCAGACTGGAAGCCGAATAAACGGTATAGGCGAGTAGAAAAACAATAGCACACAGAACCTGAAGAACCTTGGATTTAGCGAGAAACCGGTTTGTCAGGTACTGGGGGATCGTAATCGAGTCATTAGCAACAATTGAAAAGCGTCGAAGTCGCGGCGCTTCAATCAGCCAGCTTATGGTATAACCGATGGCAAGACCGATCGGTATCCAGATTTTACCCAGACCGACAGCATAAATAGAGGTAGGAAGCCCCATCAGAACCCATGCGCTCATATCGGACGCACCTGCTGACAAAGCCGAAACCCACGGACCCATTTGTCTGCCGCCGAGGAAGTAGGATTTTTCGCCGCCGTTATTTTTGCTTTTAATGAAGAAATAGGCGCCTATTCCCACCATAAACAGCAAATAAACGACAAAAACGCTTATTTCCAATACATCCATATTTCACACTCCTGTTTATTACGGATAAACCGCATTCATTATTGTGTCAAGAAAACACCCGTATATTATAACATATTAAAGTGTAAAAGTAAAACAGAACAGAAGCAAGTTTTCATTTTCTCTGTTTTGCAGTAATATCCAAATTAATTCTTGTTGATAATTACAGATAGACAATGAATATGGAATCATAATGAAAGAGAGGATTCATTGGCAAGAATGTTTCAGGAAAGGTTTTCCCGGTGCGTTAGTGTAAAATTATTGTTGGCAAAAAAGAGTTACTGCCAGTTTGAAAGAGCTGCATAAAAGCCGTGTGCATCTGAATGTATTTCGCGGGTGTAAAGGAATACAAACCTTAACCAGAGCGGAGCGTAAGCACAGCGACTGACGCGTATAGGGTGCAGCGTCACGCTGCCGCCGGCTCGGTGCCAACAGATTGTCTTGACGAAGAAGGGGGATAGATGGTAGAATATGAGAAGATGAGTTGACCGGAATTGTGTTATGAAAGGATGATGGAGTATGCAGAAGGGTCCGGTTCGTATGTTTTTCTACATCATTGGTATAGCGATGATTGTGGGAGGTGTTCTGACGGCAGCCCGGGTGGAGATAGCAAAGTCGCAAACAGAAAGAGTGAAAAGCGGATTCCAGACAGTACAGGGGGTTGTGCAAAAGATCAACTATAAAAACGGTAACAGCAATGATAAGGAAGTCTTGGTTCGGTTCACGGTGGATGACATTGAATATGAGGATGTGCGTGTATACGACTATCCAGTCGATGTGCGGGAGGGTGTCGGCATAACGGTTTACTATGATCCCGCCAATCCGAAAAGTACCATTCCGTATTCCCTCCAGAAGGATCCGGATGATCATTCGATTCTGATCGGTATTTTTCTGATGATCAGCGGTGTGGTGTTGATTTGTATTGGCATTAACAACAAGCATTCCTTGGCAGATGATCAGCTGCAGTCCCGTTTTACCTCTTATGAAGAATACAGCGGTGAAACTACTGAACGAGCAGGCACGCTGTTTGACAGAGAAGTCGATCCTGCGGAGCTTAAGCTGGAAAAAGCTTCTGCTTATCGGCGGCGTCGGTTTAGCAGAAATGTGGACAGAAGGAAAGAATTTGATAAGGCAGTCAGTGATTTTTTTGTGGATAAGTTTTCCAGATAGGATGCGGATGACTGCAATGGGATAGGATGGGTCAGATCAATGGATGCCGTTTGAAATCCCAGGAGGTTTCAAAGCTGTCCCAGTCGTCTTTGCTCAGCTGTATGTTTTCTTGGGTCAGTTTGTCGATGGTTTCTTTGCGGCTGTCATCCATGCGAAGCGGCAGATCGGCAATATTGCCTACCTGAAAATTGACAGTGGGAGCAATGAGCGACAGAAAATAAAATGCAGTTTTACTGGCAAGAAAAGCCAGAATATACCGTTCCAGTTCTTTTGGCGGGAACATGGACGAGCCTGAAACATCAAAAATAAAGCCGCTGTCCTTATAGCGTACGCTGAATGTTTCAAATCCGAACAGGGACCAGGTGATCCCGCTGCGAAAATACATAGATTCATTCCGTATAACGGCGCTGCGAAAGGCTTTCAGCTCAGCGCCGTTGTTTTTATAATTAATCACATACTGATTCATGCCGTACCATTTTCTGAAATCGCCGCCTTTATTGTAGGGAAACCATTTTTTGCCTGATGCGGCAGCTTCTTCGGCGCTGCTGCAGTGCAGCATGGTTTCCGGCAATGCCGGTTCAAACCAGAAGCGGACAAACCGGTCATTGTCGGCAGTTGCCAGTCCCTGTCTGGGTGTGCTGAAGCAGGACAGCGCCGGAGAGCTGCGGAAGCATTCTCTGACAGAATCGCCGATCCAGTATACCAACGGCGCACCGGGCAGA
The DNA here is from genome assembly GCA_902783855.1 of uncultured Ruminococcus sp. GTDB lineage: Bacteria > Bacillota > Clostridia > Oscillospirales > Acutalibacteraceae > UBA1213. The sequence continues at coordinate 13,475 of CACZSU010000015.1, forward strand.
TCATCAAAGCAGCGGCTGCTGCAGGTATAGGTTACAGCGGGGTCATGAAAATGCAGCAGCTTTTCCTTTGGTTGATAAAACTTTGCCAGACGCACATAGGTGCCGGTATAATCCGGCAAGTACCTCTTTTGCAGGACAAAGGCGGTGGACAGTACATTGAAGGCATTCAGATCCTCAAAGGTTGCCGCACCGGTATGCACCATGGACAGTATCGTACAATGACTGAGAATTTTTTTTCGCAGGGCAGCTGCCGAACGGATAAACATCCAGGAGTGAATGGTAATCATGGCAATCATACCTTTATCTGCCGCCAGTGTCATGCAGCGCAGCATAAAGGCTGTATACAGATCGGATTTTCCTTCGGGAAAATGAAGTTCCAGAAAATGGCTCAGCTCCGGATTCAGGCTTTTTTTGCCCATATACGGCGGATTGGTGCAGACTACCATATATGACTTGCGGAGTATTTGTGCCTGCCGTATCAGGGGAAGTATCTGCTGCCGCAGCCTGGATTCGGTCAGGGGATCATTTGTCCGGCTTATCAGTGTCAGACAGTATTCCTCCAGTGCAGACAGCTCCAGACAGTTGAGGGAGGGTACGATCAGGCTGCCGGAATTCTTGGCATTGGAAAAATTATCCAGCAGCAGCTGTAAGCTGTTTTTTTGTTTGCCGAACAGTGACAGACATTCTGCGGCATCTGTACGGGTCTGATGGATGGCATACAGATGAGGATGGACGATATGGCTGAAAAAGTCAGGATCGTACAGTCTTGCCTTCATTATGACAGAAAAGTATGCCAGCTGTGCAGCATGATCTTCCAGTTCCAGCCCGTACAGATTGTGCTGCAGGATATGCCTGACCGCATCGGCGTCATGATAACCAGACCGGCGGTACATGGCCATCAGCATATCAAAGGCATAAATGAGAATATGCCCGCACCCCATGCATGGGTCAAAAAAGGTACATTCTGTCAGGCTGTTCACCTTTTTAGTCTGTTTTACAGGTGCAGATTGGGGTGCTTCGGGCAGAAAAAAAGACCATCCCATTTCTGCGGCAATATCGTTATCGTTTACAGCGTCGGTGAAATTCTCAATATAGATTCTGCCGAGAGAGTTTTCTGCCAGATAGCGCACGATTGGCTCCGGTGTGAAAAGCTGTGTAGCAGCAGGAATATGCTGCTGTGCAATTTTGATGTTATGTCTGAGGTCAGAAAAAACCTGATCCTTAGGTTCACTCTGATAGTATTGATAAAGCCGCCCGACAATCTGAACCTGATTGTACCAATCCTGTTCAGGAATCATCGTTACTATCTGGTCGATGACGCTGTTCTTTTGCAGAAGCCCGTCGGGTACCAGCAGTGCGGCAGCCTGATCTGCCATCATGGGGAGAACCGCTGACAAATGTTGGCATTCCGTTACAAGCAGATATTGAAACAGACGTTCGTCATCATGCAGATTCTGGAGCTGACAGATAATATCCTGTCTTAGTACCGGCATAATAAGGTGTGTTGATTCGTCCGGAATCAGCGGGCAGAACCTGCCGCAGCTGTCCGAAAACAGGCGTATTTTTCCAGGCAGAAAGCCGTTTATTTCCATAAACCGCAGCACAACAAAGCGAATGAACCACTGACAGGCAATTTGTTCCACTGTCTGTTCAAATCCGACAGCCTCTATGCGTTGTATGAGCAGCGTCCGGCAGCGGCGCTCTGTTTCTGTCAAAGGCTTTCCCGATAGGGCATCCGCATGGTATTCTTCTTTTGTAACAGAATAAACGGCGGCTTTTTCTGTAATTGCCGTCAATAATGCTTTCCTGATCTTTTTCATGAGAGTGGAAAGCTGCGAGTGATTCGTTGAAATAGCTATCGCCTCCAATTTTCAAGTGTCCGGTTCCGGCTGATGGAAAGTCAGCACCCTGTTTTCATTATGTCATGTTTTTGCACCTGCTGTCAAGCAAATTATGTATACCAGCGCCGAGCCGGCGCTGGCTGAACGCGATAGTCGCTGCGCTTACGCTCCGCTCTGGTTATAGCCTGAACAAATTTATACCCGCGGAATGCATTTAATTA
>CACZSU010000016.1 GCA_902783855.1 uncultured Ruminococcus sp.
AATACAAGTCAAGCCCACACGTGAGAGATGCAATAGCAGAAGGGTCAATGAATCCGAACGAGAGCAGTGACACCGGCGGCACGCCGGCGCAGCGACTGGCGCGTTCAGCCAGCGGCGGCTCGCCGCCATTTTGTGAACAGCAACAAAAAAGGCTTGCAAAAGAAATAGATTTGTGGTATACTGAATGAGTGAGAGATAACTGCCCGTAGCACAGCTGGATAATGCATCAGACTCCGACTCTGAAGATCGAGGGTTCGAATCCCCCCGGGCAGGCTTAATGCATCTGATACGAACACCTGTACTCTGTTTTCCGCAGGATATGGTTAAATTTATAATCAGGTGACAAATCCCGTAAAGGAAATTGATTCTTTACGGGATTTATTTTTGCGTAAAAAACCGTCTGCGGTAAAGTTGATAAACTCTGCCGCAGGCGTCTGCATTCCAGACACTCCTCAAAAAATTCATGCGCTGTCGTTAGTGTAAAATGATAGTTAGCAACCAGGATGATTGCCAACTAAAATAAGCTGTGTAAAAGCTGTGTGCAGTTAATGTATTCCGCGGGTGTAAAGGAATACAAGCCTTAACCAGAGCGGAACGTAGTGCAGCGACTATCGCGAATTGGGAGCGCCGGCTCGGCGCCAAAGTGTAAAATAATAGTTGGCAAACAAATAGTTGGCAAACAGAGTAACTGTCAATTTGAATGAGCTGCGTAAAACCAGTGTGCCGCTAAATATATTCCGCGGGTGTAAAGAAATGCAAGCCTTAACTAGAGCGAAGCGTAAGCGCAGCGACTGACGCGTTCAGGGTGCAGCGTCACGCTGCCGCCGGCTCGGCGCCAAGCTGATTGACAAATGAAAACAGAATAGTATAATAATAATCAGAGAGTTTTATCACCGCATGGAATGGAGGGAGCGGCATATGTACAATGTTCCATAGTCATTACAAAATTGCGCTGCGACAGCCGGACGCAGGAACATGGTTTTATATCCGGCAGTACTACTATTATTAATGGAGGTATGGCAAAATGAAGGTTATTAAAAAAATACTGTCAGCAGTCCTCTGTGCCGCAATGATGATGGGCACAGCAGCTGCACTGCCGGCAGAAGTACAGCAGCATACGCTGACTGCAGATGCCGCCAGTCAGATCAGGATCAATACATCCTCAATCACGCTCTATGCACTGGATAGCTGGGCGGAAGAATATATTACAATACCACCAGAGTTAAAACAGTCTTTCCAGATCAAAGTTACAGACGCTTCAGAGGTAACTTATCGGTATGAACCCGAGCATATAACAGATTATGAGTATTATCCTCAAATTGAACTGTCGGATACTGGTATGGTGGCACCTTGGAAAAATACCATGTACAATTATGGAGGATTGTATACGTCATGGAAAATGGAAGACGCTGAGCCTGACAGTGTAGAAATAAAAACGGAGTACGGAAAAGGAACTATTATCGTGTGCGCAGATGGTCAGGAATTCAGAATTCCCATCGAGATAGTAGATTATGCAGAATACTATGCGAATCAGATAATGGATCAGTATCTGAAGGAACAAATCAAGCCCAATATGACAACGAAGGAAAAGCTGACAAAAATTGCTGAATTCGTGGCAGCCAGAGAGTATAGTGTGTATCATTCTGGTGCAGTACCGATGATCATAACCGGAGGCGGGGACTGCTGGGCATCTACCAACTGTATTTGCACAATGGCAGAAAAAATTGGTCTTAAGGCGTGGGGTCACAGTCCGTATGGTTCGCATATGTACGCAAGAGTAACTGACGGTTCCCGTTACTATGAAGTAGAGGCAGGATATGCTGAGAAAGCTCCCAGACATTTCCATGTCTTTGAAATAGAACAATATAGCTATGGGGAACCCGAAGGCGGCAATGGTATAGAGCTTTATAGTTATAATGGTTATCCATGTGAAGAAACGCTTACCGTTCCGGCTTCTATTAACGGACAAAAGGTTGTCGGTATCTGCTCTGAGTTCCTGTCTGATAATACGGATATAAAATCCGTTACCCTGCCGAACACCATCGCTTATATCAAGGATAGCGCTTTCACAGGATGTGAAGGTCTGCAAACGATTAATATTCCTTCCTCGGTCAAGCACATTGATTCCCACGCATTCATTGGATGCACTTCCCTGACGGACATAAGGGCATTCGGCAGCTTTTCATTCAGCGGAGGCGCATTGTACCAAAACAAGAAAACACTGATTTCTGCTCCCGGTGCGGAAAAACTGGAGATATTACCCGGCGTTACAGAAATTGCCGATGAAGCCTGTGGCATCAATAAAGAACTGAAATCTGTTGTTATCCCTGAATCCGTTACAAAAATCGGCAGCAGTGCTTTCCGGGATTGTTTCGGACTAAGGGATGTGGAAATACAAGGAAATCAGCTGAAAACGATTGGTGAAAATGCATTTACCTATTCCGGGCTTTCCTACCTGGTTCTTCCGGCATCTGTAACAACTATCGGGAAGAATGCTTTTTCTGATATTTCCAATTTTCAGCTGTTCAGCGCCAAGAATTCCGCAGTGGAAACCTATGCAAAGAATAATAATATACCTTTCAAAGAAACTACTACCCTTGTCGCTGTCAGTGCAATCCGACTGAACCGGACATCCGTTGATATGGTAGTTGACAGCCAGACCAGTATCCGGGCTATCTTCAGTCCTGCTGATGCAACCTATCGTGACATCATATGGGCAAGCTCGGATGACAGTGTGGTATATGTGGAAGACGGGAAGCTGACCGCCAGAAAAAAAGGCACAGCTGTTATTACTGCCATAACAAACAACGGCAAAACCGCCTCCTGCAAAGTAAATGTTCTGGATTATGATGACGGTCCTACCAAAATTCAATTGTACAAAACCAAACTCACCCTTGGTGTGTACGAATGCTACAATATGGACGTTACAGCTTTTCCGGCAGGTGCTGATAATACGGTAACCTGGACCAGCAGCAATGAAAATGTTGTATCTATCGGATGGGATGGGGAAATATGTGCCAACAAAGTCGGAACAGCTGTTGTCACTGCTACAACACCCAATGGCAAAAGCGCATCCTGCCGTGTAACTGTCAAAAAAGAGCCTTCCTCCGTCAGCCTGACCAAACAGAAGCTGACACTTGGTCTGGGAGAACTGTACAACTTTACAGCTGAAACACCGTACAATACTGCCTCCGAACATAAATGGTATTATTCCGACAATAACAGCGTGATCCGCACCACCAAAGGCGAGAAATTCTCACAATTCAAAGCACTGAAGATGGGCAGTGCCAATGTTTCTGTCCGCCTTTATAGCGGAGCACAGGCATCCTGTGCGGTTACTGTCAAAAAAGCGCCAACCTGGGTGAAGCTGAGCAAGCAGAATATTACCCTCAAGGTCGGACAGCGGTCAAATCTGACAGCGAAAATTGCTGATAATGCAGGCTGCTCTGAATTCAAATTCAGTTCAGACGACAATTCAGTTGTACGTATGATCAGCAACACCGGGTCTGCTGTATTTCAGGCAGTAAAACCCGGTACAGCCAATGTTACTGTCACTCTTTACAACGGAAAAACGGCAAGCTGTAAAGTAACCGTCGTTGCATAAGACCTGAACCTGTGAAATATAGCTTTTAGCTAAAAGAAGTTTACGCAACAGCCCCACCGGCGTGCCGCCGGTGTCGCGCACTCTCAGTTAAGTTATGCGCCCGCCAGATTCTGTATAATGGAAAATGGAAAATTAAACTGCTTTCAGCAAAGGGGGATTTAGTGACTAAGGCGATTTTGCAAAACAGCCCCGCAGCTTCTGTATCGGCGTTCGCCGGTCATACTATTATGACAGCCACTAGTTAGTAAACCAAAGGTGGGAACCACAAGAGGGCGCCGCAGGGGGGTTGTAATTTGTCGGGGCTTGTATTATAATAAGGATATATGATGAAAGAATGAGGGGGTGATTTCGTGACCGAAGGTGAGTTTCAGGAATTTCTGATAACGGTCGGATACCGGTATAATTCCAAAGCAAAAACAGGATTTAATACATTCGAGGGCTTTCATACGATTGTACATTTTCTGGCGCCGGAAAACCGGTATACATTTGTGCTGGATGCTGTGAGTGAAGATACAGTATCTCTGACCGGAAAACTGAAGGAATTCTTTAACGATAACAAGAGCTTTCTGGTACGTGCCTTCTATAAGGATAAACGTATACGGATGCAGGTGCGTATGACGGTGGATTCAGATATTGACCGGGAGCATCTGAAAGAGGTTACGCATTTTCTGATTGACCTGTGCAAAAGCGGTCTGATCACTCCTGTATGCAGGGTCTGCGGCAAAAACCGTAAAACCGGCATTTATATCATCGGAAGCGAACTGACGCCTATCTGCGACAAATGCATTACCCGCAAACAACGGCAGTACGAGCACAGACGGGATATGTTTATAAAGAAAAAACAAAATATGCCCGCAGGTATTGCGGGCGCATTATTCGGTGCTTTGCTGGGTGCATCCTTGTATGTACTGCTGTACCAGTTCTGGGCAGGATATGGCATCTGGGCAGGATTGATTGTCACCAGTATTTTCTGCGGCTTCGTGGTAGCCGGAAAACGTGCCACCAGACGCAGCGCCGTTATTTGTGAGATTCTTGCATTTCTGACACTGTTAGCTGCTGAATATGTTGCTACGGTCGCCAATATGGCTATTCTGATCGAACGCAACGGCGGCGGCATTGCCGTTACGGAAGCAATTGAAATTGCCAACACCAGTCTGAGCAATTATTCCATTATGAATACCATTGTTCTTGAAATTCTGATCGGTACAGGTGTTATGGTGCTTATCGGTGTACTATATTTCATCAAAAGAAGTGTTACCCGCCCGAACAAAATATCTAAAAACCTGCTATGATCTGATTGTGCTTCATTCCGGCTGCAATGCATTGCATAACCGCCGGAAAATATCACAACATTTCCAGATATAACGGCTGTTTCCATTTTCCGCTGTAATGCGGAATTCCAATGGAAACAGCTTTTTTAATGCAAAAACTGCTGTTTGACCGGGGGGTGTGCGACACCAGAAAAAGACCCCATCACCGCTATTTCCGGAAAAGTGAACAGAGTGCAGAAACTGTAAAAGCAACTCCAATCAGTGTTTCTTATGTATCTATACATAATCATGCCAGCGGATAGACTTTTTCTTTGAAACATACCCTGTCCAATTATGCAATGACCACAGAAGGTGCACTTGTACAATTCAAATTGAGCTCTTTTAATAAAATATTATCGTTTTTTCAGGAAGGGTTCCCCCCAGAGAAGTGCTGGCAAAATTGATTTCAGCGAAGTAAATTCACAGTGGGTTGACATCAGGAACAGAAAGGGGTAAAATAGGAAGATAAGTGCTATAGTGAAAGGAGGACTTGCAGTGCCTGATGAACAGCTGCTGGAATTGCGCGGTTCAGTGGAGGACATTATTTTCAGAAATACCCAGAACGGATATAGTGTACTGACGCTGGACTGTGACGGCATTGTGACAACGGCTGTGGGCAGCATGACGGATGTCAGCGTAGGAGATAATCTGCGGCTGGTGGGTATCTGGAAGGTTCACCCCGGCTACGGCGAACAATTTGCTTTCCGGTTTTATGAACATGAAATGCCGTCTACCACCTCCTCCATTCTGAAATATCTTTCTTCCGGTGCCGTCAAGGGTGTGCGCCGTTCAACCGCTAAAAAACTGGTAGAAACCTTCGGTGAACATACACTGGAAATCATGCAGAACCATCCCGAGCGTCTTTCTGCCATCAAAGGAATCTCGCCCGATAAAGCACAGAAAATTTCTGCGGAAATCAAACGTGTTTTCGGCATGAAGGAGGTTATGCTGTACCTGGAAAAATTTCATATTTCCGCACTGGAAGCTGTGCGGATCTGGAAGAATTTCGGCGACAGCTCTATCCATATGATAGAAGAAAACCCCTATGTGCTGTGCAGTGAATCCATTAACGTTCCTTTTGAACGGGCAGACGCCATTGCTGCCGCTATGGAGCGCTCCGAAAGCGACGGTGCCCGTATACGCGCCGGCATTATCTATATCATCCAATACAACGCAGGCAACGGTCATACCTGCCTGCCGCTGGATAAGCTGTTGTCCGTTGCCGCCTCCTTTCTGAAAATTGACACGGAGCTTGTCAGCGCAGAGGCAGCAGCCATGATTGACGATGCATCACTGATTCTTGACGACCTGAATGGAAGACGCTTTGTTTTTTTACCCAACGTCTATAAATCTGAAATGTACTGCGCAGAGCGTATTCTGCTGATGCGGCAATTTCCCGCTGAAACGCTGCGCGGAATGGAGCTGGCGCTGGAGAACTTTGAACAGGCGCATCAGATCACCTATGCGGATCTGCAGCGAAAGGCAATTACCGAAGCCATGTCAGGCGGACTGCTGATATTGACAGGCGGTCCCGGTACAGGAAAAACTACTACGCTGAATGCTATACTGGAATTATACAAGCAGTGCGGACTAAAGGTACTGCTGGCAGCTCCCACCGGCAGAGCTGCGCAAAGAATGTCCGAAGTAACAGGCTCCGAAGCCAAAACCATACACCGGCTTTTAGAGGTGGAATGGGATCCGGATGATAAACCAAGATTCACACGCAACGAGCGGAATATGCTGGACTGTGATGCTTTGATACTGGACGAAATGTCCATGGTGGATACAGCGCTGTTTGAAAGCGTGCTGCGGGCATTGCCGCTGGGATGCCGGCTCATCATGGTGGGCGACAGCGACCAGCTGCCGTCTGTGGGTGCAGGCAATGTACTGGGCGACCTGATCGCTTCCGGTCAGGTTCCTGTAGTAGCACTCAGCGAGATTTTCCGGCAATCAATGGAAAGCCTGATCGTGACGAATGCCCATAAGATTGTCCACGGAGAAATGCCGGAGATCAGAAAAACAGACAATGATTTCTTTTTTATGTCCTACCCCGATAAAATGTCGATTATGGAAACCATTGCGAATCTGTGCAGCAGCCGTCTTCCATCTGCATATGGATTTTCGCCGCTGCAGGATATACAGGTGCTTTGCCCGGGGCGCAAGGGTGAACTGGGTGTAACCGAAATCAATAAAAAGCTGCAGCAGGTACTGAATCCGCCGGACGAACAAAAAGCAGAGGTTCGTATGCCTGTGTATATTTTCCGTGAAGGAGATAAGGTAATGCAGACCAAAAACAATTACAACCTTCCCTGGGAAAAGGACGATGGAACATCCGGCGCCGGTATATTTAACGGGGACATCGGCATAATAGAATCAATTGATGAAGCCGCCAAAAGCGCTGAAATACGTTTTGACGATAAGCTGGTGTCATATAATACCGATAATCTGCTCAATGTAGAGCTTGCCTATGCCACAACCGTGCATAAAAGTCAGGGAAACGAATTCAACGCTGTGGTCATGCCCATGTATTACGGGCCGCCCCAGCTGTATTACCGCAACCTGCTGTATACGGCTGTCACACGTGCCAAAAAGCTGCTGGTGCTGGTAGGCAATATCAGCACACTGCAAAAAATGGTTGCAAATACCAAAAGGACTGCCCGTTATTCGGGATTAGGCGCCTTTCTGGAAAGGGGTGGCAGTCATGCTTCTTGAATGGTTGTTTCCCCCGAAGTGTCCCTATTGTGAGCGTACCATCCGTTATGATATGACAGAATGTCTTTGCTGCCGGGCAGCCTATCCCCTGGATCCGAGAATAGAAATTACTCCCAAGGGGGATATCTGCATTGCGCCGTTTACATACGAAGGGAATGTTGCACAGGCACTGCGGAATTTCAAGTTTCGCAAAACCGTTTTTAATTCCAGGAGCTTTTCTGCTGCCATCGTATCAGCAATCCGCAAGACCTATTACAAGGACATGGATTTTGAAATTGTGACGGATGTACCGCTCACTCACTCCCGGATCCGTAAAAGAGGCTACAATCAGTCAGAGCTGATTGCACGCCATGTAGCCAGACTGACCGATAAACCATTTGAAGAGCTGCTGGAACGAACAGTAGACTCTGAATACCAGCATTACCTCGGACGGGAGGAACGCATTAAGCATAATAAACGGTACTATAATGTGATATCCGCCGAACAGGTGAAAGGAAAGACTATATTGTTAATAGACGATATTATGACCTCGGGTGCAACTCTTTCCAGCTGCAGTGAGGTGCTGAAGGATGCGGGCGCAGAAAGAGTACTGTGTGCGTCCGTTGCAATTGCCAGAAAATAGAAAGGGTGTTTTACATGGGAGCTGATATTGCAATTGATCTGGGAACCTCGAGAACCAGAATATATTTACAGAACAAGGGTATTATGGTGGATGAGCCTTCTGTGATCACCATTAATCATGAAAACGACAGCATTGTTGCCGTAGGCGAAGAAGCCTATCGTATGCTGGGAAGAACCTCCTCCCGTTTCAGTGCGATCTATCCCCTCAGCGGCGGTGTTATTTCGGATCTGGGATTGGTGGAGGCAATGATCTCCACTCTGCTCAAATGTGTTATTTCTGCAAGAATCGGTATGCCGAGAGCCGTTGCCTGCGTTCCCGGAGAGATTACCGAGGTAGAAAAAAGAGCAGTCGTCAATGCCATCAGCTGCTGCGGCATCCGCCGGGTCTGCCTGATTGAAGAACCGGTAGCAGCCGCTATCGGTGCTGGTGTGGATATTGCCAGTCCGCACGGCTCCTTTGTGGTGGATATCGGCGGCGGTACAACCGATATGGCAGTCATTTCTCTCAGCGGCATTGCGGTTTCCCGTTCCGTCAAGCAGGCAGGCAATATTATGGATGATGAAATCATCAAATACGTCAAGAGAAGATACAATATGCTGATCGGCAAGCGTATGGCGGAGGATGCCAAAAAAGCCATTGGCTGTGTTGTCAAGGGCGCTGCCATCGGCAAATATCGCATCAAAGGCAGAAGTATCGTAACAGGTCTGCCGGCATGGGCAGATATGGATGCCGAAGAAATGATCGAACCGCTGCGGGAAACCGCTGATATTATTGTCGGACACGTCCAGGATGTACTGGAAGAAACCCCTCCCGAGCTGATCGGCGATATCCACTCTGACGGCATCATTATGACCGGCGGCGCTTCACAGATTGCCGGCTTTGACAAGCTGATATCTGCCGGCACCGACCTGAGGGTCAGAGTTGCCGATAATCCGTCTGAATGTGTGGTCAATGGCTGTGGTGATTCCCTGCGTTATATTGATATGCTGCGCCGCAACGAAAGCGTTGTCAGCCCCATCACAGACAGATATTGATTTTTTATATTATTACAAACACACAAAATACCCCCGGCTCTGTACAGATAAACTATACAGGGTCGGGGGTTATGACGATATATATGCAATCGGTCAACCGATACAATTCGTCATTCAGGAATAGAACAAGGGAACGCTGACCGGTTATTTTTTAGCTTCTACGATCAGGGCATCCTGATAACCGGCTGACCGGAGCTTTTTGAGCTGTGCGTCAGCGTTTTCCTTTTTAGAAAATGCGCCGACCTGAACGCGGTAAATGGTTCCGGAT
>CACZSU010000017.1 GCA_902783855.1 uncultured Ruminococcus sp.
ACTCCCTACCCTTGAATAGAGAAGTCATCACTACAAAACTGTGATTTAAGCTTTCCGAATACTCTGTCTGTACAAAAGCAGCGGGGCTGTTCTGTAAATGAATCTTAGTCACTCAATTTTCCTTTGCTGAAAACAATTACTGCTGACTCACTTCACTATCCCCTCACGAAAAGGGATTTTGCTGTCAAATGGTTTCCTGCTTTACAGTAATATTAGTTTTCAAAATGCATCAGCAGTGCTTTCAGACCGAGATAGTAGCTGTTTTTGCCAAATCCGGCTATCGTACCGATGCAGACAGGTGAAATGACAGACTTTCTGCGGAATTCTTCTCTTGCGCCGATATTGGACATATGCGTTTCTACTGTGGGAATATGTACCGAGGAAATCGCATCCATAAGTGCATAACTATAATGCGTCAGCGCACCAGCATTGATCATGATACCGTCTTTTTCGCCATAGGCAGCATGAATTTTGTCAATCAGATCGCCCTCATGGTTGGACTGGTAAATTTCAAGTTCCACTCCAAGTTCATCAGCCCATGTTGAAACATCCTTGTTAATACTTTCAGCCGTTTCGGTTCCGTATGTACCTGTATCCCTGATACCCACCATATTCAGATTAGGTCCCAGCAAAAATAGTATTTTCTTCATGATTACACCATCCCTCGTTTATTGATTCTGTTCATTTCCGATTCTGAACAATTCCCTGATTCTGTCAATTCTGTCCGAAAGATATAAATATCCGAACAAAGCCTCCAGTGCGGTTGCCGCATGATACTCACCCATCGTAGCACTTTTCGGCGCATGGGTTACATGGGCATTGCGCCCCCGGCGCAGCACATCTGCTTCTTCTTGCGTCAGATATGGTTCAATTTTCTCAGCAAGGGCTGCCTGTGCCTGACAGCGCACAATCTTCACCTTTTCAGCATTCAGCTGCCCCACAGGCCGGTTTCCACGGCACACCAGTTCCTCCCTCACGATCAGATCATACACGCCATCACCGACAAATGCAAGCGCCAGTGAGCTTAATCCCTTTGGCTCGCATGGCATTCCGGACAATCTCGACATAGACTTATCCCCCGTTATTCAACAAATTCAAATTCAAAATCATACAGGCTGACCGTATCGCCCTCCTGAATACCGGCTTCCTTCAGCGCATCTATCACGCCGGCACTGATCAGCACCCTCTGGAAATACTGCACACTGTCGCTGTCACTGAAATCTATCATCCGCAGCACACGCAGCAGCTTATCAGCTTCCACAAAATAGACACCGCCATGATTGGTCACTTTGATATCCTGCCTGCCGATTTCTTCTCCGGTCAGCAAGGGTGCCGGTTCCGCTTCGTAGCGCACAATCGGCGGCAGCTTGGATAGCTGTTCCTGGATTGCTTTCAATAGCGGTTCCGTCTGGTAGTCAATTGCCGCCATGATCGGGAAAAACTGATATCCCTGTTCTTCCACAAAACGACGGAAATCCTCTACCGTTTCATCCTCTGTCAGGTCGCATTTATTGCCTGCCACGATCATCGGACGCTCTGCAAGCTCAGGATTAAATTTCTTGAGTTCTTCATTGATAATACGAAAATCCTCCTTCGGATCGCGACCCTCGCTGCCGGACACATCCACCATATGCACCAGCAAACGGCATCGTTCTACATGACGCAGAAACTGGTGTCCCAGTCCCACACCGTCACCGGCGCCCTCTATTAATCCTGGAATATCAGCCATGACAAAGGACGATTCCGGTCCCATGCGTACCACACCCAGTACCGGTGTGATGGTTGTAAAATGATAATCCGCAATGACCGGCTTTGCCTGACTGACAACAGAAATCAAGGTCGATTTGCCCACATTCGGGAAGCCGACAATCCCTACATCTGCCAGCAGTTTCAGTTCCAGCTGTACCTCAAATTCCTCGCCGGGCTGACCGGGCTTTGCAAAACGGGGGGTCTGTCTGGTCGGCGTTGCAAAGTGGGTATTGCCCCAGCCGCCCTTGCCGCCTTTTGCCACAATCACCGGCTCCTTATCGGATATATCCGCCAGAATTCTGCCGCTTTCTGCATCTTTGATCAGGGTACCTCTCGGCACGCGGATCACCAGATCCTCCGCCTTTTTTCCATTGCATCTGCCGCCCCTTCCGTTTTCACCTTTATTCGCCTTATACTTTCTTTTATAGCGGAAATCTGCCAGCGTAGACAAATTATCGTCCGCCACAAACACAATATTGCCGCCTCTGCCGCCGTCGCCGCCGTCCGGTCCGCCCGAAGCAACATACTTTTCTCGATGAAAAGCCACTGCGCCATCTCCGCCGTCACCTGCTTTAATATGAATCTTTGCGATATCTACAAACATTTTTCCCTCTCCTTGTACATTACTTGCCCATTTCCAAAAACGGAATGCTGCTAAAACACAAACAATGCCCGTCAGATTCGTGACGGGCATAACTTTACTCTTATTTATTATTGAACAGCGAAATGATGTCCATATAAGATTCATCTGCATCTCCGCTGTTGGAACGCTGCTTCGGCTGCGGTGCCGGACGAGCCGGCTGCTGCGGTACGGATGTATTCGCATTCGGATACACCGGCGCTTCCTCCTGGCGCTGCGGCTGGGGCTGCGGTGCAGGTGTCGGCGCAAACGGATTATAGCTTGGCTGCGGCTGAGGCTGCGGTCTGGGTTGGGACTGGGGTCTGGAAACTCCGCCAAAACGGCTGTTATCCTGTCTGACAGGAGAACCGTACTGGAACGGGGAAGCAGACTTTCTCTCGTCCTTTTTAGAAACCGGCGCATAGCTGTCCGTAGTCGGGAAACCGGTCGCGATAACAATCACGCTGATTGCATCCTCCATTTCCTCGTCAAGAGCAGCACCCCAGATAATAATCGCATTCTCATCAGCCTGCTCCGAAATCATAGTCGAAGCCTCCTGGATCTCATCCAGTCCGATATCCGGAGATGCCTTAATATTGACAATCAAGCCCTTTGCACCCTGGATAGAGGTACCCAGAAGCGGGCTGGTAATAGCATTTGCTGCTGCAATCTTTGCCTTATCCTTACCGGATGCAACGCCTACGCCCATCAATGCATAGCCCGCATCCTTCATAACGGATGTAACATCGGCAAAGTCAAGGTTAACAAGACCCGGAATCACAATCAGGTCGGTAATACTCTGAACGCCCTGACGAAGCACATCATCAGCTGCAAAGAATGCATTCTGCAGGGTAATCTTTTCCTCGCTTATATGCTTGAGTCTTTCATTCGGAATCACGATCAGGGAATCCACGTGCTGTTTCAGCTTGGCAATACCTGATTCAGCCTGTTCCATCCTGCGCTTTCCTTCAAACAGGAACGGAGTCGTTACAATGCCAACAGTCAGAATACCCATTTCCTTTGCCACTTCGGCAACGATCGGAGCCGCACCTGTTCCGGTACCGCCGCCCATACCTGCGGTAATAAATACCATATCGGTATCCTTCAGTACCTCTGCGATCTGATCCTTGCTTTCCTCGGCTGCCTTTTCGCCGACTTCGGGCTTGGAGCCTGCGCCTTTTCCGTGGGTGATTTTCTCACCAATCTGCATTTTTATCGTTGCTTTACTGCGATTCAAAGCCTGCTGGTCGGTATTAATGGAAATAAATTCGACGCCTGTCACATAATCAACCATGCGGTCAATTGCGTTTCCGCCGCCGCCGCCTACTCCGACAACTTTAATGTGTACTACGCTGTCAATATCAGCATTTTCAAATTCGTAAGGCATTGATGAAACTCCCTTCGTATTAACATCCTGTCGAATAATTCAGACAGATCAATTTACATATTAAATATAACCATTATTAATTTACCACTTTTCAAGCCTGATTTCAATACATTCGGCGAAATTTTCGTGATTTTTAAAATTCTTACTCCAACTGCACAAAATAATAGCTCGAATTTTAGTGAATTTCACAATGGTTTTTCTTATGTTTTACTCCCATCCGCCTTCGTCAGAACCATATGTATCATCATAACCGCCTTCGTCATAGCCGCCTTCATCATAGCCGCCATCATCATAGCCGCCATCGTCATAACCGCCGTCGTCATAACCACCGTCATCGTAACCACCGTCGTCATAGCCGCCGTCATCGTAACCGCCGTCATCATAACCGCCATCGTCATAGCCGCCTTCATCGTAGCTGCCTTCGTCATAACCACCGTCATCGGGAGTATATTCCGGTTCGGTCTGAACAGGCTGTTCGGGAGCGGTGCTGGTTTGTGAGGTACTTGGTGATAATGAAGAGCTTTCAGAACTGCTTTCATCGGTTTCCTTACCCAATTTCAGATAAGACTTACCTCCCTCTGCCGAGGCGAGGGAAACGTCCAGTCTGCCTTGTGCATCCGCCTTGACATTATGCTTCATAATGTAGGCTGCTGTTTTGATTTTATAATCCACATTTTCAAAATTGCCGATCACAACCTTAAATCCGTTTTTCTTGACCAACGTAATTTCAGAAGTATTGGAAATATCTACTGTAATAATCTCATCCTTGAGCTGATTATCCGCAATAGCTGCCAGAATCTTATCCAGATATTTTTTCAGGTTCTTATCTTTGTACTGTACCTGAGCGCAGAGCTTGACATTTTTCAGCTTAGCACCCATAACAGTCGGTACATTATAATTCTTTTTATTGGCAATTTCCACTATTTTTCCGCTTTTGCTGAGGACAATATATTTGCCATCGCTTTCCACAATAGAGGTCGGCGTTGCTTCCGTCACATGAATAATAATTTTATTGAACAGCTGCTTATTGATTTCGACCGTTTCAATATAAGAAAAGGCTTCCTTTATATTATCCGCAGCCGGAGACGTATTATACAGCAGCAGATTATCGCCGGTCTGTATCTGCGAAGCACGGATAATATCCGTTTCACTGTATCGGGTATGTCCCTCCACCTCAATTTCATCAATCTTAAAAAACACCGTAAACGACAAGGCAGCAGAAATGCCGACCAATACAATAATCGTGATAAATGCCAGCAGTACCTTTTTCAGCTTTCTGGCATACCGGCTGGGGGGTTTTTTATTCTGTTCGGCGGGTTTGCCTGTCAGGTAATCACCTTGTGTTCCTTCATCCTTCTGTAAAAACCGCTTCTGTTCCTCAATTGCCTCCTGGGGTCTGGTGCGTCCTCTGCCAGAGGGACGGTGTTTTCCTGCTTTCAGGCGGACAGATGTGGATTCATTCTGTTTTGCAGCGCCGGCAGCTTTGGGACTGCGTCCATTTTGCGGGCGTGATGACTGTGAAGCAGCCGAAGCTGACGGACGGAGCGGTTTACGGTCTTTTTTCTGTTTTTTTGCGGAATCGGTAGACACGGACTTTTTTCCATTCTGCGAATGGTTGGCGTCAGACGGACGGCTGCCGTTCTGATTTCTTCCAGCAGAAGATTTCTTTTCCATGTTATCATCCCTTCGTCATTGAATCCATCCGATTCAGTTTTTTTGCGCTAATACTTCGATTATTACAGCGTAAATCCTTTTGGCTGCATCGTTTACTGCCATCTTTTTTGCATTTTCAGAATATTCCTTTAATCTTTCCGGATCCGACGCCAGCTTATCTATTTCCTCTGTCAGTTTTTCCGGCGTCAGATCTTTTTCTTCTATCATAACGGCAGCATTTTTTTCTACCAGAGCCATTGCATTATGATACTGGTGATTTTCCGACACGTTTGGTGACGGAATCAGAACCGAAGGCTTTCCCTTTACCTGAATTTCACTCAGGGTAATCGCGCCAGCCCTTGCTACCACCACATCTGCCGCTGCCAGACAGGTAGGCATATTATGGATATACTCCCGCACATCCAGATTAGCTGCCTTTTCCAGATCAACACCCTTCTCCTTCAGCAGATCCGGAAACCACTTTCCATACTGACCATAGGCATGAATATGCTGGTATTTCCCGTCATGGGCGCTTCTGGCAATGATATCAGCCAGCGATTCATTCATGATCTGAGCGCCAAGACTGCCGCCAAAGGACAGGATCACCGGTCTTTCATCCAGTCCCAGTTCTTTTCTGGCACAGTCACGGTCTGCGGTAAGGATTTCACCTCTGACCGGATTACCTGTTTCAACAAAGTGAATCTTTCCTTTAAAGTGTTTTTTCGCTGCCGGCATAGCAAGCATCACTCTGTCTGCGTGCTTTGCCAGCATTTTATTGGTAATACCCGGAAAGGCATTCTGTTCATGAATAATAGTGGGAATTCCCAGCTTTGACGCTGCCCGCAGAACGGGACCGCTGACATAGCCGCCCGTGCCTACGCAGATATCCGGTTTGAATTCCTTGATTATAGCTTTTGCATCTATTTCAGCACCAATTGCCTTGCGGACAGTCACAATGTTTTCCGCAATACCCTTGGGCGTCAGCTTTCTGCGGAAGCCCTGTACAACTACGCTTTTGAACGTATAGCCTGCCTGGGGTACCAGCCGTTCCTCCATGCCGCCCTTGCAGCCGATATATAGAATCTCGGCATCCGGCTGCTGTTCCCTGACATAACCTGCAATGGCAAGCGCAGGATTGATATGACCGGCTGTTCCGCCGCCGGCAAAAATAATTCTCATTCGATATTCTCCTCTCCGATCAGATCTTTTCCAGATTCGAGGTACGGGAAATAGACAGTACGATACCCATCTGTGCCATCAGCATGATCAGCGATGTACCGCCATAGCTGAAAAACGGCAGACTGATACCCGTATTCGGCAGCCAGTCAGTAATAACCAGAATATTCAGAATGGCCTGTATACCAATCTGTGCCGACAAGCCTGTACCCAGCATGGAGCCAAAGGGGTCCTTTGCACGCATGGAAATGGTAATGCCTCTCCACACCAGCAGCACAAACAGGCTGAGTATGAGAATCGCACCCACCAGCCCCAGTTCCTCACAGACAACCGCAAACACAAAGTCGTTCTGCGCTTCAGGGATATACATGAATTTTTGTCTGGATTGACCCAGACCCAGTCCCCAGACGCCGCCGGAACCGATGGCATACAAGGAATTCCTGGTCTGATAGGTATGCTGCCACAGGTCATCATTGACATAGGTAAGTGCCTGACCCCAGCCGTCCAGTCGCTGCATGGCATAACCCAGCTTATCTGTTACAATCAGCACCAGCAGCACCGTCACCAGCGCAGCCGCTGCAATCACGAAGTAACGTTTTCTGACGCCGCCGATATACATCATAACAGCAGACAGCAATGTAAGAATAACAATACCCGAATAATGCGGCTCTGCCACCAGCAGCAGGGCATACAGCAGGTACATGATCACACAGGGCAGTACCCCTGTCTTGAAGGTATGCATATCCCGGAAATGCTTGGACGACCAGTCTGCCATTTCCAGGATCAGCGTAAATTTCGCAAGCTCCGATGCCTGGAAGGTAAAATCACCAATGGAGATCCAGCGCTTGGGATTTCCCGGCATCAGCAGCACCACCACCAGCAGCAGCAAACCAAACACATACATGATAGGCGCAATAATATGCAGGTGATGATAATCAAAATACGAGATGCCGATCATAACGGCAACACCCGCTATTGCAAACACACTTTGCTTATACAAATAAAAGGTACTTCTGTTTTCATACCGCAGCGCTGCGGGATAGCTGGCGGAGTACATCATAATGACGCCGATAATAACCAGCACCAGCACCAGAAACAAAAAGGTCATGTCTATTCCCAGCCGAATGGAAAACAGCTTGAGCTTATTCTTTTTTTTGCCATCCATTCCGCCCTTGATTTCTTTGACGGAAGCTTTTCCGGCTTGTCGGGAAGGCGAGGGCCTTCTCGGCGGCAATTTCCTTGCCGGAGCATTATTATACTGCATCATTCCACCCCCGATACGGATAAGCGCAGCCGGTACAGTCTGCCCTGCTGACCAGAGCAGCTCATGCCGCCTGCGCACCTTTGTTTATGTTATGCCTTCGCAATACGGTATCGTTCACCGGCTGCCAAACAGAACCAGCAGCAGAGAACCCGCACCGCAGATTGCTTCTACAATGCTGAATACCACCACGATTTTCACCTCAGACCAGCCGCTCATTTCAAAGTGATGATGAATGGGGCTCATCTTGAACAGACGCTTTCCGTGGGTCAGCTTGAAATAGGTCACCTGAATGATAACCGAGAACATTTCTGCAATATACACCAGTCCGATGGGAATCAGAAACAGCTCCATATCCAGACCGAACAGCAGCGCACACAGATAACCGCCCAGATACAGAGAGCCTGTATCACCCATAAAGGTTTTGGCGGGATTGAAATTCCAGATCAGGAAGCCCAGACAGCCGCCGGCAATAGAAGCTGCCATCACGGACAGTCCGGTTCTGGCAGTATAGCCTGCCATCATCATCAGGAATACGCCGGCAAAAAATGTCACCGAACCATCCAGCCCATCAATACCGTCCGTCAGATTAACCGCATTGACCATGCCCACAATCAGAATGGCTGCCAGCGGATAATACAGAATGCCGATATCCACCATACCGCAGAAGGGCACGAAGGTTTCGGTCTTATCGCCGAACAGGTACATGGTCAGCAGATATGCCGCTGCTACTGCGAACTGCAGCACCAGCTTCTGCTTTGGCGTCAGTCCCAGGTTGCGTTTTTTGGCAACCTTCACATAGTCGTCCAGAAATCCGATAGCGCCATAGCAGACTGCCATAAACAAGCCCGCATAGATTTTCGCGCTTTGCAGAGTCGTTTCCGGTGCAATCCCTCTTGCGTCACGTCCCGTCAGATGAAACAGAACCACACACAGAATGGTTGTGATAACACTTGCCGCAATGAACATAAATCCGCCCATTGTCGGCGTTCCCTGTTTTCCCTTATGCCACTTGGGACCATCATCCAGTATGGTCTGTCCGAAATGCTTTTTCTGCAAAAACGGCACCAGCCAGATTCCCAATGCTCCCGAAATTGCAAACGATAACGCCGCTGCAATGATCGTCCATATTCCCGACATTTTCTTTTCCACCCTTCCGCAGATTTCTCTGCTCCAATCCTTTTTCTTTTACTGTGTGGTCAGTTAACACTCGAAATAATTGATGATTGAGGCAAGCGGCAATCCCGCTGCCAGCAGAACGCCTGTGCAGGCAAGTACCTCATCCACTGAATATTTGCCTTCCACAATATGAATCCGGCTCAGAATGCCGTTTCCGATCAGATCAAAGGCTGCACTGCCATTCTTTTCAGACAGATTGCGGCAGGCTACATCCGCGCCATAGTTGCGGCTGGAATAGGTAATCACATCCTGCGGGTCTTCCCCGTACAGCCGCATGGCATTTTCATAAGAGGTCACCCGGTTGCGGAAATGTCCCACACAATCCCTGGAATATTTGCTGTCATTGTCAAACAGAATGGTATCTGCGATCACGTGTTCCGGGCAAGCGCCCTCATATTCCGGATTTTCTATCACAAAATCCGTATTCTGCGAAAAATCATTGATACACGTATTATAGCAGCAATAATTCAAAGCATCCGAAACAATATCCCCTACTCTTTTGCCGTTATCGCAGGCAATCACAATCAATCTGGGATTCTGTACTGTTTTCATTCGGTTCGTCACCGAAATACACCCTCTTTCTTTGATCATTCGTGTCAGCTTTATCTGTCCATTGTTCTTTACTGCCATACAGCCTGTGAAGGCTGTTGCTTTTGTTGTTACATAATACTGTTATCCTGGTTAAAGATGACGGTTACTACGGTGTAGGGCTCCACTTCCTTGAACGCAGGAATATCCTGTGACTTTGCGTAGGATTTCGTTTCTCCCACAGAGGAACCGATAATCAGCAGATTCAGGTCATTCTGTGCCGCAATATAATTGACGTCATCAATACTGCATCCGGTGAAATCCGGTACGATAACCTTATTCTTGCGTTCTTCATCCGTATACAGTACAACGGTTCCTTCGGTGGGTACATTGGAATAGGGCTGGGGATTCTGTGCAACGATCTTGCTGCCGCTGCCCACAACCTCTGCTTTCAGACCCGTCTTTTCCAGTTCAGCCTTTGCTTCTTCCACCGTCATTTCCGTGAAATTGTTGATGGAAATTTCCACCTGCGCCTTTTCGTCCTCAGCGAATACCTTTTCTACCCCCAGATAGGGCAGCACCTCATTAAAAATATTTCTCAGACATGGTCCGGCAACCGCTGAACCGTAGTAATTGATCTTGGGGTCAGGCGTATCGAAATAGCAAAGCAGTGCTATCTCCGGATCGTCACACGGCGCAATACCGCAGAAGGAAGCGATATAGTCATTGGTTTTCTGACCGTTTTCATCCACAATTTTCTGTGATGTACCGGTCTTGCCGCCGATACGGTAGCCGGCGATATAGCCATTTTTCGCACCGCCGTATTTAGCATTTCTTTCCAGCATTTTGCAGATTTCCTCTGCCACGTGTTCACTGATAACCTGACGCTTGACAGTCGGCTCTGTATTCTTGATAACATTGCCGTTGGAATCCACCACCTGCTGCACCACATAGGGCTGCATCAGCCTGCCCTTATTGGCAATTGCCGCTGTTGCTGTAAGCATCTGGATGGGTGTGATCTTAAAGTTCTGACCAAAGGATGCAACCGCAAGGTCCATCATTTCCATTCCGCAGACCTCACCCTTTTTATTGAAGAACACGTCGTCGCTTTCGCCGGGAAGATCAATGCCTGTCCGTTCAGAGAAGCCGAAGGCTACATAGTATTCATAAAATTTCTTTCTGCCCAGCTGATCCATACCCATCTGCATGAACGCAGGGTTGCAGGAATTGCACAAAGCCTCCTCCAGCGTCTGTACGCCGTGTCCGTCCAGATCCCAGCAGCTGATCGCTTGCGCACCCTCATAGGGAGAGTAGGCACCTTCGCAGTGATAGGTGGTTTTTTCATCCACCAGACCCTCACTCAGTACGGCAGATGCCGTGACAATCTTGAATACCGAACCCGGCACATAGGTATCACTGACGCCTTTGTTTCTCCACTGGGCATTCAGGGCATCCATTTCCGCTTCTTCCTTTTTCTTGCCCTTGAGTGTATTGACCTTTGCTTTGACCTTGTTGTCAGCAATCTCAAAGGGGTCATTGGGGTCAAACGCACCCTCACACGCAAATCCCAGAATAGCGCCCGTCTTGACATTCATCATAATAGCACAGCCACGGTTGGCGACATTGAATTCTTTAATGGATTCACGTACATATTTTTCCATAATGCTCTGGATATTTTCATCAATGGTGAGAATAATATCTGATCCGTTGGATGCCTCGATCTTCTGTTCATACTGATAAGGCAGCGGCTGGTTGTGGGCATCCTGTGCAATCACAATACGTCCGGCATTGCCGTTCAGCTCTTCATCGTACTGGAACTCGATACCTGCCAGTCCCTGGTTATCCGCACCAACGAATCCCAGTATAGGACCAGCAAAGCTGTCGTGGGTATAATACCGTTTGTAATCCTCGATCATATTAATCACGCCGCTGATCTTATTTTGTTTGTAAATCTTGTCCTCAAATTCCAGTATCTGGTTGCGTATCTTGGTTTCCACCTTGTTTTTCAGGACAACATAATACGAGTCCTCATGTGTTTTCTTGAGTATCTCATCTGCGTCCATATCCAGAATCTTTGCCAGACCGTCTGCAACGATCTTACGGCTGGTTTCGTCACCCTTTTTGAAGTTGGCAGGCGCAAGCACCACATTCCAGACCGTAATACTTTGTGCCAGCACATTGCCGCCGCTGTCATAGATGCTTCCTCTTTTGGCAGAAACGGTGGTATCATGCAGCTGCTGTTCTACTGCTCTTTGCTGCAGTTCCTCCGCCTGATACACCTGAAGGTAAAAAAGACGGGCAAAAACCGTTCCGAACCCAAGCACGATAATAATCACCATCAGGATCGTGGATCTGTGCCACAGCTTTGCCGCAGCGCCTTTTTTTGCCATATATTCCCCTCCTCACTGATACTGCAATGCTTCCTCTTTCCGGTTCTGCAATAAATCCAAAACGAAAATTTGCTTATTGCAGGACAAATGCCCACAATAAGCTGTTTTCTTACCATAAATCCCATACGGGCGGAAGTATCCGGCTCTTATTCAATCTATGCATCTGCCGTTTCCGTTATACCCGCAGTCTACAATCCGAAGGCTTTCAGGAACTGCCTGAAGACCTGATCGGTATCTTCGTCCTCGACAACCTCTCCCATATCGCCCTCTGACAGTGAAATAAACTGCTTCTGGGCGCTTTTGACAGGCATCATATTCAACTTTGTTTCTGCGTATTTCTTTACGAAATCATCCGTAAACTTACTGTCGATCGTCAGCTGGTACTGTGCCTCCTTATTTTTCAGGTCAGTCAGCTGGGCTTCTTTTTCGTTGATCCGTTCATTGACCTCATTCAGCTGAGCGTTGAAGTGAACAAGCAGTATGCCTGCTATTGCCACAAACAGAACAAGAAGGCTGACAGTAATGATAGTAACCGGATTGCGTGTTCTCCTTTGCACCTTAGCGGATGAACCATTACTGATGCTGATGATCTGTCCGCTTTTCTTTTTCTTTTTTGACTTTTTTTCGGCGCTTGACATTTCCATTTCGTACGCCGTCAGCAGATCCAGATCATACGCTTCCGTTCTTTTCTCACCTGCCATCAATCACGTTCCCCTTCCCTAAGCCGCCGGGCGGCTTCAATATATGATAAACGGCTCCCGCCGACAATGCTCACTTCCCCTTACGCTGTCAGCAGCTATACCTCCCAAAATCGTTATCCTACATTATATAACAATCGCAATCCGATTGCAATATAAGTTTTTCATAGAAATCTGTTCAGATTATCTGAGTTTTTTAATACATCTGAGTTTTGCACTGCGGCTTCTGGGGTTTTCCGCCAATTCCTGCTCATCCGCCGTCATCGGCTTGCGGGTCACCAACATACCTGCGGGCTTTTTGCCGCACACACAGACAGGAAAATCCTTCGGACACGTACAGCCCTGGCAAAAATGCTGCATCCGCTGCTTGACCATTCTGTCCTCCAGCGAATGAAAGGTGATCACTGCCAGTCTTCCGTCTGTCCGCAGCGAATCAAACGCTCCGTCCAGCCCTTCGCTAAGTCTGTCAAGTTCTCCATTCACAGCGATACGCAATGCCTGAAAGGTTTTGCGTGCCGGATGCTTATCATGCCGCTTGGCTGCGGGGTAAGCCGACTTTACAATCTCTGCCAGCTGCAATGTACTGGTAATGGGTGTTTTTTCCCTTTCCCGTTCAATTGCCCTGGCAATCTGCTTTGCAAACTTTTCTTCACCATAAACCGCCAGTATCCGCACCAGTTCCTGAAAGGACAATGTATTCACCAGATCGGCGGCTGTCTGACCGCTCTGGCTCATGCGCATATCCAGCGGTGCATCCTGATGATAGGAGAAACCTCTTTCTGCGCAGTCCAGCTGATGTGAGGACACACCGATATCCAGCAGAACACCGTCCAGCGCTTCTATTCCCAGGTCTTCAATAATATGGGGAATGGCAGAAAAATTAGACGGATACACCGTCACCCGCTCATCCCTGCCGAAGCGTTCCTTCAGCACGCTGATCGCATCCGGATCCTGATCCACACAGATCAGCCTGCCTTTTTCCCCCAGCTGTGACAGAATACCTGACGAATGTCCGCCGCCGCCAGCTGTACCGTCCAGATAGATGCCATCCGCTTTTACGGCAAGCACCTGCATAGTCTGTTCAAACAGGACAGGCATATGAGAAAATTCCATTCCATCACCCCATCACAGTTCCAGCTCATCCATCATCTCATAGACGTCATCACCCGAGAGAACAGCATTATAACTCTCCCAGGCATCCTTATCCCATATTTCAACCTTAGAGCCTGTTCCATTAATCACAACGTCCTTATCCAATCCTGCGTATTCCCGCAAAGGCTGCGGGATAAGTACTCTGCCCTGTTTATCGGGCACCAATTCAGCCGCGCTGGAAAAAAGGAAGCGGGTAATCTGAACCGTTCTGGCAGAAGGCATTGCAGCGATTTTTCTGCCCAGTTCATCCCAGGCTGCTTTAGACAAGATCGTAATGGTGTTATCCTTCCCCTTTGTGGCATAGAAGATGTCACCAAGCTCATCACGGAACTTTGAAGGCATGATCACACGACCCTTCGGGTCGATATTATGCTGATAATTGCCGATTAACATCTTCTTCACCTCCACTATTACCAGTTTGCAGGGAACAAAAACCACTTCAAACCACTTTGTTGCACCTTTCCCCACTTTCTTCCTTACATTATAAAACAACAGCGGAAAAAAAGCAAGGTATAACAGGGACTTTTTTAATTATTTTTCATTTATTTCCACCAAAGCAATATTAAATTAATTATGCAATACGTCAAAATTATCACAAAACCAGCCATTTTACTTGTTTTTTCGGCATTTTTTCAGTGAACCCGAAACCCGTGTATTCCCCACAGGAATATCTGCCTGCGCAAAGTGGCGGAAAGTGGTGGGTTTTTTTCAGACAGCATGGAATGTTTTTTGTAAAAATTTACAAAAAAGCTACAATCTAACAAAAAATATAGAAAGCTATTGAAATGTTTGTGAAATTATGGTATAATTACATAAATAATCTGATTGTACCCTTTTGTCCTGCACCTGTTTCCGGCAGGCATTGAAGGCTCTCAAACATCAGTCGCTTTATAGTTGCTAAAATACGAGGAAAGGCGGTTTCGCCGTGAAGAAAAAAGAGGTTTCCAAAGAACAAAAAAAAGAAAAAGCCAAAGGTCGTCTGATGGACTTTTTCACAGGTACACCCACATACAATGACGACAAGGATTATGCGGATTATGCTTACTTCAGCGCACCGCTGAATATGTTCTTTCTGGCGTGTGTAGTGCTGCACTGTGTTTATATGGGCGTGTTTGCCTATTTGCAGATACCGCTGATGATGATGCTGGACGCTGTATGCGTTGTATTATACGCAGCTTTTGTCATCATTCTGGGACGGGTAAAGGGGTCATGGATTTTTTGTACCCTTGGCTCAGCGCTGGAGATATATCTGCACCAGATCTGTACGGTGCGGTTCTTCGGGCTGGCGCCGGGATTCCATTATCTGCTGATACCGCTTGTATTCATTTCGGTATTTATCAAGAAGAAGGGAAAATTCTACACCTTCCTGCGGCGTGCGCTGATTGCGCTGGCGATTCTGACCTTTATGTATCTGGCTGTATTTTTCAGCGACTACAGTCCCCAGTACCGTCTGCCCTACTGGCTGAATACAGTACTGGTAATAGTAAATATAACCATCAGCTTTCTTGTCACGGCAGCATTTATCAGCCGTCTGGTTTCCTCACTGGACAGCAAGCGCAGCGAGCTTGACACCAGCGTAAATGAAAAGGTCAACGAAATTGAAAAGATGCAGAATCAGATTATCATCAGCTTTGCGAACATTATTGAAGCCCGTGACGGCAGCACCGGCAAGCACGTAAAGCGCACCAGTGAATATGTAGAAGCTCTTGTCAAGGAGCTGAAGCGCAACGGCGATTATGCAGACATACTGGATGAGGATTATATGCATGACACGATGATGTCTGCACCTTTACACGACATCGGCAAGATCACGATTCCGGATGCGATTCTGACAAAAGCCGGCAGGCTGACGCAGTCTGAATTTGCTACCATAAAGAAGCACACCATCAACGGCAAAGAGCTGATTGAGGAATCTATGAGTGATATTGAGAATGATAATTTCCTCAAAATTGCGAAATCGGTTGCATTATATCATCATGAATGCTGGGATGGTTCAGGATATCCGTATGGGATAGCGGGAGATGAGATTCCGCTATGTGCCAGAATCATGACGATAGCTGACTATTTTGATGCGCTTGTTGCAAAGAGGAGTTACAAGGCAGCGCTGCCGACCTCTGTTGTATTTGACAATATCAAAGAGCAGCGGGGCAAGAAGTTTGATCCGGTTGTAGTTGACGCATTTCTGCGCATCCGGGATCAGATTGATGAGATTGCCCGTGCAAATGCCGATTAATGCCGGATGCCGCAAAGCTTCCAAGTGTAAAGCGAGCGGGCTGTGGCAATATTTTAAAAAGCCAGTATCAATTATAAATAAGAGAATAATAGTAAAGCCGTGGCAGCTGCAAAAAACAGCGCCGCGGCTTTTGTATAATGGAAAATGGAAAGTGGAAAATGGAAAATTAAACTGCTTTCGACAAAGAGGGATTTAGTGACTAAGGCGACTTTGCAAAACAGCGCCGCCGCTTCTGTATCGGCATTCGCCGGTCATGCTATTATGACAATCACTAGTTGGTAGACCAAAGGGGGAAACCACAAGAGGGGCGCCGAGCCGGCGCACCCGTTGCTCTCAGTCGTGTCTTTTGACCCTTCATACTGTTCTGCTCCACTGTGTGGGCTTGCCGTGTATTGGGTACCCTCTTAAGGTTCCCCCCTTTGGAAAACTCCCTTCCTTAACTCCCTGCTGGCTATCCGCCCGCTTAA
>CACZSU010000018.1 GCA_902783855.1 uncultured Ruminococcus sp.
CTATTTTTTCTGGTTTTTTCAAAAATGAGCGGGGAAAGAATTTATAGCTTAAAACTCCCCAAACTCCCCACCCTGACTGTCATTTTAGCCAAAAATCCGCTGTTTATCTTGTTTTCAGGACTTATAAGGGGTGGGGAGTTTGTGCCAAAATTCCCCACCCTGAGCGCAAACCTCCCCACCTTGCACACAAACTCCCCACCTTTGTGTAGGCAGTGCAACCTGAGTTTGTGGATATTTTTACCACAAACGCACCTTGTTAGTCACTGATGCGTTCTCTGCTGCAGTTTCATTTTCCACTTTCCACTTTCCACATTTAATTTCCGGTGTCTGCCGATACGAAATGAATAGCGCTTTCTTTATGCACCGACCAGTGCTGCCATTTGAACCGGCTTGCCTTGTATTCGTTTCCTTGGCTTGAGGACAAAGGGCTTCCACCAGAGTAACTGAACTGAGCTGAAACAGTTAATCGTCAGGGCTTTTTAGGAGCCTTGATTTTGAGAATCACAAGAATAGCAGCTAAGATGAGAATAAGCCCGGCTGCGCTGCCGCCGATGATCAGGGGAAGATGCGGATTGTCAGGTTCTGTCTGGATAGCAGCTGCATTTTTATTGGTTACGGTTTCGGTTTTGGGCTGGCTGTTAGCAGCGGCAGCTTTTTGTTCAACCGGAATCTTTTCTGGGATGATACTGGTTTTCTTGATGGTTGTCACAATGGTGCCGTCATCATTGATTTCAGCGCCGTTGTCCACCTTTTTGCGTATCTCCGGAATAGAAAGTCCGGTGGTGACATATGCCTTGAGCAGATTGTTATTACCTACGTAAATCTTCTTTTCTGTCTGCTGCTTGGTGTAGCGGTTGGTGACCTTGATGGTGTAGATTCCCTCGGAGGTATACTGGTCGCCGTCCTTGGCAGGTGAATTGAAGCGTACATCCTCTGTCAGACCGTCAGCGCCCTGTTTCAGTATTTCTTTTTTGATGTCAATGTCGAGGTAACGGGATTTGGCAAGGTCCAGGTAAAAGCCGTTAGGAGTGATGGAACTGTTGGAAAGCTCCTTTCTGGTTGCTGTGTCAAAGGGATAAACCATGCAGTTTCCGTTTCTGACGGAAAATTTAAAGAAGATACGGTAATTGTAGTATTCCTTTTTGGTGATCATAAGCACCTTGGAGGTTTTCTCGATTTCATAATCCAGTGCAACCTCATAGTCGCCTTCCTCAAACAGCTCAACCGTTGTATCGCTGCCTCTGGTCAGCTTGGAGGTAAGGTAATCTCTATAGATAACCGGTTCCTGATTCTGGTTCTGGTAGTCAGAATGTTTAACGATCAGCGTGCCTCTTTTGAAATTGGATTCCTTGATACCAAAATATTCATCGGTACCGTTGCTGTCTTCGGAGATTTTCAGATTTTGATCCCCGTTAAGACGATTAATATCCTGGTCGAGTTTGAACCACAGAGTAACCTTGTCGCCGACGGTTTTCAGGAAGATCGGGTTATCCGTATCTTCGTTGGTGATTCTGGTATAGCCGGTTACATTGAATTTGCCCAGCTGCCATCCGAAATGCGGGTCATCCTTTGTAATGGTATTGGTTTCCTTGTAACCGGTATCTAAGCCGGCATTGACAAGATTATTATCAAAATAATGCCGCTGCATATTGGCGGAAGGATTCTGGTTGGCAGCAGGCGGGGCAACGTTCGGTGATGCTGCGGAGGATTCCCCGGTACTTTCCTGTGTCTGAGAAACAACAGAAGATTCTGCGGCAGTGCTTGCCTGCTCAGACGGAGCAGCACAGACAGGCACGGAAGAAAAGAGAGTTGCTGCCGATAACAGTGCAACAAAGGCAGCCGCTTGCAATTTGTAAAATGAATGTTTCATTTTGTACCTCCATTGATTTATTTCCGGCTGACCCTTTCAGCCGGCTGAAATCATTATACACAACTCTCTTTTCTTTTTCAATATATTTGACAGAAATGACACGATTCATGTCAGAACCTGTAAAGCGGGGTAACAGTTATTTCATTAACCGCCTCTATCCATTGCAAATTCTTACACCGGCAATGCAACTTGTTACAAAAAACCGTCCCACTGTACCATGGTTGTACAGTGGGACGGTGTAATCAGACGTGATTGAGGCATCTGTCACCGTTTTCCAGTGCGGCAATACCGGTTCTTGCCATTTCCATAATGCCGAAGGCTCTCAGCTCGCTGACGAGTGTATCAATATCGTCAGGGGTTCCGCTTGCACGGAAGGTCATGGAATGATCTCCCAGATTTACAAGGGATGCATGGTATTTGGATGTAACTGCAAGAATATCATTGTTGTCGTGACCGTCTGTGCTGACCTTTACCAGAATCAGCTCGCTTGCCACAGAATTATCATCCGGCAGGGCTTCTACATTTTTTACGTCCACGATTTTCATCATCTGGTTAATGAACTGCTCCACCTGGTCGTCGTCACCGTTGAAACGGATGGTCATTCTGGAATAGCCTTCTACAGCAGCAGGGCTGACGGTCAGGCTGTCGATATTGAAGCCTCTGCGTGAAATCAGGCTGGTTACTCTGAGCAGTACACCCGGATGATTGTGTACAAATAATCCGATAATCTGTTTGTTTTCCATTATGCTCACTCCATTTCCGTAATCAGATCGTCTACCGTTTTTCCGGGAGGAATCATCGGCAGCACATTTTCGTCAGGTGAAATCCGGCAGTCAACCAGTGTTGGCTTGCAGTCGGCAAAGGCTTCTGCCAGTACGCTTTCTGCATCTTCATCATTATGGATTCTCAGACCCTTTACGCCGAATGCTTCTGCCGTCTTGACAAAATCGGTTTTTCTGTGCGGGTCAGTCTGTGAGAAACGTCTGCCGTAGAAGAGCTTCTGCCACTGTCTTACCATTCCCAGTACGGTATTGTTAAGCACGATGATTTTAATATTCAGGTCATAGGAGCAAACGGTCGCCAGCTCGTTAAGATTCATATGGAAGCTGCCGTCACCGGTAAACAGAACGACTCTCCTTTCGGGATGGGCAACTGCGGCACCTACAGCTGCGCCCAGACCGTAACCCATGGTACCCAGACCGCCGGAGGTACACCAGGTTCTGGGCTGTTCAAAGCGATATTTCTGTGATACCCACATCTGGTGCTGACCAACATCTGTTACGATAATATCGCTGTCTTTGGTCAGCGCACGTACAGCTTCAATCACATGATAGGGATGTGCATAGTCATCTGATGCGGGCGTTTCTGTTACCTGACCGTTTTTGCCCCATTCTTCCAGCTGGGCAATCCACTCAGCACGTTCCGTTTTTTCTACCGAGGCGGTCAGTTTTTTCAGTGTATCCTTGAGGTCACCCAGCAGGCAGCAGTCTATTTTAACATTTTTGTTAATTTCAGCTTTGTCGATATCCAGCTGGATAATGCGGGCATCCTTGCCGAACTTTTCTCTGTCACCTGCCACACGGTCAGAGAATCTTGCACCGATTGTCAGAATCAGGTCGCAGTTGTCGGTTGCTTTGCCGGTTTCATAGCCGCCGTGCATACCGATAGTACCCATGTATAATCTGTGTGACTGCGGGAATCCGCCAAGTCCCATGACAGAGCTTGCAACGGGACAGTCCAGCTTTTCAGCAAGTGCCACCAGCTCCTGTGAAGCGTCGGCGCTGATTACGCCGCCGCCCATGTAAATCATCGGACGCTTTGCAGCACGGATCAGTTCAGAAGCATACAGAAAATCGTTCTGATCTGACAGCAGCGGATTTTCAATTGCTTCCGGTGTAACCGGCTCATAGTCGTACACCGCACCTGTAACATCCTTAGGAATATCAATCAGAACAGGACCTTTTCTGCCGCTCATAGCGATTTTAAATGCCTTGCGGATAACATTGGCAAGATCCTTGACATTTTTGACAATAAAGTTGTGCTTGGTAACAGGCATAGAAATACCACAGATATCGACCTCCTGGAAGCTGTCACGAGCCAGCAGGTCATTGGTAACATTGCCGGTGATTGCAACCAGTGGAATAGAATCCATATAGGCAGTGGCGATGCCTGTAATGAGGTTGGTTGCGCCGGGTCCCGAGGTTGCGATGACAACACCGCATTTGCCGGTTGTTCTGGCGTAACCGTCTGCTGCATGGGCAGCTCCCTGCTCATGAGATGAAAGAATGTGGGTGATCTTATCGCTGTACTGGTACAGTGCATCATAAATATTCAGAACAGCACCGCCCGGATATCCGAAAACGGTATCGACGCCCTGTTCCAGAAGGCACTCTGCGATAATTTGTGAACCGTTGAGTTTCATACTGGTTTCTCCTCCTTTTGATTGTCTGCCGCAGAAGCGGCATGATGTCCCTGATAAGCCATAGAATCCGCCAGCTTTGCGGAATACAAAAGGCTCCGCCCCTTATGACAAAGAGACGAAGCCGAAAAAATCATTCTTCGTTGTACCACTCTTATATGGCATTCTGTACTATCGGATTCTATGATCGAATAGCTGCCGCGTTAACGTGCGGCACACGTCTCTGCTTACTGAGCGTTCAGCAGAGCTGCTCCAAGACTACCTTCATACCCTCCTGCGGCTGTACTCCCAGCAACGACAGCTCTCTTTGCACAGGGGCAGGTACTACTCCTTCTTTTCACTGCATTTCTCTTATTCACAGCTTACAAAACGATAAGCATAGTACTATGATACAATTTTTGTCGCACATTGTCAATACTTTTTTAGAATTCGCCACGGAAATCAATTTTTGCCAGCACTCCCCTGGGGGAAACCCTTTGTTTGGAAACAAAGGGTTATCCCCCAGACCCCTTTCCTAAAA
>CACZSU010000019.1 GCA_902783855.1 uncultured Ruminococcus sp.
TTTGCTTTCTATTTTTTATCCGATATTCTCGTTGAGAAGTCGGGATAATGAACGCTTTCAAATTGCTTGATCATTGAGCAGACACTAGTTACTAAAACACTCTTTGCTAAGCTAAACTCCTAATTCCTAACTCCTCCATCCTGGGCGTGGCAATTAAAGGACGCAATGCATAGTATGTTAATAAAAAGAGAGGTGATTGTTGTGGGATAGCCGATATCTTTGTTTCCTCGGTCACGTATGCCATGCGGGGACAGCGAGTGCTTTCCGCAAACGGTATAAAATCAAGGATCAGAAGAAGCGTTAAAAAAAATCCATTGACAGGCTGCGGCTATGTACTGTCTGTTTCGGAGCATGAAATCGGCAAAGCCGTACAGATCCTGAAATCAAACGGTATAAGGGTCGCTGCCCCTCAGAAGAAAGGCGGAGATCCTTTTGATATATCTTGACAATTCGGCGACAACCAATCCGAAGCCACAGTCCGTTATCCATGCCTGTGACAGAGCGCTGCGGATGTCTGCCAATCCCGGCCGCAGTGGTCATACACTGTCCACGGCTGCTGCCGGGCGGGTTTACCATGCCCGCTGTACCGCAGCTGATTTTTTCGGTGCGAAGGATGAAACCCGTGTTATTTTTACACCTAACTGCACATTTTCTCTGAATACAGCAATCAAAGGTCTGCTGAAAAACGGCGATCATGTGGTCATTTCAGACCTGGAGCATAATGCCGTCATCCGTCCGCTGGAGAAACTAAGCAGCAGCGGCATCACCTATACCAAAGCGGCGGTTGCTGTCGGTGATGACGACCAGACTGTTGATCATTTCCGTCAATGTATCAATCAGCATACACGAATGATCGTCTGTACCCATGCATCCAATGTATTTGGCATAAGACTGCCTGTAGAGCGCCTTTGTTCGCTGGCACACACCTATGGACTGCTTTTTGTGCTGGACTGCGCCCAGAGTGCCGGCATCCTGCCTGTCCGTATGGAGGACGGTTATGACGTTGTATGTGCAGCCCCGCATAAGGGACTGTATGCACCCATGGGAACCGGACTGATGATCCTTTCAGAAGCAATCAGTCCCGATACCCTGACAGAAGGCGGTACAGGCAGTCATTCCTTGCTGCTGCAGCAGCCAGAGGAGCTGCCGGAACGATATGAAAGCGGTACTCTGAATTATCCGGGCATTGCCGGACTGGATGAAGGCATCCGGTTTGTCAACGGAAAAGGCATCAGCCGCATCAGCGCACATGAATTCCGCCTGATCACTGCACTGTACCGGAATCTGGAGAAAAACCCGAAGATACAACTGTATACCCCCTGTCCAGAGCCGCCGTATTTTGTCCCGGTACTATCCTTCAATGTCAGCGGCAGGCATAGTGAAGAAACCGCTGAATGGCTGAAAAAAAACGGCATTGCTGTACGGGCAGGGCTACATTGTGCGCCCAGCGCCCACGAAGCCTTCGGTACACTGGAAACTGGTACCGTCAGAATTTCCCCCTCTGCCTTTACAACCCAACAGGACATCCGGCAGACGGTACGGGTATTGTCTGCCCTGTAGCTTCCACAGGAACAGCCCTGTACACTATATACCACTTCTGTGTATAGTGTGACAGGACTGTTTTTTGTTTTTAAGGCAGGGTCACCACAAACCGTACCCACTTACCATATTCACTTTCACATCGGATGGTGCCGTGATGCTTTGCGACAATTTCGCTGGCAATCGCCAGACCCAGACCATAGCCGCCGCTGCTGCTGTTTCTGGCTTCATCCTCCCGATAAAAACGCTCGAAAACCTTATTCAGCTTTTCCTTTTTGATACCGATACCCGTATTGTAAACGCTGAGAATCTTCTTTGTACCATGCTGTTTCAGATCAACCTGTATTTCGCCTTTTTCAGCAGAATATTTGATTGCATTATCAATCAGAATCGTCAGCACGTGTTTGACAGCACTTTCATCGCCTTCACAGAACACATTCTCCTGTGCATCCACATCAAACTTTTTGCCTTCCTCAAACATCCGGCTTTCAAAGGGCAATGCTGTCTGCAACACTACATCCGACAGGTTGAACTTTGCCATTGTCAGCTTTTTACCTGTTTTGTCATCAATTCTTGCCAGATACAGTAACTCGTTGACCAGCTCGCTCATCCGCAGAGATTCGCTGCGGATATATCCCAGCCATTTATTTTCACCGATCTCTGCCTCCAGTACATCGGTATTGGCACTGATAACCGCCAGCGGCGTTTTCAGCTCATGACTGGCGTCCGATATAAACCGTTTCTGCTTATCAAAGGTTTCCTTAACCGGCCGTATCAGCCAGAAGGACAGGGCAACCGACAACAGGAAGAACAGCAGCACCGACGCCAGTCCAATAATAGAGGTTGTCAGCACCAGCGTTTCATTCTGCCTGATTTCTGCACTGGCACTTGTAAATACAATGATAGCGCCGTACATCGGCTTATCCATTACCAGGTAGGCGATCTCATCTATGTAGCCAAAATCCTTGTTATAGGACAGCACCTCATCCTTCATAGCGATAAATTCACCGGCAGTAATTGTACTGAAATCAAAATTACCGCCCCAGACAATCATGTTGCCTGCATAATCTACCTTAATCCACAAATAAGCTGCTTCGGATTTATTCCGGCTGCCGAACAGTCCCAGATAGTCCTTCATCACCGTACCGTCCTGCTCTGCCACCTTTTCAAGAGAATCATGCAGACGCATATTACTCTGGCTCTGGGACATGATGTTGATGGCGAACATCAGCACCACCACGGCTAAGGCAAGCAAAAAAGTAATAATCAGTGCAATTTTATGCTGCAGCCGTTTGATCATTTTGTTCCACCCTCAAGACAGTAACCGATTCCCCGTCGGGTTTTGATAGACACCTTGGAGTGCAGCATCGTCAGCTTTTTACGTAAAAAAGAGATGTAGACCTCGACATTATTATATTCGCTGTCATCACCATTTCCCCAAACCTTGTTCACGAAATCCTCCTTGGTCACAATAGAGGTTCCGCCCGATACCAGCAGCTCCATCATCTGGAACTCCTTGCGTCCGAGGATAACCGAATGGCTGCCGCAGATCAGCTCGCCCTTTTTCAGGTCGAGGGAAATATCTCCGTAACGGGGATTGACATCAGCAGAATTGGTTCGCCGCCTGGTCATAGCCCTCACTCTTGCCAGAAGCTCTCCTGTCACAAAGGGCTTGGTCAGATAATCATCCGCACCGCAGTCCAGACCCTTGATCTTGTCGTCTACCTCTGACTTTGCCGTAAGAAGCAGAACTGGTGTTTCTACCTCCTTGACCCGCAGGAATGTCAGCACATCCAGTCCGTTCATAACAGGCATCATAATATCCAGAATGATACAATCGAAATCACTGCTGAGTGCCTTATCCAGTCCGCTTTTGCCATCATTTGCCATATCTACAGAATAGCCTTCCCGTCTGAGAATCGCACAGATGGCTTCTGCCAGACCGATTTCATCTTCCACTACCAATATTTTCACTGATTTACACTCCTTCTGTTTCGTGCTCAGCAGTCAGTGGTCAGACATCACTGTGCGCCGTACTGGGCATAGTAAGCATCTATTGCAGCTTTGATGGTGTCATCAATAATCACCTTGCCCTTATATTCCCTGCCATACAGATGCTCAATCACCTCTGCCATCGTAACGATGGCAGTCGTTTTCAGACCATATTTTTCCTCAATTTCCTTCAGAGCACTCTTTGTTCCCTGACCTCTTTCCATCCGGTCAACGGAAACCACCAGCCCCACAGGCGTTACATTGCCCTGTGCCCTGATAATCGGCAGTGTTTCCTCAATGGAAGTACCTGCTGTCGTTACATCTTCAATAATGACAATCTTATCGCCATCCTGTATCGGGCTTCCAAGGAGAATGCCCTTATCGCCATGATCTTTGATTTCCTTGCGGTTGGAGCAGTAACGGATATCCGCATCATATTTTTCGCTGAGCGCAATGGTAGCCGCCACACTGAGGGGGATACCCTTGTAGGCAGGTCCGAAAAGTACATCAAAATCAAGTCCGAAATGCTCCTTGATTGCCTGTGCATAATACCCGCCCAGCCGCCGGAGTTGTGCGCCCGTCCGATAGAAACCGGTATTGACAAAAAACGGTGTTTTCCTGCCGCTCTTCGTTACGAAATCACCAAATTTCAACACCTGACAATCAACCATGAATTCAATAAATTCCTTCTTATAATTTTCCATCTTATATACCTCCGCTTAGTAATAAGTAATGATCGGTTGGCAGCAGATTGCCTTCATCCTCCCGCCAATCCTTT
This sequence comes from uncultured Ruminococcus sp., assembly GCA_902783855.1. Taxonomy (GTDB): domain Bacteria; phylum Bacillota; class Clostridia; order Oscillospirales; family Acutalibacteraceae; genus UBA1213. The sequence continues at coordinate 4,310 of CACZSU010000019.1, forward strand.
TCGTTCACCACGATTATACCACACTTTTGTCGAATGTGCAATACATAACCATACGGCGAGCCGCCGCTTCCTAGACGCGTCAGTCGCTTCGCTCTGGTTAAGACTTGTATTACTTCACACCCGCGGGATGCATACAACAGCCCGCCAATTCAAAGCAGAACTGCTATAAACCAAAACCAGACTGAGTGAAAAAACTATCCTTGCTACTGTAAAGTGCCCTCTGAAATGATGTAAGCGAAGCCGGGGCACCGCAGCGTGACTGACCGCAGGAAACAGCCCGTCTATCGCCCGTAAGGACAACCGGCGTGCCGCCGGTGTCAATGCTCTCGTTCGTATTCCTTGACCCTTCTGCTGTTGCATATCTCACGTGTGGGCTTGCCTTGTATTAGTTTAAGCGGGCGAATATTCAGCAGGGAGTTGAGGGTGCAGCGTCACGCTGCCACCGAAGGCACGCCGGCGCTCTTTGCTGAAAGGAACTCCTGATTCCCGCCCCCTCACTTCACTCTCCACACGAAAAAGAGCAAAGCCGCCTGTGGGTACAGACAACTCTGCTCTGTGTGAACTAAATTTATGTATGCGGATATCCGGAATCAATCAGTCAGCATACTTGTCGTCGGTTTCGTTCCAGGAATACATCTTGCGGATTTCCTTGCCGACCTGCTCCAGCTGATGCTCAGCCTTGAGGGCACGCATTGCATTGAAGTGTGCTCTGCCGTTCTTGTTTTCAGCAATCCACTTGGATGCAAAGGTACCGTCCTGAATCTCAGCCAGAACCTTTTTCATTTCTGCCTTTGTTTCAGGCGTAATGATTCTCTTGCCGGTTTCATAATCACCGAACTCTGCTGTATCGGAAATGGAATATCTCATCATAGAGAAGCCGCCGCTGTAGATCAGGTCTACGATCAGCTTCATCTCATGGATACACTCGAAATATGCGTTCTCCGGTGCATAACCTGCTTCTACCAGTGTTTCAAAGCCTGCCTGCATCAGAGCGGTTACACCGCCGCACAGTACTGCCTGCTCACCAAAGAGGTCAGTTTCTGTTTCAATACGGAAGGTTGTTTCCATGACAGCTGCACGAGCAGCGCCGATGCCTGCGCCATATGCCAGTGCGATGTCCAGACATTTGCCGCTTGCATCCTGGTAAACAGCTACCAGAGCCGGTGTGCCCTTGCCTTCCACGTACTCGCTGCGTACTGTATGACCGGGTGCTTTCGGTGCGATCATAAATACGTCTACATTAGCAGGCGGTACAATCTGCTTGAAGTGAATATTGAATCCGTGTGCAAAAGCGATAGCCTTGCCCTCGGTAAGGTTCGGTTCGATATCGTTTTTGAAAATAGCTGCCTGCTTCTCATCCGGTGTCAGAATCATGATGACATCTGCCTTTTTGGTAGCCTCAGCTGTGGTATATACCTCAAAGCCAAGCTCCTTGACATGATTCCATCTCTTGCTGCCCTCGTAAAGACCGATAATTACGTTCACACCGCTGTCACGCAGGTTGAGCGCATGAGCGTGTCCCTGGCTGCCGTAGCCGATGATAGCAACGGTTTTATCCTTGAGTACGTTGATATCGCAGTCAGGCTGGTAGTAGATTTTTGGCATTGTAAAGACCTCCAATAATAAAATTGAAAAATGGTATACTGTAACCCGGCGGGTTACAAAAATTTATGATGAATCCGTCAGATCATTTCCGGGACAGAACTGAATCCTTTTCGATTGCAACTGTTCCTGTCCTGACAATCTCACGGATACCATACGGTTTCAACAGATCGCACAGCGTTTCAAACCGCTCCAGTGTATCTGCAAACTGCAGTGTCATTGTATTCAGCGAAACGTCCACAATCCTCGCTTCCATCAGCTCGGCAATTTTCATAATGTCAAGCCGCTTATTAGTGGGGCTGTTAACCTTGATCAAAGACAGCTCCCTGCTGATATAATCCCCCTCTGTGTAGGTGCGTACCTTTATGACAGGGATCACCTTATTCAGCTGTTTTTCCAGCTGTTCTATTACATATTCATCACCATCGGCAACAATCGTCATTCTGGAAATATGCGGATCCTCCGTGATTCCCACCGCCAGACTGTCAATATTGAACGCCCTTCTTGAAAACAATCCCGACACTTTTGACAATACACCCGGATGGTTTTCTACAAGAACGGAAAGTGTATATTTCATCCTGACTTCCCCTTTCTCAGATAGATGACGTCTGCGGGTGGACATTGCACACCAGCACAAATGGCTCGCTGCTTTTCAGCATTTCCTTTGTATACCGGAGCGCTTCTTCATTGGACGAAGCATACGCCGCCCCGATTCCATACGACTGCGCCAGCTCTACAAAATCCGGAACTGTTTCCAGCTCTGTAATTGCATAGCGGCTGCCATAATGCTTATCCTGCAGCTCATGCACCATTCCCAGTACCGTATTGCGCATAACAATAATCTTGACGTTCAGATGCTCCACTGCAATCGTTGCCAGTTCATTCAGCGACATCTGGAACGAACCGTCACCGCACACAGCAATCACATCTCTTGCAGGTCTTGCCAGCTTAGCGCCCACGGCTGCGGGAACAGAATAGCCCATTGTTCCCATACCGCCGGAGGTAAAAAATCTGCCGTCACGGATACGATAATTGTTGGCGCACCATATCTGGTTCTGTCCCACATCCGCCACCATAATTGCCTTCGGACGAACGATGCCCGACAATGCTGCAATAAAGCTCTTCGGCTCCACATAGCCCTCAAAAGCCACAGGAGGCTTATCAAATTCCTGCTTCCACTGTTCAATCTGATCCTTCCAGGCCTGGGGCGCTGTATAGTCCACATCTCTGAGCATCTGGGTCAGCACATTGCGAATATCACCCACGATTGGCACGGTTGTTTTCATATTTTTCCCGATTTCAGCAGGGTCTATATCAATATGAATCACATTGGCGTGTTCCACCACCTGATCCGGAGAAGCCACTGCCCTGTCCCCTACTCTGGCGCCGCAGAGAATCACCAGATCAGCATTATGTATTGTCACATTGGCAGCTTTTCTGCCATGACTGCCCAGCATACCGATATACAGGGGGTCATCGCTGGGCATAACGCCGATTCCCATCATGGTTGACACCACAGGAATACCGGTCTTTTCTGAAAATTCCCTCAGTCGCAGCTTTGCACCGGAGCTGAGCACACCGCCGCCTGCACAGATGACAGGACGTTCGGAGCGGGCAATCATCTCAAGCGCTCTTTTAATCTGCATGGGATGACCCTTGAAACTGGGCTTATAGCCGATGATATTCACCTTTTCAGGATACACAAATTCTTCTATTTCACCCGTCTGGATATCAACCGGTACATCAATCAGCACCGGACCCGGACGGCCGGTAGACGCAATATGAAAAGCCTCTTTGAACACTCTCGGAAGGTCTTCTGTACGCTTCACCAGATAGCTGTGCTTCACGAAGGATTCACAAGCGCCGGTGATATCCGCCTCCTGAAACACATCTCTGCCCAGCACATCGCTTCTGACCTGACCCGTAATGCAAACCAACGGTATCGAATCCATATAGGCTGTCGCGATACCCGTTATCATATTCAGAGCACCGGGACCGGATGTTGCGACACAAACACCCACTTTTGACATTGCCCTGGCATAGCCGCTTGCACTATGTGCAGCATTCTGCTCCTGACGAACCAGGACAGCCTTGATATCCGTTTTATATAAATAATCGAAAAAGGGACAGATCACCGCCCCCGGATAACCGAATAACACGGACACATTTTCTTCCTGCAGGCATTTCACCATTATTTCTGCGCCGCTTATCATGGAATCCCCCCTATGATAATGCATAATTCATAATGCAAACAAAATTAAATACCAAGCTACATTATAACATCATATTTTCCTTTTGTCAACGCTGACAATTCAAGAAACACGGAAATCAATTTTGCCAGCACTTTCCTGGGGGAAACCCTTTGTTTAAAAACAAAGGGTTATCCCCCAGACCCCCTTCCTAAAA
>CACZSU010000020.1 GCA_902783855.1 uncultured Ruminococcus sp.
GTGTCCAGTATGGTTCTGGAATCTATCTGTGATTTAACAGCAAAGGCGATACGGCTGGGCACATTAGCCTTAATCAGACCTGTAATAACATCTACGGACGGACGCTGGGTCGCAATAACCAGATGCATACCCGCAGCACGTGCCATCTGTGCCAGACGGCAGATAGCCTCTTCCACATCCTTGGGTGCTGCCATCATCAGGTCGGCAAGCTCGTCAATGACAATGACAATCTGGGGCATTTTTGTCAGCACTTTTGGTTCATCACCATCTGTATCTTCATTCTGCTGTCCCATTTCAGCCTGTGCCTGTGCCAGCATTTCGTCTTCTTCAAAGGTTCTTTCTGCATCATCCGACATATCATTGCTGTGTTCTTCGATCTGGGAATTCAGTCTGTCCACCATTCGGTTATAGCTGTGCATATCCCTGACGTTGTATTCAGCGAATTTTTTGTAACGGTTCAGCATTTCATTGACAGCCCAGTTCAGCGCACCGGCAGCCTTTCTGGGATCGGTGACGACAGGAACCAGAAGATGGGGGATACCGTTGTATACACCCAGTTCTACGACCTTCGGGTCGATCAGCATCAGCTTGACTTCATCCGGTGAGGATTTGTACAGCAGACTGATAAGCATAGAATTGATACAAACAGATTTACCGGAACCGGTTGAACCTGCAATCAGCAGATGGGGCATTCTTGCAAGGTCAGCAATGGTTATTTTACCGGAAATATCTTTTCCTAAAGCCACCGTCAGTTTACTTTTGGCTTCTCTGAATTCCTTGGATTCCACCAGGTTCCGCATTTTCACAACAGATACGTGCTTGTTCGGCACCTCGATACCGACGGCAGATTTACCTGGAATAGGCGCCTCAATTCTGACGCCGACGGCTGCAAGATTCATGGCGATATCATCTGCCAGATTGGTTATTTTACTGATTTTTACACCGGATGCAGGCTGCAGCTCATATCTGGTAACCGATGGTCCCCGGCTGATATTGACGATAGAAGTCTGTACACCAAAGCTCTTGAGTGTTTCCACAAGCATTGCACCGCTTTGGTTCAGTTCGACAGAAATATTGGATTCTTCCTCATATGGCTGTGGCTCCAGCAGATTAGAAGGAGGTTTGATATAGTGACCGGAAACAATTTCTCCGTCCGTGCTCACTTCAAACTTTTCGATTGGTTCCTTCTTTGTTTTCTTTTTTGGTTCTGCGGGTACGGGTTCAAAAAACGGTTCCGTTTCCAGATCAACCTGATCGGGGAATTCAGGAATATAATTCAGCTCTGCCGGGTCATAATCCAGTTCATTGAATTCATATTCTTCCTCAGGAACAATTGGCTCCTCATGAATCGCCTGCTGTTCGGGAATAACGGTCGTTTGCTCCGGTATAACGGTTGGTTCGGGAACAGGGGGATGTTTCTTCTTTTTAGCGGGTGCAGGCGGAATTATTTCTTCCTGTGCAGCTGGATGTTTTGTTTTGTCAGGTTCATAGAAGGGCTGGTTTTTATATCTGCGCAGCTGCTGATCCTGTTTTTTCTGTTTTGCACGGAGATTCCTGTCAACCTGTTGCTGGATATACTGTTCCCGGACCTGTTTGCGTTCTTTTGCAATCTGTTCCTGTTGTTTTTGTCTGACCTGGGTACGGATTTCTTTATGGTCGCTCAATTGCTGCCCAATCTCCTTGACAGGTTGTTTAAAGCTGTTGAACAGCTTCACTAAATGCTTTCCCAATGACAAAGCCAGGAAAACCAAGAAAAGCAGTACAGCGATAAATCCGCCGCCTGTTTTTCCCACATATTTTACCAGCAGGATACCGGACATGGCGCCCATAACACCAGGACCTGCCCCTGTACTGGCAGACGAAAGACTGTTATGCAGCTCATCCGCATAGCTTTGCAGCGGGTCATCCGGCGCACCGAAGCAATAGGCTGCCGATGCAAGGAGAATAGTGGATAGTGCCAGCAGAACTGTTTTGCGCTTATAATCGTATGTAGGTTCGTCCTTGGCATATTGGTAGGCATTATACACCAGCAGAACAGGAAGCATGAAGCCAAGTGTTCCCAGCAGACCATGATATAATTCATGCACAGAAAGCCATAGTTTTTCTCCCGGCATAAGATAAACAAACAGCAGAAAAACAGCAATCAGAAACAGGATAATTGCTTTGATAAATCTGCGTCTTTGATATTCCCATTCCGCTCTGGCAGCAGCACGCTGTTTTGCAGTACGTTGATTTTGATGAGCATTTGGTTTCTTATTGGCAGAAGCAGAGCCTGATTTCTTTTTTGGAGCATTGCCTCCGCCTTGTCTGGCGGAACCATTTTTTGATTTTGGTGCAGCCATTATGTTCCTCCTTTGTTGAATTTGTCAGTCACAACAGTAAACGGGCAACATACCTGCTGCCCGATGAAATCAGAATACAAGCGGTTGGTTCGTAAAGAAGTTTACGCCGTTGGACAATTCGATGATACTGATCACCAGAACTGCGATACCGACAATACCTGTATAAATGATAAAAATATACATTCTGTCTGTTTTCAGCAGCCATTTGAACAGCTTAATAGCAAGAAATCCCACAACTGCGGAGAAAATGACGCCCACAAGCACAGGCAGAAATTCAATTGTAACAGCCTGACCATCTTCCGGGAACAGTGCGTCCTTGCCTTCCAGCAGTGCAGCTGCAATGATGGCAGGCGTACCGAGCAGAAAGGAGTAATCCAGTGCAGCCTGTTTATTGATACCACGCATTTCACTGGCTACCAATGTAGAACCGGAACGGGAAACACCCGGAAAAACAGCTGCGCAGCATTGTGTCAGACCGACAGCAATGGCATCCAGAACCGTATATTTTTTTCTTCCTGCCTGATTCTTATCTGCATTCTTTCCTTTTTTACTGAGGTAGGTTTTCGTAGTATGTCTGTTTTTGAGGTCGCCGAACAGCAGCAGCAGGCTGGTAACCAGCAGTGAAATGCCTACGATGACGAAGTAGCCGCTTTTGGAGAACATATCCGCCAGATCCTTGATTTTCATATCTGTTCCGGGGATAGGCAGAAACAGCAGAAACAACGGAACCAGACCGATGATGAGCATCATCACCATATTGCGTTCCTCGTCCATTTTGCTCCATTTGAATTTGCCGGTAAAGATATCCTTTACCATCAGTCCGAAGGCTTTCAGCAGTTTACCGATTTTTTTGAAATAAACCGCGATAACAGCAGCCAGGGTACCGATATGCAGCATTACGGAGAAAAACAGGTTATCCTCCTGCATACCCGTAATATGCTGGGTAATAGACAGGTGACCGCTGCTTGAAACAGGCAGAAACTCCGTCAGACCCTGCACGATACCCTGAATGATAGCGTTTAATATATCCATTCTATGTACCTCCTGATCCGGTGAAACCGGGAATACACTGTAAAAACTCTGTGATAGCAGTATATTCCCATGCAGCCGGAATGATTCTTTATTTTTTCGGATGCTTTTTCCGTTTTCCCCTTCCCTTGTCGATCATCTTATATAAAGCAGTCAAAGCATCATTGAGCGTTCCAATGCTGTCAATCAGACCAATATCCACCGCATCCTTACCATCCAGTATGGTACCGATATCCATTACCAGCTCATCGGTATTCAAAGCAAGCTCGTTATACTTTTCAGGTGAGACAGAGGAATGATCTGTAACGAAGGTGGTAATTCTTCTCTGCATCCGCTGAAAATATTCAAAAGCCTGGGGTACGCCAAGCATCAGACCGTTCATTCTGACAGGATGAATGGTCATAGTGGCAGAACGGGCAATAAATGATTTTCTGGCAGCAACGGCAATCGGAACACCGATAGAATGACCGCCGCCGAGTACTAAAGAAACAACCGGTTTGGTCATTCCTGCCACCAGCTCTGCAATCGCAAGACCCGCTTCCACATCGCCGCCCACTGTATTGAGAATAATCAGCAGACCGTCAATCTGTTCACTTTGTTCTACAGCAGCAAGCTGGGGGATAATATGCTCATATTTGGTCGTTTTGTTTTGCGGAGAAAGGATATAGTGTCCTTCAATCTGACCGATAATGGTCAGACATTGCACGGTATACTGTTCTGTCACGGAAATGATCGAACCCGATTCCAGAATACAGTTATAGTTTGAACCCGGTACAGGACTATCATCTTCCGCAGGTGTTTCAGCTGGCTGACCGGTAAAATCCTCGTTGGTATCGGACAAGCCGCCTGCCGGATAGGTTAATTGTCTGGAACTCATGTTATGCCTCCGTCCTCTTGATGAAGCAGTGCATAACAGCATACATTTAAGTATACCATTTTTTTTGCCTTACTTCAAGTGTTATTCTTATCAAAAATTGACATTCACAGAAATATTATTTACACAGTCTGCTGGTTTTATACAAAATGAAAACAGCTGCCGTCCGCTCCTGCAAAATGCATTTCGTGCAGGGGGACAGCAGCTGTACAGGTCGCTTTCAGGGCAGCCTTATTTTACAAGCTGAGTCAGTCTTTTGTTGATTTCATCAAGGAAGGTTTCGCTGTCAACCTTTGTTTTGTTTTCAAGCGTAGAGAGGAGATACAGATCGCCCGTCATGATACCATCCTCAATGGTGTCGATGGTTGCCTTTTCAAGGCTGTCAGCAAAGGTGCTGAGCTGATCATTACCGTCCAGCTCGCCTCTTTTGCGCAGCGCGCCGCTCCAGGCGAAAATGGTAGCAACAGAGTTGGTAGAGGTAGACTCACCCTTGAGGTATTTATAGTAATGACGCTGTACGGTTCCGTGTGCAGCCTCATATTCATAGATGCCGTCAGGAGAAACGAGAACGGATGTCATCATTGCCAGCGAACCGAAAGCAGTTGCAACCATATCGGACATAACATCGCCGTCATAGTTTTTGCAAGCCCAGATGTAGCCGCCTTCGGAGCGGACTACTCTTGCTACGGCGTCATCTATGAGCGTATAGAAATAGGTGATGCCTGCCTGTTCAAATTTATCTTTGTACTCCTTTTCAAAGATCTCGTTAAAAATATCCTTGAAACGGTGGTCATATTTTTTGGAAATAGTATCCTTTGTGGCAAACCAGAGGTCCTGTTTTTTATCCAGTGCAAAATTAAAGCAAGCCCGGGCAAAGCTGCCGATACTTTTATCCACATTGTGCAGACCCTGGATAATACCGTCAGTGCCCTTGAATTCGTGGATCAGCTGTCTGGATTCAACGCCATTCTGATCGGTTACGACCAGTTCAGCCTTGCTGCCTTCTGCGACAACCATTTCCGTATTCTTGTACACATCGCCGTAAGCATGACGAGCGATGGTAATAGGCTTTTTCCAGTTGGAAATATAAGGTGTGATACCCTTTACCAGAATCGGTGTTCTGAAAACCGTACCGTCAAGGATTGCACGGATGGTACCGTTAGGGGATTTCCACATCTGTGTAAGATTGTATTCCTTCACACGCTCTGCATTGGGTGTGATGGTAGCGCATTTTACAGCTACGCCATATTTTTTAGTAGCCTCTGCGCTGTCAACTGTAACCTGATCCTTTGTTTTTTCTCTGTTTTCCAGTCCAAGGTCATAATATTCGCTTTTCAGATCCACAAAGGGCAGAATGAGTTTATCCTTGATCATTGTCCAGAGAATTCTGGTCATTTCGTCGCCGTCCATTTCAACAATGGGGGTCGTCATCTGAATCTTATTCATTTGTAACCGTTCCTTTCACGCTGTGTTCATTATCCGTTATTTCTGGTGTAGTCGAGCAGACCGCCTGCCAGAATAATATCTCTTGTTCTGTCAGAAAGCTCACAAAGCACCGGAATTTCCTTGCCAGTTGTCTTGTTGACCAGCAGCAGTTCTTCTTTGCCGCCTGCAATCAGATTGCGTACATCGGGCAGTGCAAGCTGATCACCCTCACTGATGGCATCATAATCTGCTTCATTGACAAAGGTGAGCGGCAGGATACCGGCATTGACCAGATTGGCTCTGTGGATTCTTGCGAAGGACTTTACGACAACTGCCTTGACACCGAGATACAACGGAGCCAGTGCAGCGTGTTCACGGGAGCTTCCCTGACCGTAGTTGATACCGCCGATAATAATGCTGGCGCCGAGTGATTTTGCTCTTTCGGGGAAATCCTTATCGCATACGGTAAAGCAGTGCTGTGAAATCGCAGGAATATTGGAACGCAGCGGCAGAATCTTGGCACCTGCGGGCATAATGTGGTCGGTTGTAATGTTGTCGCCGACTTTAAGAGAGCAGGGAACATCAATTGTGTCAGCCAGCGGAGCGGTAGCGGGGTAGGGTTTGATATTGGGACCCCTGAGGACTTCTACGCTGTCCATTTCATCTTCAGAAGCGGGTGCAATGACCATATTGTCATTGTATTCAAATTTTTCAGGGAGCGGAATCTGAACCTCGTCACCAAGTGTTCTGGGGTCTGTAAACACACCTGTGATAGCGGATGCAGCCGCTGTTTCAGGGCTGACCAGATAAATCTGACCATCTCTTGTGCCGCTTCTGCCCTCAAAGTTACGGTTAAAGGTTCTCAGAGAGATACCCTTGCTGTTGGGGGACTGACCCATGCCGATACAGGGACCACAGGCACACTCCAGAATTCTGGCACCGGCTTCGATGATATCAGCCAGGGCGCCGTTTCTGGCGAGCATATTATAAACCTGCTTGGAGCCGGGAGCGATTGCTAGGCTGACATTGGGAGCGACAGTCTTACCCTTGAGGATAGCAGCCACTCTCATCAGATCCAGATAAGAGGAATTTGTGCAGGAGCCGATGCAGACCTGATCAATGGGCTGAGGACCGATTTCCTCAATGCTTTTGATATTATCAGGGCTGTGGGGACAAGCGGCAGCCGGAACCAATTCGGACAGATTGATATCAATCACTTCATCATAGACAGCATCTGCATCAGCAGAAAGCTCCGACCAGTCTTCCTCACGACCCTGCGCCTTCATAAATTCTCTGGTGATTTCATCAGATGGGAAAATAGAGGTAGTTGCACCCAGTTCAGCACCCATGTTGGTAATGGTAGCTCTTTCGGGGACCGTCAGTGTTTTCACACCCTCGCCGCCGTATTCAACGATTTTGCCTACGCCGCCCTTGACGGACATAATGCGCAGAACCTCGAGAATGATGTCTTTTGCAGAAACCCACGGCTGGAGCTTGCCGGTCAGATTGATTCTGACCATTTTAGGCATGGAAATATAGTATGCACCGCCGCCCATGGCAACAGCAACATCCAGACCGCCAGCACCGATTGCGAGCATACCGATACCGCCGCCGGTAGGCGTATGGCTGTCAGAGCCGATCAGCGTCTTGCCGGGTTTGCCGAAGCGTTCAAGATGAACCTGGTGGCAGATACCGTTGCCGGGTCTTGAGAAGTAGATACCGTGCTTTTTACATACTGACTGGATGAAACGGTGGTCGTCTGCATTTTCAAAGCCAGTCTGCAATGTATTATGGTCAATGTACGAAACACTTTTTTCTGTTTTGACTCTGGGAACACCAATAGCCTCAAATTCAAGATAAGCCATTGTGCCTGTAGCATCCTGCGTCAAAGTCTGGTCAATTTTAAGACCCACTTCACTGCCGACGGTCATTTCACCGCTGAGCAGGTGATTTTTGATAATTTTCTGAGCGATAGTATAGCCCATGGATCCTTCCTCCTTGTTAAATGAACTTACGAGCATACTTCTCTTTATAAAGTACGTATTTATATTATCCTTCAAAATGCATAATTTGTCAATGTTTTTATGCAGACCTGACAGTAAATTTATGAAAAATCAGGCATTCAGAAGAAAAAACCCGTACAAAACAGGAAAAATTTAAAATATTTTTGTTATCATCTTGCATTTTATGCGTAATTGGTATAAGATTAAATCAGTAGAAAAACAGTCTTTGTAATTGCGGAATGGAGTTGGTTACATTGTTCAAACACAGAAAAATGATTATCAGGATTACAGCTATTGTATTGTGCGTGATGATCGTACTGAGCGTATTTTCTATCCTGATGGCATCCGTTAATTTCTGATCAGACAGTACCCTGTGTGTACGGTGTCCTCTGGCAGATGAATTGCTCCCTGTGCCGCCTGCTCTGTGTGGGCGGCATAGATATTGAAGGGGGATTTTGTCTGCCTTCCATCGCAGACGCGATGATGTAAATAATCAATGAACTGAGGCTTGACTATATGAATTTATTGTCATTAATCAATGAACGATCGTCCCGCTTTTCCAAGGGACAGAAGCTGATAGCAGCTTTTATTTCCGAGCATTATGATACAGCA
>CACZSU010000021.1 GCA_902783855.1 uncultured Ruminococcus sp.
TCCGCCCGCTTAAACTAATACAAGTCAAGCCCACACGTAGGTGATGCAATAGTAGAAGGGGCAAGGTATTCGACCGAGAGCAGTGACACCGGCGGCACGCCGGTTGCCCTGACGGGCGATAGACGGACTGAATCCTGTACTCAGTCACGCTGCGGTGCCCTGGCGCCATGCCGCCGGGGCGTCCTCGCTTACCTCATTTCAGAGGGTACTTTACGGTAGCATGGGGAAATTTGTTTGCTAAGTCTGGTTTTGGTTTATAGCGGTTTTGCTTTGAATTGGCGGTCTGTTGTATACATTCCGATACCATTGTTAGAAGCAAAAATTTGTTTTTCAGGAAGGGGTTCCCCAGAGTAGCTGTACTGAGTTGAAAAACTACTATGGGATAGTGAAAAGATTGCGAATTGTTGCTATTATTCTTATAGAGAATATTACGTGCGTGATTTCTTGGTATAATAGACGATGTATAATTGTTTGTAAAGGGATTGGGTTTTTTATGAGAATGAGGAATAAGCCGTGGGCAAAGCCGGAACTGGAAGCCTGCGATTACTTTATAAAAGAGCCGGAGCTGCTTCGTGGAAAATGGGCAGAGCGGTTTGCGGCAAAGCAGCCGTTTTATTTAGAGCTTGGCTGCGGAAAAGGCGGTTTTATTGCCCAGGCTGCTACCGGACATACAGATATCAATTTTCTGGCGATTGATCTGGAATACAAAATGCTGGGACTTGCCCGCCGCAAGGTGGCGGCTGCCTATACCGAAAAAGAGCTGCCTGCGGACAATATTCTGCTGACTGCCTATAATATTGAAAAAATTGCCCAGCTGTTCGGGGAAGGGGACTGTGTGGACAGAATCTATATCAATTTCTGCAATCCCTGGCCGAGAAACAAGCATAAAAAGCATCGTCTGACCCACCCCAGACAACTGATGCAGTACAGGGATTTCCTCAGAGCAGACGGAGAAATCTATTTTAAAACCGATGACGACCCGTTATTTGAAGAAAGCATTGCCTACTTTGAGGAATGTGGTTTCCGTATCCGGTATCTGACAAGGGATCTGCACCAACAGGCGCTTACCGATAATATAATGACGGAGCATGAAAAAATGTTCTCAGATGAAGGAATTCCGATTAAATTCCTGATTGCACAGATGCAGCCGCTGCAAACGGCTGCTGATGCACCTGACCAAATGTAAAGAGGTGTTATTTTGAAAAACAGGATTGTAACCATGCTGGCGGCATCTGCTGCGGCAGCCGTGATGCTGACAGGCTGCGGGGATTTTGGCGTCGGTAACCAGTCGATGCTGCGCCCCCCCAGGGCGACCGGCAATGAAGCAGCGCTGCAGGCAATACTCAGCGAGGTTGTCGGTACGTCATATACCCTCAAATATCCACAAAAGGGCGATTACCGCTCGGCAGTGAGCTTTTTTGATGATATTGATTTCCATATGGAGGGCGATGGCTCGTCAAGACAAGAGGTGGAAGCAGATAAAAAGAAAAAATATGCCGCCGCCTTTTATTCCGTTGATAACGATTCCCGGATGAATATTTCCATTATGGCAAGGGATGGTCAGAAATGGAAATGTCTTGGCAGCTTTTCCAATTCAGGCGTGGGCGTGGATCGGATTATCTATGCGGATATCACAGATGACGGAAAGGGCGAGTTTATTGTCGGATGGAACAGCTACCGACAGGAAAAGAATTATCTGACGGTATATACCGTTGAAAATGACAGCATCAGGGAAATGGTCATAGATGAAACCTATACCGATCTGATGATTGATGATATTACCGATGACGGCATGAAGGATCTGATGCTGCTGTCGCTGCGGCATGATAAATCGCCAGCTACTGTAAAGCTGCTTCAATATGATAAATCTGTCAAACGGCCGATGACAAAGGATGGTGTTGATCTGTATGCAGAAATCAATTCCTTCCAGAAGATTGCCTTCGGAAAGGTTGCCGATACCACAAAGACAGACCAGAAAAGCAAACGCTTTGACAGCGGACTGGTGATCGACAGCCGCAACAATGACGGCAGGTATCAGACGGATGTTATCTGCTTTGATAAAAAAATCGGAAAACTGGTGATGCCGCTGACGCCGGATGCCGGAGAGGATGCGGCACCGTATGAAAACCCCACTTCCCGTAAGGAGATTATCTCCAGCCGTGATATCAATAATGACGGAATTATTGAAATACCGGTGGTGACAGATATGTTCTCGTCCAATACCATCAGCTATGGCGAAGCGTGCAGTCTGTCTACCTGGAAACAGATCAACCCTGCCACCAACAAGCTGGACAGTAAGATCAGTACGGTGTTCAATTATAATGACGGTTATTACTATATATTCCCGAACCGCTGGGTGACCCGCGTGTCCTGCCTGTCCGATACCGAAAGCAGAACGCTGACCTTCTATATGTGGAACAGCGAAACTGCGTCACTGGGGGATAAGCTGCTGGAAATACATCGTTTCCGCCGTTCCGAATGGGACAAGGCAGAACAGAACAACTATGTGATGCTGCTGTCGGATCAGACAAAGGGAAAGGACTATGTGATAGCGGGACAGATTTTCAGTACGGCTGCCAAGGATGTGCTGAATATCAGCAAGGCGGAGCTGGAACGAAATGTAAAGCTCTTGTAAGGCTTTTAACATACAGTTGAACAGAAAGGATGAATCAAAATGAAAAATATTCTTGTTGCAGAGGATGAAACAGCCATCCGGGATTTTGTTGTGATCAATCTCGAAAGAGCAGGCTATAATGTGACCGAAGCAGAAAACGGTGCGGTTGCGCTGAGAAAGTATGACGAGGCAAACGGGGATTTTGATATTGCCGTGCTGGATATCATGATGCCCGAAATGGATGGGCTTTCGGTCTGCAAGGAGCTGAGAAAGCGCAAGGGCGAGCTGGGCATTATTATGCTGACTGCCAAAACACAGGAAATGGATAAGGTAACGGGACTGATGCATGGCGCGGATGACTATGTGACAAAGCCGTTTTCACCCATGGAGCTGGTGGCAAGAGTGGATGCGTTGTATCGCAGGATTGCGATTTCCGAAATGCGCAGTGAGAATAATTTCAAGGAAGAAATCCGTTCGGGTGACTTTACCCTGAATCTCAAAAACCATTCTCTGAAGAAAAACGGCAAGCAGATTGAACTGACACAGGTTGAGTTCCAGATTATGGAATACTTCTTCTCCAATCCCGGAACAGCCCTTGACCGCAGCGCAATCCTGAAATACGTATGGGGCGAGCAGTATGTGGGCGAGGAAAAAATCGTAGACGTGAATATCCGCCGTCTGAGAATGAAAGTAGAGGACAATCCCTCATCCCCGAAATATATCGTAACGGTCTGGGGACTGGGCTATAAATGGGAGGCATGAGAGAGCAGCGGCAATGCCGTCCGTTCTGGTATAGCATAGCAGCCGGAATGATATGGACGGCGTTGGATTGTAAGGGGAGTTTCGATTGAAAGGAATTACAAAACGGTGGGTGCTGAATACCTTTGCCGTTATTTTGATTATCTTATGTATTCTGATCATAGCCTTTGCGCTGATTGTGCAGAATTTTTACTATAACGGAATCCGTCAGACGCTCAGCGGACGTTCCAGTGAGCTGGTCAATATTTTCCGGGATGTGGGCGATGGAAGTGAAACCTTCATTGAAAGGGCAAGGGACTATGTAGAGGATTTTCCTGATAAGGAACAGATGGAGCTGATGGTGATCAACCGCAGCGGCAAGGCAGTGATCAATTCCACCGGCTTTTCGCCTGATAACAGCGAAGCAATGACGGATTACGACAGGGCTTTGTCCAGTAAGGAGCATTACGGCGACTGGCACGGAGAAAA
Organism: uncultured Ruminococcus sp.; assembly: GCA_902783855.1. Lineage (GTDB taxonomy): Bacteria > Bacillota > Clostridia > Oscillospirales > Acutalibacteraceae > UBA1213. Next base: position 3,842 of record CACZSU010000021.1, read on the forward strand.
CAGCTCTGGCGAAAACATTATGGCGCTGACCAGGGTTATCACCAGTTCTGCCAATGAACCGGTGGGAGCCATACGGTATGTGGTGTCGCTGGAGGAGGCAGACAGAAAGATATTCATAGCCATATCGTTTGTCTGTCTGATCGGTTTGCTGATCATGTTTTTTATCTTCATATCGAGTACGTACTTTTTAAGTTCAATCGTGCGTCCGGTACGGGAAATCAGTGAAACTGCCAAAAAGATTGCGCAGGGAGATTTTAATGCCCGGATTGATAAATTCTATGATGACGAAATCGGTGATCTGTGCGATACCATCAATTACATGGCGGGCGAGCTGGGAACGGCGGATAAACTCAAGAATGACTTTATTTCGTCCGTTTCACATGAACTGCGCACGCCGCTGACCGCTATCAAGGGATGGGCGGAAACCATGCAACTGGACGGCTTTCAGGATAAGCGCACCCTGCAAAAGGGTATCAATATTATTATCAAGGAAGCTGAACGTCTGGGCGGTATTGTGGAAGAGGTGCTGGATTTCTCCAGAATACAGCAGGATCGTATGGTGCTGATTATGGACAGGGTAGACCTGATTGCAGAACTGGATGAGTCCATTTATATGCTCAAGGAAAAGGCAACCCGGGAGAATAAGCACATTACCTACGAGGCGCCGGAAATGCTGCCGATCATTGTGGGCGACCGCAACCGACTGCGGCAGGTATTTATCAATATTATAGATAACGCACTGAAATATTCTTCCTCCGATGCGATTGTGAATATCACAGCAGCAACGGATGAGGCAGAGGACAATATCACGATTACGGTAGCCGATAACGGCTGCGGTATCTCGGCGGAGGATCTGCCGAAGGTAAAACAGAAATTCTATAAAGCCAATCAGACAGTACGGGGATCGGGTATCGGTCTGGCAGTGGCAGATGAAATTGTCAAGCTGCACCATGGCACCCTGGATATCGACAGTACCGAGGGCGTCGGTACAACCGTAACCATTACGATTCCTGTTATCAAAGAACAAGAGGAAGAAGAACAGGAAGAAGCAGGAGAAGAAGAATAAGTAATCCTGCAGATCAGGAAGGGAGCAGAGCATGAAAAAACAGAAGACAAAGCTGATTACCTCTATCGGCGGTCAGGCGCTGATGGAAGGAATCATGATGAGGGGACCGCAGAAATGCACCATGGCGGTGCGCAAAAGTGACGGCTCCATTGAACTGGAAGAAGTCCATCCGCTGAATTGGGCAAAAAAATATCCGCTTCTGCGTCTGCCGCTGATACGGGGAGTTGTGAACATGATTGATTCCCTCGTGACGGGTGAAAAGGCGCTTATGCGCTCCGCTGATAAGGTGCTGGAGGGTATGGAGGACGGCGAGGAGGAAGAGGAAAAGCCCTCCAAGCTGGATATCTGGCTGAATGATCATTTCAGCGATAAGATGATCAATGTGATCATGGCAGCGTCTACGGTGATTGCCGTATTGTTCTGTATCGGTGTGTTTTATTTTGTTCCCACATGGCTGTATAACCTGACCACTGGCTGGCTGACCTTTATGACCCAGCCGGTTCTGGGAATGGAGCGCTTCTGGCAGTCAGCATATGAAGGCGTGATCCGCATAATTCTGTTTCTGGTGTATATGTGCCTGTGTACGCTGAATAAGGACGTGAAACGGGTATTCCAGTACCATGGCGCCGAGCATAAGACCATTTTCTGCTATGAGTACGGTCTGGAGCTGACGGTGGAAAATGTCAGAAAACAGATTCGTTTCCATCCCCGCTGCGGCACCAGCTTTATGGTGCTGATGCTGATTGTGGGTATTATTATCGGTTTGTTTATTCCCATCAACCATCCCTTTATCCGTCCGCTGGTGAAATTCTGTCTGCTGCCTGTTACGGTGGGCATCGGTTATGAGCTGATTAAAATCTGCGGTAAGCATGATAATCTGGTAACCAGAATCATTGCTGCCCCTGGTGTATGGATGCAGCATATTACCACCAAGGAGCCTGATGATCAGATGATTGAGGTGGCTATTCAGGCAATGAAGGATGTTATTCCGGAAAATGGAGAGGACAGGATCGGATGACAATTGCACAGCTGCGGCAATATGGCTGCCGCACCCTTCGTGAAGCAGGAATCCTTGCAGCAGAAACAGAAATCAGGGAGCTTGCAGCTCGTTTTCTTGGACTGAACCGCCTTTCTCCGCCCGGTTTTTTGCAGCAGCAGGCGCAGACGCAGCAGGAACAGGCTTTTCTGGAAGCGGTCAGAAAGCGGTGCAGCGGGTATCCGCTGCAATATCTTCTGGGCAGCTGGAGCTTTATGGGCTGTGAGCTGTCTGTCGGAGAGGGTGTGCTGATACCAAGGGATGATACAGAGGTGTGTGTGCGTGCTTGTATAGATAAAATCAATGCCCGGGGCTGGACGGCGCCGCGGATAGTAGATCTGTGCAGCGGCAGCGGCGCTATCGCTATTGCGCTGGCAAAGCGGTATCCGGAGGCTGTCATTACAGCTGTGGAGCTGTCCCCTGAGGCGGTACACTATCTGGAAGATAATATCCGTCACAATGGCGTGTCTGAACAGATCAAAGTGGTCAGCGGTGATATCGGTGAATGCTATGACCTGTTTGAGGACGGCATATTCGATGTGATTATCTCAAATCCGCCGTATATCTGTTCGGCAGAACTGCCCGGTTTGCAGAAAGAGGTTCAGTGTGAGCCGGAAATGGCATTGGACGGAGGGACGGACGGACTGGTTTTTTATCGGCTGATCGCAGAACACTGGCTGCCGAAGCTCCGGACAGGGGGAATCCTGTCCCTGGAAATCGGCGAACAGCAGGGGCAGCCTGTCAGCTGTCTGCTAAAGGCGCACGGCAGAAGGAAAACGGATGTTCTGCAGGATCTGGGCGGTCTGGACAGGGCGGTTATCAGTGAAGCATAAGCATATTGACTATACAATAAAATGTATAGATTTTCAAAATATTGTATATAAATAGTTGCGTATCTGCCGGAATACCGGTATAATAGGAGCAGTCAGGCGGCTGCACAGGGCAGATCGCAGATAAATGGAAAGGTGGAATTACATATGGCAGTAGATAAGCAGAAGGCATTGGAAACGGCACTGCATCAGATAGAAAAGCAGTTCGGCAAGGGTGCCGTCATGCGTCTGGGAGAAAATGTAGCGATGCAGGTGGATGCAATCCCTACAGGCTCCCTGTCGCTGGATATGGCATTGGGAATCGGCGGTCTGCCTAAGGGCAGAATCGTGGAAATCTATGGTCCCGAATCCTCGGGTAAAACCACGCTGGCACTGCACTGCATTGCGGAGGCACAGAAAAAGGGCGGCTATGCTGCATTTATTGATGTCGAGCACGCTCTGGATCCTATTTATGCAAAGGCACTGGGAGTAGATATTGATTCACTGCTGGTTTCCCAGCCCGACACAGGCGAGGATGCACTGGAAATTGCCGAAGCGCTGGTACGTTCGGGTGCAATTGATATTATTGTAGTGGACTCTGTCGCAGCACTGGCACCTAAGGCAGAGATAGAGGGAGATATGGGCGCTTCTCATGTGGGCTTGCAGGCAAGGCTGATGTCACAGGCATTGAGAAAGCTGGCTGGCTCGATATCCAAGCTGAATTGTGTTGCTATCTTTATCAACCAGCTGCGTGAAAAGGTGGGTATTATGTTCGGTAATCCCGAAACAACGCCCGGCGGCCGCGCACTGAAATTCTATGCATCCGTGCGGATTGATATCCGGAAGATTGAACCGCTCAAAGCCGGCGGCGAGGTCATCGGCTCCAGAACCAGAGCCAAGGTAGTGAAAAATAAAGTAGCACCGCCGTTCCGTGAGGCTGAGTTTGATATTATGTACGGACAGGGTATTTCCAGAGTCGGCGAGCTGCTGGATTTAGCGGTACAGCTGGATATCATCAAAAAGAGCGGTGCATGGTTCTCCTATGGGGGAGATCGTATCGGTCAGGGCAGGGATAATGCCAAGGAATTTCTGAAAACCCATCCGGAGATTGCTGCCAAGGCAGAAGCGGAGCTGATGGAGAATAAGGACAAGCTGACCTTTACCCGCCAGACGTCCAAGAAGTCGAAAAAGGGCGCTAAGGAAGAAGCTGTTGAAGATGAACGTCCCGAAACCAGACCGGTAGAGGATGCGAATGTAACGGCGGAGCCGGAAGCAGAAGCAAGGACCTCGGGAGAGGATATTGATATTATGGTGGATGAATGATGCTGATCACGGCGGCGGAAGAAAGAAAAAAGAGCTTGACTGCTCTGTATATTGACGGAGAATATGCAGCCAGCGTGGACAGCGTGACATGGCTGTCGTCAGGAAAGAAAACAGGGTCGGAGATTACGGATGAGGAGCTGTATGCACTGCTGCAGCAATCGAATGTTAATCGGGCAAAGGAAAAGGCATTGTATCTGATTGAATACCGTCCCCGTTCACGCAAGGAAGTAGAAGATAAGCTGGTGCCGCTTTTCGGTGAGGAAGCTGCCGAAGAAGCGATTGAACGGCTGGAGCAGCTTGGATTGATTGACGACGCAGCATTTGCCGAGCGGTATGCACAGCAGCTGTTTGAACAGAAGCATTATTCGTCCAGACGGGTGCTGTTTGAGCTGATGAAAAAAGGGATTGACCGTGAGCTGGCAGAGGAACTGACAGAGCAGCTGGAGCCGGATCCTGTGGAGCAGATCGCTCGGCTGCTGGAAACGAAATATGCCCGCAGTATGCAGGATGAGAAGGGCAGACAGAGGGCGATCAATGGTCTGAAAGCGATGGGATTCAGCTGGTATGATATAATGGATGCGATGGCACCCTATCAGTCATAAACGCAGATGCACAGGCACAGACAAGGATGTTTTGACAAAAAAGCGAGGTTTTCAGTATGGCAGTAAAGGTCGGAATGGTCAGTCTTGGCTGTTCCAAAAACAGAGTAGACGGCGAAATGATGCTGTACACATTAAAAGAAAAGGGATATGAGCTGGTAAAGGACGTCGCCTTCTGTGACGTGGCGATCATCAATACCTGCGGCTTTATCGAGGATGCCAAACAGGAAAGTATTGAGGAAATACTGGAGCTGGTTCGTCTGAAAAACGAAGGCACGATACAGGCAATCATTGTCACGGGCTGTCTGGCAGAACGTTACCGCAGTGAAGTGATGAAAGAACTGTACGAGGTAGACGCTGTTGTGGGTATCGGCGGCAATAAAAATATTGCTGAGGTAGTGGATGAGGTTCTGCGCAAGAAAAAGATAGAGTTGTATCCTTCCAAAAGAGAATTACCGCTGTGCGGGGGACGTGTGCGTTCTACGCCGTTTTATTATGCATATCTGAAAATTGCGGAAGGCTGTGATAACCGCTGTACCTACTGCGCAATACCTATGATACGGGGACAGTTCCGCAGCCGTCCCATGGAGGATATTCTGCAGGCGGCAAAGGATCTGAGCGAGAGAGGCGTCAAGGAATTTATTCTCATTGCACAGGACACATCCCGCTATGGAGAGGATCTGTGCGGAAAATCTCTGCTGCCGGAGCTTTTGCGGGAGCTTTGTGCCATTCCGACGGTACAATATATCCGCATTCTTTACTGCTATCCTGAGAGGATTACCGAAGAACTGATTGATGTGATTGCCGAGGAACCAAAGATTCTGAAATATATTGATATCCCGATGCAGCACTGCAGCGGTAAGGTGCTCAAACGCATGAATCGTCATGGCGACAGGGAAAGCCTGACCAGACTGGTGCAGCATTTGCGGGAACGGATACCGAAGTTAGTGATCCGTACCACCCTGATGACGGGGTTCCCGGGAGAAACGACGGAGGATTTTGCGGAGCTTTCGGAGTTTGTGGAAGAAATGCGGTTTGACCGTATGGGATGCTTTGCCTATTCACAGGAGGAGGATACCCCTGCTGCAAAGATGCCTGATCAGCTGGATGAAGAAACCAAACGGCACAGACAGAATCTCATAATGGAGCAGCAATCCCGTATTATGACAGAGGTGAACCGTAAATATATCGGAAAAACGCTGGGAATACTCTGCGAGGGTTATGACCAGCAGGCGGAGTGCTATTATGGCAGAAGTGCTGCGGATGCGCCCGAGGTGGACGGCAGAGTGTATTTTATTACAGAAGGCAAGCGGGTAAGGGTCGGCGATCTGATCAGGGTCACCATTACGGATTCGCTTGAATATGATCTGATGGGTGTTCTGGCGCCGGTTGGCAGCAGCCAGACAAAACGGGGATAACAGGAGGACGTATGAATTTACCGAATAAGCTGACGGTGTTAAGAATACTACTGGTGCCGTTTTATATATTCTTTTTACTGATGCCGATGATACCGCATCATTATCTGATAGCTCTGCTGATTTTTGGAGCAGCATCCTATACGGATCATCTGGATGGAAAAATTGCACGTAAATATAATATGATCACGGATTTCGGCAAATTTGCTGATCCGCTGGCGGATAAGATTATGATTCTGGCAGCGCTTGCCTGCTTTGTGCAACTGGGACTGACCAATGCAGTAGTGCTGACGGTGATTGTTGCCAGAGAATTCATGGTAACGGCAATGCGTCTGGTTGCCTCTTCCAAGGGGAAGGTTGTGGCTGCCAATAACTGGGGTAAAGCCAAAACCATCAGCCAGATAGCAGCGGTACTGCTGATTCTGCTTTTGCAGTATATTCTGGAGCTGGGCACCCTGGGAGCCATACGTCTGGATGTCGGCGGACTGACGCCTGTTTTTGGTATAATCGGAGAAGCCGCCCTGTGGATATCTGCTTTGCTGACGATTATTTCCGGTGTGATTTATATTGTACAGAATTTTGAATTTATCAGGAACGCAAAATAAACTCCGATCCGGTATCAGACAGGAGGCGGCACCATGAACTACGATTTTTTGACTATCAATTTTTTTCCTGTAATCGGCAGCGTCTTTCTGTTTGTGTTTATCTGGCGTAATTCCGACCTGGAAAAAAATGTACGCATTATTTTTTATGCTTTACAATGTATTACATTAATTGAACTGTTTACCTTTAATCTGGAGTATGTGCTGCCCGATACGGATTGCAGTCCAGAATGGATGGTGCTGGTAACCTGCATAGGCTACATTCTGCGGCCGGTGATGCTGTATCTGTTTCTCATGCTGGTGCTTCGTGATGAAAAGCAGAAGCAAATCAAACAGCTGCTGCTGTTTCCGCTGTTGATCAATACGATGTTTTCATTGTCGGGATTCATTACCGACATTGCCTATTCCTATAGCGATGATAAGGTGTTCCAGAGAGGTCCGCTTGGCTGGTTTTCTCATATTGTGATGATTTTTTATTTGCTGATGATGATATTGCTCACAGTATTCCGGAAAAAGAAGAATCATCGTTTTGAAAAGCTGGTGGTAGTAACGGTTGCCTTATTGCTGACGCTGGGCGCCTTTATGGAGTCGATTTTGTCGAATCTGGTGCTGCTGCGTATTTCCATTGTGGCGTCGGAATATTTTTACTATATGTTTTTCCAGACGCAGATTTATAAGGATGAAATGGCGCAGAAAAAGCTGGAAGAGGCACAGAAGCTGGAAAAGCTGTCCGTGCAGGTTGTCACGGCGCTGGCTGGTACAGTGGATGCCAAGGATTCCTATACCAATGGTCATTCTCAGCGAGTGGCAAGCTATTCCAAAGAGATAGCGCTGCGCATGGGGAAGCCGGATGATTTTGTCAGGGATATTTATTTTATGGGCTTGCTGCACGATATCGGCAAGATAGGTATACCCGATTACATTATCAATAAAACCGGCAAGCTGACGGATGAGGAATATGCAATCATCAAAACGCACCCGGTCATTGGCGCAGAGGTATTGAAAAAAATTACAGAAATGCCCAATCTGTACTGCGGCGCCAGATGGCATCATGAGCATTATGACGGCAAGGGCTATCCTGATGGTATCAGCGGTGAGGAGATTCCGCTGGAAGCCAGGATCATTGCAGTCGCTGATGCTTACGATGCCATGTCTTCCAAAAGAAGCTACCCTGACGCTATGCCGCAGGATAAAATCAGGGCGGAAATTGTCCGTGTAAGGGGTTCTCAGCTGGATCCGCAGATTGTAGATGTGATGCTGGGAATGATAGACGAGGACATTCATTATAAAATGAAAGAAGCCTGACCGGGCGCCGGCGTGCCGCCTGCTTTGGAACTCCGTTGTGTGGCAGAGGCGAAAAAGCTAAAAACCACCCTTAGCCCAGCGCAAAAGTTTCGCCAGCCTTTACAAAGGCAAAAAAAAAAAAAAAA
>CACZSU010000022.1 GCA_902783855.1 uncultured Ruminococcus sp.
GTGACGCTGCACCCTATACGCGTCAGTCGCTGCGCCGGCGTGCCGCCGGTGTCACTGCTCTCGTTCGGATTCCTTGACCCTTCTGCTGTTGCATCTCTCACGTGTGGGCTTGACTTGTATTTGTTTTCAGCGCTCCGCTCTGGTTATAGCCTAAACAAATTCACACCCGCGGAATGCATTTAACAGCACACGGCTTTTATGCAGCTTATTTTAGTTGGCAGTTATTCAATTTGCCAACTATGTTTTTACGCTTTCTGTATAAGCAGCCGCCCTTTAGTTTTTCAGGCTCTGCATCGGCGCCGGAATACGACCTCCTCTGCCGATAAAGCGTGCCGGAGATTTCATATTGACGTCCATAATCGGGCCATTTCCCAGCAGACCGCCGAAATTCAGTTCTTCGCCTGCCTGTTTGCCGATAGCCGGAATCAGGCGGACAGCCGTTGTTTTGGAATTCACCATTCCGATTGCAGCTTCATCCGCAATAATGCCTGAAATAACGTCCGCCGGTGTGTCGCCGGGTATAGCAATCATGTCCAGACCCACCGAGCAAACCGCTGTCATAGCTTCCAGCTTGACAATGGAAAGCGCCTTGCTTCTGGCTGCTTCAATCATTCCGGCATCCTCTGTTACAGGAATAAACGCACCGGAAAGTCCGCCGACATGGGACGAAGCCATAACACCGCCCTTTTTCACGGCATCATTCAGCAACGCCAGACAAGCGGTTGTACCATGTGCGCCGCACTGCTCCAGACCCATTTCCTCCAGAATATACGCAACGCTGTCACCGATAGCCGGTGTAGGCGCCAGCGACAGATCCACAATACCGAAGGGTACGCTCAGACGCTTTGAGGCTTCCCTTGCTACCAGCATACCGGCTCGGGTAATCTTGAAGGCAGTCTTTTTGACAATATCAGCAACCTCTGTGATATTGCAGTCCCCCGCCTTTGCAAGCGCTGCCCTGACAACACCCGGACCTGATACACCCACATTGATCACACAATCTGCTTCACCCGGTCCATGGAATGCACCTGCCATAAACGGGTTATCCTCCGGCGCATTACAGAACACAACCAGCTTGGCAGCGCCGATACAATCACGGTCGGCTGTCAGCTCCGCTGTCCTGCGGATCACATGACCCATTTTGGCGACTGCATCCATATTGATACCAGCCTTGGTGCTGCCGATATTCACCGATGAGCACACCCGCTGCGTACAGTCCAGCGCCTCCGGAATACTTTCAATCAGGGCATAATCTCCCTGTGAGAATCCCTTATGAACCAACGCACTGTAGCCGCCCACAAAATTAACGCCTACCGTTTCAGCTGCCTTATCCAGCGTCATCGCAAATTTTACCGGATTCTTCGTCGGACAAGCAGCTGCCAGCATTGCAATCGGTGTTACCGCCACTCTTTTATGTATAATCGGAATACCGTAATCCTTGCTGATAGCTTCTCCTGTTTTTACCAGATCACCTGCGTAGCGGCAGATTTTATCATACACCTTGCTGCACGCCTTATCAATATCCTCATCAATACAATCCAGCAGCGAAATTCCCATGGTAATCGTTCTTACGTCCAGGTTTTCATGCTCGATCATATTGATCGTTTCCAATATATCATGCGAATTGATCATTTTTCCACAACATTCCTTTCCTGTACTTCCGTACAAAGCTGCTTAAATCTTATGCATGGCATTGAACAGATCCTCATGCATCACTATCACCTTGACACCCATTTCCTCTCCTTTTGCTGACAGGTTATCTGCCAGCTCAGCAAACGGCACGGTAATATGCGTGATATCCACAAACATAATCATTGCAAACATTCCCTGCAGTACAGACTGCGTTACCTCCAGAATATTGGCGCCTACTGACGCACATTCATTAGAAACCTTTGCAAGTATACCAACATTATCTTTACCTAATACGGTAATCACTGCATTCATATAAAACCTCCTGCACGGTCCGATGAAATTTGCCGGATCCCCGGCGATACGGACACATATATAATCATTATCCTATTTTACCGCTTCAATGTCAAGGGAAATCCCTCAAATTATCATAAAAAAAAGTGATTCCGTAACATAGCAGCATAATTCTGTTACAGAATCATATTATGTTGCATATTGGATAATTTACAAATCAAAAAGTTAGGATATTTCCATCACTATTAGGTGTTTAAAAAAGCGTCTGTCTATGGTATAATACTCTCGTAGTAACGTACTGTGTCCGGCATCTGCCGACGCACGATGGATCAGACATACGGAGAAGTGTTTATGAAATATCGTTTTATTTCCGACAGCCATACCCACAGTGAATGTTCCTTTGACGGCACTGACAGTGTCATTATGCTGTGTGAACAAGCCAGTGCCCTTGAAATGTATTCCCTGACAATTACAGACCACTGTGAATGCAACGAATATTTTGACCACCATATGCGGGATGATATTTCCCGTTCTATTATGCAGGTCAGCAAGGCTCGTGCCATGTATCATGACAGACTGCACGTATACACCGGCATTGAGCTTGGTCAGCCTGTTCAGGATCCACTTGCCGCGGCAGATGCCTTATCCCTGACGGATTATGATTTCGTTCTCGGCTCCCTGCATAATCTCAAGGGCGAACAGGATTTTTATTATCTGACTTACACAGAAGAAAATGTGTATCCGCTTCTGGATCGCTATTATGACGAATTATTGGAAATGGCAGAACAGAATCTGTTCGATTGCCTGTCCCATGCGGATTATCCCCTTCGATATATCATCGGCAATTCCAATATCCGCGTTGACCTGAGCCGCTATCAGGAAAAACTGGATGCCGTTCTGGAAACGATTATCAAAAATGACAAGGCGATTGAAATCAATACCTCCGGTCTGCGCCAGGTGATCGGCCGCACCCTGCCCGATATCAGCACAATCCGGCGTTTCCGGGAGCTGGGCGGAAAATATGTCACTATCGGGTCAGATGCACACCGCTGGGGAGATATCGGTTCCGGCATTGAAACCGGACTGGATATGCTGCTGGAATGCGGTTATACCCATTTCACTGTCTATGATAAGCATACCCCCAGACTGCTGCCTATTTCCTGACTGTACACAGTATCATACCGTTATACACAAGTTCAGCCGACGAATCTGCCATAGATGCGGAATACATCGGCTGTTTTATGTTATTCACATACTGTCATACCCGGCGCACGAAATTCGTGTCAGCCTATTGCAATTTACAAAAAAATTATTTATAATAATGATTATTGATTTTATTACCCGCAAATGCGGAAGCAAACTGGAGGAAATAATTATGATAAGAAATGTATCCGATGCAATCAAATATATCGGGGCTGATGATCCTGATCTGGATTTGTTTGAAAGCCAATATGATGTGCCTGATGGAATGTGCTATAATTCCTATGTAATTCTCGATGAGAAAATTGCTGTTCTTGATACCATTGATGACCGCAAAGCTGATGAATGGTTTGAAAATCTGGCTGCTGTACTGAACGGCAGAACACCCGATTATCTGGTTATCAGCCATATGGAACCCGACCATGCCGCCAGCATTGCAAAGGCTGCTGCTAAATATCCTTCCATGCAGCTGATTGGCAATGCAAAAACGTTTCAGATGCTCCCCCAGTTCTTTGATATGGACACTGAGGGCAGAACGATTACCGTAAAAGAAGGCGATACCATTGAGCTTGGTACGCATACACTCACCTTCTACATGGCGCCGATGGTTCACTGGCCGGAGGTAATGGTGACTTATGAAGCAGCTGAAAAGGTTCTGTTCAGTGCCGACGGCTTCGGTAAGTTCGGTGTAATGGATGCGGAACCCGATGACTGGGCTTGTGAGGCAAGACGGTATTATTTCAATATCTGCGGCAAGTACGGCGCTCAGGTACAGGCTTTACTTAAAAAAGCTGCTAAGCTTGATATTCAGACCATCTGTCCTCTGCACGGACCTATCCTTACAGAAAATCTCAGCTACTATATCGGTCTGTATGATACCTGGAGTAAATACGAGTCTGAAACAGACGGCATTTTTATTGCCTACGCTTCTATTCATGGTCATACCAAGGAGGCTGCTCTCAGGCTCTATGATATTCTGAAATCCAAAACAGACCTGCCGATTGCAATTTCTGATCTGACAAGAAGTGATCTGCATGAAAATGTGGAGGATGCCTTCCGTTACAACAGAATGATTATGCTGGCTTGCTCCTATGACGGCGATATCTTCCCGCCTGCTAATGATTTCCTGCATCACCTTAAAATCAAAACCTATCGCAATAAAAAGGTAGCTTTGATCGAGAACGGTTCATGGGCTCCCTCTGCCGGTAAGGTCATGAGAGCGTATTTTGAAGGTATGAAAAATGTAGAAATCTGTGATGTCAGCGTCACAATCCGCTCCTCCCTCAAGGAAAGCGATATCCCCCAGCTGGAAGCACTTGCTGATGCTATGCTCGCCTGAGCGGAATGACTTATACACTATAATCTTTTGGGCTGTCACATCAACTGCACATTCGTTGATTGACAGCCCTCTTTTGAATATGGATATTTTATCAGGAGGACTTGGCTATGAGTAAGAACAATTCTATTAACTTTACGTCTAACCGTGAACGCATGAATTATCTTTTTCAGAAATGCATGGAAAACTATGATGATTCCAGCTTCAGCTACATTGAGCATATCGGTTATGTCAGGGTCGTCACCGATAAGGAAACCTCCTGCGAAATTTTTCAGGGCAAAACCTATATGCCTAAAATCGAAGCCCAACACCGTAAGGTCGCTGAAATCAGGGATTTACGACAAATTGACGGCATTACGGTCCGACACTCCCGCATCCGGCTTAACATTGATAATCTCAAAATCCGTAAGAAAAGACATAATCAGGATCCTTCTACAGAAATTTCTCTATATGAAAAAAGAGCAACCGTTATCGTAAAGGATCCGGCTATGATGATCAATAAGCTGCTGGAGGCGGACATTGTACGCGGGAATGAGTATTACGCAAAGGTTGCCAATTCCGAATTTATCCACCGAATTACAGAGTATCTGTTCCGCAGCTATTTCAATCAGGATTATTTTGACCGTATTCTTCATCAGGAAAGCGGCATCAACCGCAATAAATATGTATGGTATACCAATGTGTTTATTACCAACACCCGCATTGAGGTAGGATTTCTCCGTCCCAGCGTCAAGCTGGATTTTGTGGATGTTGACGGCGGTCCTCTTTATGATACCAATGAACAGATTGGTCTGATGATGGCTATTATGGACGATATTATGAACCTGTTGTTCCGGAGGTACGGTGTTCTGATCTGCACGTGGATGAAACAGGTGGAAAATATGGGCAGCACCGAATTCAAACTCTATATGTATATGAAAAAAAGTGGAGATAAGAAACATGACTGATATTCAACCTCGTATGACAGATGAATATTTTATGCGGCTGGCTCTGGAAGAAGCAAAAAAAGCCCGTTCTGAGAACGAAGTTCCCATTGGCGCAGTTGTGGTGCGTAACGGCTGTGTCGTCGGTACCGGCTATAACCGCAGAGAATACGGTAAAAATGCCCTTTATCATGCCGAATTGCTGGCAATCCATGACGCCTGTCAGAAACTCGGCGGCTGGCGGCTCTGGGAATGCGAATTATATGTGACACTGGAGCCGTGCCCAATGTGTGCAGGTGCTATCATCAATTCCAGAATCAGACGGGTTATCTATGGCTGTGAGGACATGAAAGCCGGTTCGGTCTGCTCCGTTCTGCATATGTTCGACCTGCCGTACAATCATAAGCCCGCTGTTCTTGGCAGTGTTCTTCGTGAGGAATGCTCTGCTATGCTTTCGGATTTTTTCAGAGAGTTACGGAAGAATAAAAAACAGCTACCTTCATTTCTGAATGAAACAACCAATGTATAATCTCGCTTCGGAATATCCTGCTCCGGGATATTCTTTTTTTATCAGCACAAAAGCAGCGGCTCCGTCGATATGAAACCGACTGAGCCGCTGTTTTTGAACTTATGCTGTTATATGATACGCACAGAATTATTTTACAGTCACCGTAAAGGATTTTGTTACGATGTTACCAGCATTATCTTTTACGCTGACCTTTACATCAAAAGTACCTGCAGAGGTGGGTGTAAAGGAACCGGTTGTGGCTGTGCCGTAAGCAGTACCAATTGTTTTCCAGCTGGAATTGGTTGTTCTCTTATAGTAGAATGCATACTTATAAGGAGATGTACCGCCGGATGCCTTACCTGTCACTTTGACAGCTGTACCAGACTTTACAGATGTTGCGCTGATGGTCGATGTATTCTGCAGTGCAGCGCTCGCTGCGGTTACCTTGAGCTGGAAGGTCTTGGTAACAGCAATACCTGTTGCATCCTTGACCAGAACACGCAGGTCATAGGTGCCAGTGCCGGTAGGTGTCAGCTTAGCATAGTTAGTCGTACCAAATTCTGTTCCGAGCGTCTTCCACTTGGTGTTAGAAGCTCTCTTGAAGTAGAATGCATAGGTATAATCCTTCTTACCGCCTGTTGCCGAACCTGTCATCTTAACAGTTGAACCAAGAGGCATGGTTGTTTTGTTAATGGTAGCAGTTGACTTCAGAGTAGAAGTAGATTTTGCTGCCTTTACTGTGAAGGATGTCTTTGCAACCTTGTTGTTAGCGTCCTTGACTCTGACAACTACCTGATACGTACCACCAAGAGGCGGATAGAAGGTTGCTGTTGTAGCAGAACCATACTGTTCGCCGAGAACAGTGAACTCCTCGTCAGAAGTCTTTCTGTAAGAGAACCAGTACTTATAAGGAGCCTTACCGCCGGATGCTGCACCAGTAATGGTTACAGGCTGATATGCTTCTACGTTTCTGCTGCTGATATCGGATTCATTCACCAGTGAATATGGAACAGGTGAATCTCCTTCTGCTGTAAATGTCTTGGATACGGTTGCGGTTGCGCCCGTAGAGTCTGTGATCACGCACTTGATGGTGTGCTTGCCGGATGTGCCGGGCTTCCATGTGTAGGTAGCAGTTGTATTGGATGCCTTTACTACACTGCCGTCTACGCTGAACTGATACTTATAAGGAGCTGTGCCGCCGATGCCGATACCCTTGAGGGTCAGAGCGGTGGTTGCCAGCTGCGGAGCAGATTTATCTGTACCAAAGTTAACCTGGAGCGGTGTAGTCGGGTCGGGCTTGATGACGCCGCCGGATTTGCCGACACTTGCCAGTGCAACTGTGATCTTATCTGCATCTGACTTTTCACCGGAGGTAGAATCGTCACTTGCATATGCTTCTTTTGCATTGTCCAGCATAACGGTATCATTGGGCAGACAACCAATACCGCTTTCGCCGTAGGTAGCCACTGCCATCAGACCAATGCCGTTATCCGCAATATCAGATGCGCTTACGCCCAGGTATTCCAAAGGCATGGTGATAATGCAGAAAGTATCATGCTCTGTGCTATGATTAGTAGTAAGAAAATCTACCCAGTTGCCGGATGTGCTTTCCAGGTCAGCGGGTGTATAGCCATCGCCTGTTTTGTTAAGACCGTTCATTTCTGTGCCGAAGAAACCGTCCTCCCATGTGATGGATGCGCCGGGAAGGGGCTTCTGGTATCCGTAAGCAATTCTGTTGGTGTAATCAATGACGCCATTGCTTACCGGGAAAACGGCATAGTTGTCAATTCCCTCTTTGGGCGAATACATAATCACCTTATCTACCTTGGTATCGCCGCCAAAGGTGATGTTTGTGTTCCATACAGTAGCCTGATCTGTGCTGTTGGTTTTTCCGTCTGTATAGTCGCCTGTCCTGACGTCAAGCAGCAACATCTGCGGAATATCTGCATCTGCACCGTTGGGCTTGCCTCTGCCTGTCTGCGGAGCTGACTGTGCCGGGTCAACTACATCAATTACATTGGTATACTGGATGCCCACATAGAGATTGGTGCTGTCCCATGCAGCATACAATGCATACAGGTCAAATCTCGGCGCCTCATGTGTTCCTCTGAAGGATGCAGGGTCATCATTTGCCAGTCCCTGTGCAATCAGGGTTTCTGCTGTAAAGTCAGACGCACTTTTAATGGTTTTATTGGCGCCTACATTACCATTCGGATTGGTCTGGTACTTCGTGTTAGCTGACGCAGCGCCGCTGGATGTGGTCTTGACAGTATATACCTTGTTGTAGGTGAATGTATAGGATTTAACCGTATTGTCACTTCCCTTGGCGGTGGCTTCTACCGTCACAACGCTGTCGCCGATCTTGCCTTCTCCGATGACTACAGATGCAGAGCTGGTGAAGGTCTTTTCCGGACCGCCGTCAACCTTATAGGTACCGCTGACAGCATTTGCCAGGGACAGCTTGACGGTCATGGTTTCATCTGTAAACTTTGTGCCGTTTGCCTTATCTGCTGTTACGGTCGGCACCTTGACGTTTGACTTATAGGGCTGCCATGTATTGTCACTGCTCAGGAACATGGTAGTATCATTGATCGCAAGACCTTCCTCTCCCTTTGCAGGATAACGGTTTGTTTCTGTACCATCGCTGAAAATTACCTTGCCGTTTACCAGATCGGAGGGTACCTCCAGCACATAGTAACCGCTCGTACTGTCAAGCGTCATTTTTACTCCCGGGAAGGCTGCATTATAAGTTGTTGCCGCTGCGCCGGAGCTGGTGGACGTCCATGTCTTGACAACGCTGGGGCTGCCGTCACAATAATAGCCTGTTGCACCTGTCAGCTGAACATTGCCTGTCTGTGTGCCGCTGCCGTTATTGAAAATAACATGGGTTGCACCGCTGGGAACGGAAATTTTGAACTGACCCTGACCAAATTCATTGGTACCGTTGGAGGTCATTTTCGTGCCGGGCCACTCTGCTCCCACAGTCTTATCATTCGCAAAGAAATAAGCATATACGGTTCCCCATCCGAGTGTATCACTGAACAGAATGGTATCTATCGGGGTAGGATCAGCACCGGTATAGATATATGCATATACATTCGACCACTTGCAGCTGCTGTTGTCAAAATAAACCTTTGTCGCCAAAGTGGGATCCTTCTTGGTGTATGTATAGGTAGCAGTTACTTCCTTATTATCTTCGCCTGTTGCGGAAAGGGTCAGCGTTACACTGCCGCCGGCTGCTACAGAAGAACCAATAGTGATTTCCTGACCGTTGGTATAGGTACCGGACTTTCCTTCGGAGGTAGTATAGTTACCCTTGCTTGCATTGGCAACATTCAGCGTTACGCCAAGGGTATCGGTCGTAAAGGTGGTTGAACCCGGTTCAGCCGAAACGACTGCACTCTTGAGTACATTTTCCTTATTATAAACAACTGCGATACCGGTGTCGCCCACCTGACCGCTGATCTGACCATTAGAAACCGTAAAGGTTGCACCTGTAATCTGATCTTTATAGGTACCAGCTGCCATTTTATTGGCTTTTACACTGACCTGTGAGGAACCACCGCTGACGTTGACGATTACCACGCCGTCTGTACCTCTTTCATTGTAAACCACATTGCCTGAGGATGACAGGTATTCTGTCTTGCCCACATAGGCATTATGGAACTCATTGACAGCCTTGACCTCGGTATTCGCCCAGGCGGTAACATCGCCCTGACCCATTGCGGCGCTGCTCCAGTTGCTGGGACGAGCCATATACATACCGCAGGCTTCTGCTCTGGTACCGACAAGCGCCCAGGTTTTGTTCATATTATAGTCGCTGACATAGCTGGAGGTTCCTGCCTGATAGGTATCATGGGATTCATTCCAGAGTACTGCCTTGCTGCCCTTTACGCTGCCGCCGTCTTTGAAATAGAAATCACTTCTTTTCGCACCGTTGGCATCAGAACTGTTGACAGAGCCGCGGATGCTGTTGGACACATCGCTCATGGTAACGCTCATATACTGGGTATAGGCATTGGCGATTGTCTGATCCTTGGAGCTGTCCTGGCTGCCGGTAGGTTTGTCAAGCACCTCGCCATAGTAGTAAGGAGTAATATTTCTACTGGACTGTGCATAGCTGGTAGTTGCATTCAGCACATTCGGCCAGAACTGGCTGCTGGTAGAGTCAGACGGTGTTTCAATATGTTTTGCACCGTCGAAACGGAAACCGTCCGCACCGCAGTCGATACACTCCTTCAGGAAGGAAATGGCTGCATTCTGTACATCCTGACTGCCGGTATTCAGATCGGGTACACCATCCATGCAGTACTGGGTAATATCATGACGTGTTTCGTACCAGCTGTTCTTGGAAATATCATGCCAGAAATTGCTGTTATTACGATATTTTTCGGGAATCGTCGGTGACAGGTCATTTTTGGACTTATTCGCCATATGATTGAGTACAGCGTCTACAATAACACGCACACCGTATTTATGTGCTTCGTCGCACATTGCCTTGAACTGTGACGCCGTTCCCAGTGCGCCTGTACCGTTGGCATTGGTTTCAATGGTGAAATCTGCCGGCTGGTACAATACCCACCAGCTGCCCTTTGCCGTTTTGCCTGCCGTTGCTTCCTTTGCCGTCTGAATCGGCGAAGTCTGAACCGCAGTAAAACCCTGAGCAGCTATCGTTGCCATGTTCTGACGGATGGCATCGAACGACCAGTTAAAGCACTGCAGGATCGAACCGCTCTGCTGATCAGCTACCTTGTACTGAACAGTTGACGCAGCGTCCGCCGTAACAGAGGTCTGCAATACCCCGCCCAGTCCGGTAAAGGATGATGCAAGGATAGCGGCTGACATGAATACGCCCGCAGCACGGGTGCCGATACCAAATCGGCGCTGCTGTTTTGCAATTTTCATTCTTTCTCACGCTCCAATTTCTGAAATCAACTAATGTCTGTATACCCGGAATCTGTATACCCGGAATGTGATAATTCTTCTATAGAATATTAAACAAATATCACAGTGAATTATCACAATCCTCACCTCTTACGGTAATTATTGTATATCTTTCCCACAAAATTGTCAAGCAGCGCGACGTTCACAAATTATGCAGGCAATTCAAAATCTCATAAAATATATTTCTTCTTTAAAAATATTTTTTCTCTTTTCCACAAACAAAAGCTGTTTCTGTCTGTAATATTATACAAGCATTTTACGGTTTTCCGTCATTTTAACCAATTCAAGCCTCTTTCATACGTGCAAATTACCCTTTGTTTTTTTCGCTGTTTTAACCAACTTTTCCATTTTTAGTTGACCTTTTGTTATAGAATTTTCTGCTCTTTTACCTGATTTCGCCATGCCGGGAACTCCATTTCAGAAACAGACATTTTTCAAATCATCCGCCTGTAACCCCGACTTTACACTTTATTCATTTTTATATTCCTTTACAGAAAAAGCCTGTAAACTTCTGTTCCCCCACAGGCAGTTCACAAGCATTTATAATCATTTCATCACCCCTGATCTCAATCAGGGCAACATACAGTTTTTTTGGAAAAGGGTTTCCCCCAGGGAAGTGCTGGCAAAATTGATTTCCATGGTAAAATAAAAAAGTTCTTGCAAAAGCTGATAAAGTATGATAGAATAGTAAGGATGATTATGGAGGTTAATGAAAGAGTGGGGCGACCCACTCTTTTATCATTACCTACCCATCTGAAAATAGCGGGAGGAAAGAATATGGCAAAAAAGAAAAGCGGCAATACGGTCGCTGAGGTTACCGCACTTGTGGAACCGATCATCCGTCAGCTGGGACTGTCCCTGTGGGATGTACGGTATGTCAAGGAAGGTGCTTTGTGGTATCTGCGGATATTTATTGATAAGGAAGACGGCGTTACCATTGAAGACTGTGAAAAGGTCACCCATGCGGTAGATGCGCCGCTGGATGAGCTGGATCCCATCGAGGGCAGCTATACACTGGAGGTATCTTCCCCCGGAATCGAAAGGGAATTGGTTCGTGACGAACACTTTGACCAGTTTCTTGGCGCACCGGTGATGATCAAGCTGCACAAGCCCCTTGAAAACGGCGCCAGAGAGCTGCGGGCAACCCTGTTGTCCCATACAAAGGATACGGTGGATATTATTACCGAAGACGGGACGGAAATAACTATCAACAAAAAGGATACGGTCTATATCAAGCTCGATGATTTCAATTTATAAGGTTCCATGGAAGCGGTGTAGCAGTGTTCATTCCGAATGCCGCTTTCCAGTTTTTGGGAACAAATCAGTATCACTAACCGGAGGTATTCAAATGAAAAAGAACAAGGAATCAGAAGAAAATTTGTTTCAGGCATTGATGCTCATTGAAAAGGAAAAGGGTATCCCCGCTGATTTTATGCTGGAACAGATTAATAAGGCAATTGTCACTGCCTGTAAGAACTCCTACGGCGGCAATGACGATGTTACCGTACAATACAATAAAACCAAAGGTCAGCTGGAAGCAAGCCTGAATAAAGTGGTTGTGGAAGAGGTCACTGATATTAACCGTGAAATTTCTCTTTCCGCTGCCAGAAAAATCAATCCTATCGCTAATATCGGCGATAAGGTCGGCATCCGGCTGAATCCGAAAAACTTCGGCAGAATTGCCGTCATGACCGCCAGAAATATGATCCGTCAGGGTATCCGTGACGGCGAAAAGGAACAGGCACTCTCCGAGTACCAGAGCAAGCTGCAGGATATCGTTACCGCTACGGTAGAACAGGTTGACCCCAGTACGGGCAATGCTACCCTCAAGCTGGGCAAAGCCATAGCTATCCTGCCCAAAAACGATCAGGTAGCCGGTGAGGTGCTGAAGGTAGGCGATCTGATCAAGGTCTATGTTGTGAATGTCAAATCCGGCGACAGAGGTCCGAGGGCAATCATCTCCCGTACCCATCCCGATTTTGTAAAAAGATTGTTTGAAGAACAGGTTCCGGAAATTTATGAGGGCGTTGTGGAAATCAAGTCCGTTTCCAGAGAAGCCGGTTCCAGAACAAAAATCGCCGTTTACAGCAAGGATACCGAAGTGGATGCTGTGGGCGCTTGTATCGGTCCCAAGGGTCAGCGCGTCAGCAATATCGTTGGTCAGCTCAACGGCGAGAAAATTGATATCATCGAATTCAATGAGGATCCGGTAGAGTTTATCAAAAAGGCCCTCTCCCCCGCTGAGGTTCTCAAGGTTGTGCTTTCACCCAGCGGTGAAAAAATCTGTAAGGTAACCGTTCCTGACAGCCAGCTTTCTCTTGCTATCGGCAACAAGGGTCAGAATGTCCGCCTTGCCGCTAAGCTGACAGGATGGAAAATTGATATTCGTCCCGAAAGCGGTTTCTTCGGCGAGGAAGAAGAAGAAACGGCTCCCGCTGCTGAAGAAGCAGATAACACGAACGCTTCCGAAGATACAGCAGAAGAAACAATTGCAGAAAACACTGACGAGGCTATTCCGGCTGAGGAAGAAGCAGCTGCTGACAGTGAAACTGCTGAACAGGCTGACAAAGACGAGGAAAATGCTGAGGACTAATCCACAGCAGCCTTGACGGAGGAAATGTGATGAAACAGAAAAAGGTCCCCATGAGAAAATGTACCGGCTGCGGGGAAATGAAAGAAAAAAAGCAGCTGGTGCGTATCGTGAAAGCCCCCGAAAAGGACGGCACAGGCGGCGAAATATCCGTTGACCTGACAGGAAAGATGCCGGGGCGGGGCGCATATATTTGTAAAAACAGCCTTGATTGTCTTGCAAAGGCAAAAAAAGCCAGAAGGCTCGAAAGAGCGTTTTCGTGCCAGATCCCTGATACGGTTTACGACAGGCTGACACAGGAGCTGAGTACTGCTGAGATGTCAGAATGAACAAACATATCAGAATAAATTAACGGATGTGATCGGAAAAAATGAATGAAAAACTGCTGTCGCTGCTTGGAATCGCAAGACGGGCGGGACGATTGTCGCTCGGCTTTGATGCAGCAACGGAATCCATGCAAAAGGGCAGGTGCCGGCTTTTGCTGCTGGCGAATGACCTGTCAGAAAGAACCGTCAGAAATATTACCCTGTCGGCAAGACAGACAGAAACACCTACAATCGTGACAGACAGTACTATGCAGCAGCTTGGTGCTGCGGTAGGAAAAACCACGGGGATCATTTCCGTGAATGATAATGGATTTGCAGATAAGATGAGAACGCTTTGTACCGAATAAAGACAGGAGGATTGTATATGATAAAATACAAGTTAAGCGAAATCGCTAAAAATTTGAATGTAGCCAGCAAAGAGGTTTCCGAGGTACTGAAAAATTACCTGAACGTCAATAAGAAGCCCGGTGCCGTCCTGACCGAACAGGAACTGAACCTGATTTTTGAATATTATACAGATAAAACCAATCTGCCCAATCTGAATGAGTATTACGCCAGCGCAAACGAACCGGCTCAGGATGATACACCCGCGAAACCGGCTGATAAGCCAGACAAAAAAGAAAAACCGCAGACGAAAAAGCAGGAGCCGTCTAAGGCTGCTAAAAAGGACCAGAAGAAGCAACCTGTCAGACAGGATGCACCGGCAAAAAAGGCTGCTAAGCCTGAACAAAAGACCAAACCCGAACAGCCGGCTGCTAAAAAGCCCCTGCCGGAGCAAAACCCACCTGCACATAAAAATGACAAAAAGCAAAAGAAAAATAAGCAGCCCGCAGCTGCCAGACCCAAACAGGAAACACATATTCTCGGCAGCAAAAAACTGGAACAGAGCGAAGCATTTACCGAGGATAATTCCAAGGTAAATGAAAACAGAGGACGTGTCATCAATACCCGTGCTTCCAACATCAACATTGACAAGTATAACGAGAAGTATGACCGTCTTGCCAGCGAAAAACTGCATAAGGAACCAACTGCTCAGAAGCAGAAAATCAACCAGCGCTCCCAGCAGAAGGGTAAACCCCGTAATTCCCGTAAGGAAACAGAGGCAGAACGTCTGAAAAGAATTGCCAATGCCAGAAAAGCAAAACCGATTACGGTTCAGATTCCGGATGAAATCACGGTGGGCGAGCTGGCATTGCGCCTGAAGGCAACCGCAGCAGAGGTGATCAAAAAGCTGATGATGATGGGCGTTATGGCTACTGTCAACGACGTCATTGATTTCGATACTGCTTCCCTTGCTGCTATGGAATTCCATGCAAAGATTGAAAAAGAAGTAATCGAAACGATTGAAGAAAAAATCATTGATGACAGTGAGGACGATGATATCAATCTGGTAGAACGTGCTCCTGTCGTAGTTGTTATGGGTCACGTTGACCATGGTAAAACCTCTCTGCTGGATGCAATCCGTCATGCACACGTTACAGCCAGCGAAGCAGGCGGTATTACCCAGCATATCGGCGCCTATCGTGTTAAAATCAACGGCAGAGATATTACCTTCCTGGATACGCCCGGTCACGAGGCATTTACGACCATGCGCGCAAGAGGCGCTCAGGTAACCGATATTGCTATTCTGGTCGTTGCCGGTGATGACGGTATTATGCCGCAGACAGTTGAGGCAATCCACCATGCAAAGGCTGCCGGTGTTTCTATTATCGTTGCTGTCAATAAAATGGATAAGCCCGGTGCAGATATCGAGCAGGTTAAATCGCAGCTGACTGAACATGAACTGGTTCCCGAAGAATGGGGCGGCGATGTTCCGGTAATTCCTGTTTCTGCCCATACAAAAATGGGTATTGATGAACTGCTGGAGATGGTTCTGCTGGTTGCTGACATGAAAGAATTGAAGGCTAATCCCGACAGATCAGCCAAAGGAACTGTTATCGAAGCAAGACTGGATAAGGGCCGCGGACCCATTGCTACTGTGCTTGTACAGAACGGTACGCTGAATGTCGGTGACATTATTGTAGCCGGTACAACGGTTGGCCGTGTGAGAGCTATGACCAATGACAAGGGTGCAAAGGTAAAATCAGCTGCTCCTTCCGTTCCGGTTGAAATCACTGGTCTGGATGATGTTCCCACCGGCGGCGATATTTTCAATGCCGTTTCCGATGAACGTCTTGCAAGAGAACTGGTGCAGCAGCGCCGTGATAATGAGAAGGAAGAACGCTTCAACGCCAGAACCAAGGTAACTCTGGACAACCTGTTTGATCAGATGAAACTCGGCGAAATGAAGGAATTGAAGATTATCGTCAAGGCAGATGTACAGGGATCCGTAGAGGCCGTCAGACAATCCCTGGAAAAACTCTCCAATGACGAGGTAAGAGTAAATGTAATCCACAGTGCTGTAGGTGCTATCCGTGAATCTGATGTAATGCTTGCATCTGCATCCAATGCGATTATTGTCGGCTTTAATGTTCGTCCCGATCCGGTTGCCGAAGAAAATGCGAAACGTGACGGCGTAGATATGCGTCTGTACAGAATCATCTATGATTGCATTGAAGAAATTGAAGCGGCAATGAAGGGTATGCTTGCCCCGAAATTCCGTGAAAATATTCTGGGCAAAGTTGAAGTTCGTCAGACATACAAAATCACCGGTGTTGGACTGGTTTCCGGTTCTTATGTACTGTCCGGCAAAGTTGTGCGCGGCGCAAGCTGTCGTGTTGTACGTGATGGTATCATTGTAGCGGATGATCATATCAATTCTCTGCAGCGTTTCAAGGATAGTGTCAAAGAGGTCGCACAGGGATTTGAATGTGGTATCACGCTGGATAAATATAATGATATCAAAGAAGGCGACATCTTTGAAATATATGAAATGGAGCAGATTACTGAATAATTACTCCATTATACATCGAAAACCCCCGCTGTATTTTCTGAAACGGCGGGGGCTTTTATTACGGGTATTCGATTGAAAAAGGTGCTCTGCGGGTCGTCCATGCATTTTTATTGATATCGCATAGAAAGCAAACAACATTTAATAGCAAATCAAGTTGAGAACCCCCCACACACAAGCATTGCTGGGTCAAGGGAGCTTAGCTCCCTTGCAGGGTCCAGGGACAGCGTCCCTGGCGGATTCCAAAGGCAGAGCCTTTGGCAGGGTTCGGGACAGCGTCCCGACAGGGTACGAGCAAGCTGCAAAAAAGATTGCGAATTATGCTTGAAAACTTATAAAACCTATGTTATAATAGGTTATTATAGATACATACTACGGGGGTTGCTATTATGAAAATATCTACAAAAGGTCGGTATGCCTTACGTATGCTGTTGGATCTTGCCATGCATCCGGATGGATTTGTTGCATTGAAAGATATTGCAGAACGTCAGAATATTTCCAAAAAATATCTGGAGCAGATTGTACCTCTGCTTAACCGTTCTGGTCTGCTGCGCACAAACAGAGGATTTCAAGGCGGCTATATGCTCTCGAAACCTACCTCACAATACACGGTTGGTGAAATACTCCGTCTGACAGAGGGAAATCTGGCACCTGTTGCCTGCCTTAGCAGCGACCAAAATGAATGCCTGCGCGCTTCTGACTGCATTACGCTTCCTATCTGGGAAGGGTTGTACAAAGTAATGACGGACTATCTTGACAGTGTTACTCTGGAGGAAATTATTGATAATTACCAGTCAAAACATGGAGGAGATTATTGTATCTGACTACAGAATCTAAAACAGGGAGTACATGAACAGCTCATGTACTCCCATTTTTTGAAAACTGACGCTTGCTTACTTCTTGAGGAATGCAATACCAGTATTAAAGGATCCACCGCCAACTTTAAAAGTACTATCCAGCGTAGATTCCACGAAGTTATCCGGATCATGCGAGAAAACAACATTTTTACAGTTATACAGCATTACTGCACCATTTACAGAATAACCTTCTATCATGTTAATCTTATACTTCAGGTAAACAAAGGAATCATCACTGCCCTGTGTGAAATCAGACTTCTGGTTAGCCAGCTTGAATTCAATGCTTTCAACACCAGTTACCTGCAGGTCAGCGCTATTTACCACATCGTCATCGTCGTCCAAGTATTTATCATGATATGTAACAACCTGGCTGTTCGCACTGCAATACATGACGCCGCCAACCGGATCAGCCAGTGAGATAGCAGCTTCATTCGGCACAATATGATCAGAAAAGTTTGAATTACTATACAAACTGCTGTCGTTTGTGATGAAATAAACATCGCTTGCGACTCTTGCATGACGAAGAATATAAGCTTCAATCTCAAGTGCCTTATCCTGCTCATTTGCTGTAATCGATGCAGTGGAATAATTACGCAGTGCAGATGCAAAAATACCAATACCAAAACCTGCTGTAATCGATAGAATCGCAATCGTTACAACCAGCTCCACAAGAGTATAGGCTTTTTTCGTATTCTTGATTTTCATAATACAACTACCTCCTCTTATTTTGCATACGGTACAAATGACTCATAAATAATCGGACCTGCTGCTGATTCAAAACAGGTTTTGATCTGAATTCCGATAATATCAGTTCCACCAGTGGGTGATTCCATTGACAGCTTTACATCAGGAATCAACGAATACTGATAGCTGACATCATTCGGGAAATTAACCGTCGGATTACCGGATGGATCCGTTGTCGCAGGGACAAACCGTGCTTCCGGAACAGCTGCCGTTACTGCGGCAAGAATAACGCTATGAGTGGGATCACCTGACTGTATGTCCTGGATTACATCATCTGCTCTTTCCGGCTGAGAAATATTCATCTTCTGAACAGTATTCATAATAATCTCATTAACAGACGAATTCAGTATAGCAGCCCTGTTTTCATCTGCATTATACACTGTCGTTGTGAAGCCGTTAACCATAGCTCCCAGCGTTGAGGCAAACACAATTACTACGATCGTGATACCGATGAGAATTTCCAGCAAGGTCAAACCACGTTTTGAACGCAGTTTTTTCTTTAATTTTTTCACTTTCATTGTTTTTTCCTCCTAACAGCAACTATAATCATGATACATATATCACTCTATAAAATCTCTATATACATTATACTATAAAATTCCGTCAATTCAAGTTTTTTTTTGCATTAAAAACACCAAAATTTGTAATGATAGTTTGTGAATTTTTTATAGATCACAAATGTTTGTCTTTAAAAAGCAGCGGTACATCCATATCCAATGTACCGCTGCTCGACTTCAACATTATTAAAAATCAATTAGCCTCTGGTTTCAACACCTGAAGAACTACCGATTACATCGTACATACCGAACATCGGAAGAATCATAGCAACAACTACAACACCTACAACACCGCCGATAACGACTGTCATGATAGGCGTCATTGCGTCTGTCAGCTTCTGAGTGGATTCATCACTCTGGTCTTCAAACAATTCAGCCATTTTGAACAATGAGTCACCAAGCATACCAGATTCCTCACCTACACGGATCATTGAAACGAGAATAGCGTCAAATACAGGGTGCTTTGCCATAGCATCATGGATCGTAACACCGATCTGTACATCATCCAATACGAACTGGATCTGATCCTTTACGTACAGATTAGGAACAGCATCTCTTGCCAGCGCCATTGACTTATGGATCGGAATACCAGCGTCTGTCAGCGTGGACATCAGTCGGCAGAAACGAGCCAACGAGCTCTGGCGGACGATGGGACCAATCAACGGAACTTTCAGTGAAACCTTTGCAAACAGCATACGGAACTCTGCACTGTTTTTGTTCAGCGTCATAACACCTACAACAATAGCGGCAATTACCAGAAGGAAGATATACCAGTAACCGATCAATGCATCTGAGAAGTTCATCAATGCCTGCGTAATGCCGGGCAATTCTGCACCGAAGGATCCATACGTATCCTTAAATGTCGGCAATACGAAGCAGCAGAGAATAACTACCAGCGCAATAACCAGCACGACCAGGAAGATCGGGTATGTAAATGCACTTCTCAGCTTACCGGAAAGA
>CACZSU010000023.1 GCA_902783855.1 uncultured Ruminococcus sp.
GAAGCCGTTCCAGATACAGTCAATAGCGCCGCTGTTCAGCTCCATATCTTTGGAATCCCAATCAATGGGCTGTTTTTTAAGCGTCCATCCCTGTCTTTTGCAGACCTCCTCAGCCAGATCCAGATCAAATCCCACATATTCTCCGCTGTCATCCTTATACCCATAGGGCGGGAATTCCGCGTCAAATCCTACGGTAAACGTAGTGGCAGCACGAACTATAGGTACGGTCATGATACCCGTGCTGCACAGAATCGTGCAGATCAGTGCCATGCATAAAAGCATAACGGGCAGTTGTGTATTTTTCCTCTTTTGCATTTGTCTTTCAGCCGTTAAAACGGCATCCTCCTTTGCATTCTGAATTCATGGATTTTTCAGTCTGTTAAAACAACAGCTTATCAAAAATCTACATTACTTCCATTATACCCTAAGCACATTTTTGTTTCAATAGGAATAATGTACGAAAATCCTTGGCGCCGAGCCGGCGGCAGTGTGACGCTGCACCCTATACGCGTCAGTCGCTTCGCTCTGGTTATAGCTTAAATATATTCGCACCCGCGGAATACATTTATCTGCACACTGCTTCTGCGCAGCTTATTCAGTTTGGCAGGTGCCAGTTATAATTTTACACTGATATGTAAAGCCCATGACAATTCCATATGCAAAAAAGCCGTACAGGGTGCATATAAACACCATGTACGGCAGTGTTATGTCAGATGTCTGGATTCTGGGCTTTTTTCTTGTATTCCTTTGCAAGCTCGTGATTGTTCATATCATCATACAGAGCGGCAAGATCCTCATATTGAGCAGCAAGGCTTTCTGTATAGTGATCCGGATCCTGTGCAGCAAGATTGCGGAAGATGCTGGCTGCCCTCAGATAATAATCCTCCGCCTGCTCCAGTTTTTTGCAGCAGGAATAAATGTACCCGATATCACCGTAAACCGAAGCCAGTTCTTCATTCAGATCAATATATACTTCATCCAGCGGAGAACCCTTATGATCAGCAATCAGCTTTTGATAAATCTCAATCACTCTGTCATAGTATTCCAGGCAATGGGTGTAGTCTTCCTTTCCACTGTAGGATTTTGCCAGACAATCGAAGCAATAGGCAAGGTCTTCCAGATAAGCCGCACTGTCGATACCTACAAGCTGATAAAGCAGCTCCAGCGCTTTATGGTATTCTTTTTCAGCGTGGTCGTATTTGTTGCGGAAAAAGAAGGTATCGCCCAGGTTACAGTAAGCGTCTGCCAGATCCTTCATTTCTTCGGGATGGGCAGGGTCGGCAAGCTCCTTCAAAAGCTCAGCAGAAAAAAGGTACCTGTCATAGGCATCACTGTATTTTTCCAGATTCTCATAGGCAGCGCCAAGACCATCTGCACAGGCTGCTGTCTGCTTGCGGTATGTTTCGGGATCACTGCCGAACAGCGTATCGTATATTTCCATCGCTTTCAGATACAGCCGCAGTGCCCGCTTTGGCTCATCCCGTTCCATCAGCGACTGCGCCTGCTCCGTCAGCTCCTTTGCATATGCCGGATCAATCCTCAACGGTTCGTTCTTTTTGTTTCTGATAAATTCAAACATTTGACCACACCTATCATCTGTCATGTTCTATATGCCTTATTGTACCTGAATTCCCTCCAAAAGTCAAGCCAGGCGCCGAGCCGGCGCTCCCAATTCGCGATAGTCGCTGCACTACGTTCCGCTCTGTATAGACTGAATAACACAAATAAAAACAAACGATTTTCTGCCGCTGCTTGCATTATTATGTCGAATGGTGTATGATAGAATAGAATCAGAATCGGAATCGGAAGGGGAACATCATGGAATATACGTTAATTCAAAAAGCAGATAAGGATCTGATCTATTATGGTGTTTATTATACCAGCGTTGATCTCGCAGATGAAGGAGATGTGCTCTGTGCCGTCAGAAAGAAATTCTTTGAAACCGGACTGCGCCAGAAAAACCGCAGTACCTTTCATATTTCAGGAGATATGATACGTGTTTCCTATACCTTGGAATCAGGTAAGCCGCTCAAATGGAAGAAACTCATTGGCAACCGTCAGACTGAACGGGTTACGATGGGGGACAGCTGCTATATTGTGGAATCGCTGGATAGTGACAGAAGGGTTTACAGACGGTCTTTTTATGACTTGAATCATTTATGGCTGTCAACAGAATATTTTCTTTCCGGAGATAAAAACACCCCCGATTGTACGCTCATCCCTTCCGAAGAAGGCGATAAGGCTGCCATTATTATTAAAAATAACAGCAAATCCCTCACAATGCTGTTTCCATTTGAAACATCGCTGGATAAAGAACTGACCGAACGGCTCAATGCGGCTGCCGGAGAACCGCCTGTATTGTGCAAGACCAATTGCGGTACGTTTTATTTCTGCACAGAGGAAGAGGCAAAGTGCCGTGAAGAAATACTCAAACGTCTTCTGCTGGAAAACGAAGAACCTGAAAATGAAGATGAATTGATTGAACCCGGTTTTGAAATCAATGTCAGCGCCTTGTCAGTTGATCAGCCCGATGACACCCCTGCTGTGATTCCTACGGTTTTCCACGAAATTATTCCGGGACTTCCTGAGAGCGCCGAGCCGGCGCCCCCGCCTCTCCCGGTCGATCATACCCAGCCGGAATCAATCATCGAAGAAGAAACAGACGATGCACAGCCTGTTGCAGAAGCAACAGATGCACCTGCCCCGGCAGAGCCGTCTGCTCCTGCCGCAGAAGCATTCAGCAAACAAGAAGCACCAGTTACGCCTATTATTTCCATTGCTCCCCATATCCGGGAAAACGATGATGTCAAGAATGATGAAAAGCCTGTTATCCCGCACCAGCCAGTAAATCGGGATACAGTACCGGTTATTCATGATTTCTCATTCGGCACAGATTCCTCCAGACTATACGAAGAAAGCAGTACGGGCGAAGAAGCCGGATTCTCTGAAGAAGACGGGGCAGTCTGTGCCTTCGCCGGTCAGTGTCCGTATGAAAATATCGATAAACTCATTATTGAATCAGGCGGAAGACAATATTTCTATTTCGGCGATACAGACGGCGACAGCCGGCATGGCAGCGGCCGTACCGCTATGTTTGATGGAAAGACCGCATATGAAGGTACCTACCGGAATGATAAACGGGACGGATTCGGCGTATATTATTTTAAATCGGGAAAACTGTGCTATGCCGGTTCCTGGAAGAATAATAAACGGGACGGACTGGGCTGTGCCTTCTCCTCTGGCGACGGCAGTATGTTTGTCGGCAAATGGCAGGAAAATCGTCCGGCTTCTGTCGGCGCCAGCTTTGACCGTGACGGCAGACTGATTTATGTGGGCAAAACGCTGGACGGCAAGCGCAATGGTACCGGCATTACTTACTCCGAAGAAGATGATCTGTTCTTTATCGGCAAATATCAGGACGGCGAATTTCTTGGCAAAGGAACGCAATTCGACAGTGACGGCAATATGCTTTATACCGGCGGTTTTGCAGACGGTATGCGCTGCGGCGAGGGTGTTTCCTATTACTCTGACGGCTCCGTACAATACAAGGGCAGCTGGCTGAATAATCTGTATGACGGAAAAGGAACATTGTATCTGACAGACGGATGCGTTCTGGAGGGTGCCTTCCGTGCCGGTCAGGCACACGGCGACTGTACGCTTTTTGATCGTCACGGCAGAATTATTTATCAGGGTGGTTTTGATGATGATCTGTATAACGGTTCAGGCAAACTTTATTATCCCAAGGGGAATTATATAGAAGGCTTTTTTGCCGGGGGTGAAGCATCCGGCATTGTTGAGGAATATAATGCTGACGGCAATCTGATTTACCGGGGCGAATGGAACGATATGGAACGCAACGGAAAAGGGGTGGAATATCGTGATGGTAAAAAACACTACGAAGGTGATTTTGCCAAAGGTCGTTACCACGGCCAGGGCAAGCTGTACGAAGATGACAATCTTATCTTTTCGGGCAGCTTCCGTTGTGGCTCTGCCGAAGGATTTGGCACAGAACTGGACAAAGGCACGGTCGTCTATATGGGTATGTGGAAGGATAACGCCTATGACGGCTGCGGTGTTCTGTATGAAGATGGCATTCCCAAATATGCCGGCTGTTTCCACAGCGGCAGCCGTGAGGGCAGAATCAACGAATTGCAGAATAACCGTATTATCCGCAAATGTCTGTACGAAAATGACAAGCTGATTTATATGTGCGAGTATGATGATAACGGTTCTATCCTCTATTACGGCAATGTCAAGGATGGTCAGCACAGCGGTATGGGCTGTTCCTTCAATGAATCAGGTGAAAAGGTTTTTGAGGGTATTTTCAAAAATGGCAGACCTGAAAAGGCAATGAGCGTCTTCTATAAAGAGCTGGAAGAGCTTCCTGCCTGCAGCGAGCTGGAAGGTACGGATTACGACAGCTTTATCCATGCTCCGGATTACGCAGTGGAACTGCCTTACAGCGGCGGTATCTATACAGGTCAGGTGAAACAGGATAAACCTGACGGTCAGGGTACGATTCTGTATTTTGACCATCGTTATACAGGTATGTTCAAAGACGGCGAACCTAACGGACATGGTGTGATCTATACCAGGGATGGCAGCGAGATTGCCGGCAACTTTTTACCTGTTCCTGCTGAGAACTGTGAAACGATGATTTTTACCAACCTGACCTACTATCATATGAATGATTGATTCCCGGTTGATTTCAGTGTGAAGTAAGGGGTCAGGAATCTATTAATAAATTCCTGACTCCTGATTCCTGACGCTGCGCTTTATCAGCAACTATATGCGGGCTTGACTTGTATGGATTCACTGAGGCACAGGATTTTTGACGGTTATAGGCAAAAAATCGATTTATTTCGTGAAAAATTAGTAAAAATTCAATAATTATATAGAAAAATCTAAATGATTGTGCTATAATGGTAGGCATAGATAAGGAATCGGTCGCAATGGCGTCCTTATCAGTATTTTATTTTAAGGAGAGAACATTATGCAGAATATATGGCATGATATGGATTCATCCAGAATTAATCCCGATAACTTTATGTGCGTTATCGAAATTCCCAAGGGCAGCAAGGCAAAATATGAGCTTGACAAACAGACAGGTCTGCTCAAGCTGGATCGTATTCTCTACACATCGACCCACTATCCTGCCAACTATGGCTTTATTCCCCGCACCTATGCGGATGATCTTGACCCGTTGGATGTGCTGGTGCTGTGCTCGGAAACCATTTATCCGCTTACACTGATCCAGTGCTATCCCATCGGCTATATCACCATGCTGGATAACGGCAGAAATGATTATAAGGTCATTGCTATTCCGTTTGACGATCCTACTTACAACAGCTATACCGATATCCATGAGCTGCCCAAGCATATCTTTGATGAAATGATTCACTTCTTCTCCGTCTATAAGGCTCTCGAAAACAAAGAAACTGTTGTTGATGAAGTCAGGGGACGGGATGAGGCAATCGACATTATCAAAGAAGCTATCGAAAACTATAAAGAAAAATTCGGCAATCTCTGATTGTCGGAATGGGTATGAAAATGGCAAAGGAAAAGAAAGAATCATCTTCAAACGAAAAAAAATTCCCTAATATGAGTGATCCGTCAAAAGCTGCTCCTCCTGTCCGTAAAAAGCCAAAAAAACTACTGAGAACGCCTTCGCACATTATACGGCTTTGTATGGTCTGGGCATATGTTCTCGCCATTTATCTGCTGTCTGTTCCCTTTGTAACGTCCTCACTGTATATCAGGGACGATTTGTCTATCGGCAGTGACTTATCTTCAGCAACACTGACTTATGCCACACAGGAACAGGTTGACAATGCAGCAGACGATCTGGACGCCGCTATCAAGGCACTTAAACCATCGGGCAAAAAAACGGAGGAATATCAGCAAACGATTTCCCTTCCGGCAGCTTCGTTCAACTGGAACTATCATATAGCACAGGGAATCAACACCAAGAGAATCGCTGCTCTGATCGAGCAGTCAAAGTCGTTGGACAGAGTGGCATATACACCGGAAACCGTAAAGGCAGTCAATACCGCTACTCTGCGGGCACAGCAGACGCTTTGTGCAACTGTTACCATCTCGCAGGCAGCTTTACAGATCGTTCTGGGAGGTACCGTCAATAATGCGCCGGATGGAGATGTGAGCAGTGTGATACTTTCCGGTGTGATGATTTATGCGCTGGTGCTGCTGCCGGTGATCGGCTTTTTTATTAGCAGCTTCGGCAAAAAGGGTCATTTAAAAAATGTCTACACGATTATAGCATCGCTTGCCTGTCTGACAATCATTTTTGTCGCCATTTATCCGAATATCGGCATTGGTGCTGTTTTGTCAGTATTTCTGTACATTCTGCTGTTCTGTCTGAGTGCAGGCGGCATCTATGCAAAGCAGCAGGAGGATTATATTGTCAATCATCCTGAACTGGAGGCCGACTTCACTGAAAAGCATCCGCATTTTGTCAGGGCGTTGATCAATGCAAAATCAGCGAATCTGAACCAGAAACTGGAGCAGGAGGCACGCATCCGAAAAGCGGAAGAATCTGCTAAAAATAAACAGCACAAAAAACGCAAAAAATAATCATTGCGTGTGATAAAAGTCACAGGCAGATGAACAAAAAACGGATATAATAACTATATCATTACTACACTTAAAGGAGAGATAAATATGCCAATTGAAATTACGGCTGCTAACTTTGAAAAGGAAGTGCTGCAGTCTGACAAGCCGGTACTGGTTGACTTCTGGGCATCCTGGTGCGGACCCTGCCGTATGCTTTCCCCGGTTGTGGACGAGGTTGCTGAGGAGCATCCGGAAATCAAGGTAGGGAAGATTAACGTCGACGAACAGGGCGAGCTTGCCATGCAGTTCGGCGTAATGAGTATTCCGATGCTCATATATTTCAAAGACGGTAAAAACGTGGACAGTTCTATCGGTGTTGTTCCGAAGTCTGCCATTGAAAACATGATCAAAGCATAAATTCATGCTGACAGAAACCTGGGGAGTGTGACGAGTTGTTATACTCCCTTTTTCTATTCCTGTTCAGGCTGTAACCAGAGCGCAGCGACTGACGCGTTCAGGGGGCGCCGGCTCGGCGCATTAGTGTAAAATTATAGTTGGCACACAGAGTGACTGTCAACCAAAATAAGCTGCGTAAAAGCAGTGTGCA
>CACZSU010000024.1 GCA_902783855.1 uncultured Ruminococcus sp.
GCCGGACAGTATGAAGGGTCAAAAGATTCGACCGAGAGCATCGGGAGCGCCGGCTCGGCGCCCTCTTGTGGTCTTCCTCTTTGGTCTGCCAACTACCCTTTGTCATAATAGCATGACCGGCGAACGCCGATACAAAAGCTGCGGGGCTGTTTTGCAAACTTTTTTAGTTACTTTTTTAGTTACTTAAATATTCTTAATATCAGTCAGTTCTGACTCTTTATTTCACTGTTCACATTTCCTTTAGTTGTTTGTATACCAGCGAAACTTTTGCGCTTTTCCAGGGGTAGTCTTTCGTTTTGCGGACAAAATAACAGGGGAGGTGATTTTTTTTTGAAAAATGTGATCCGGACGCTTAGCGCCGCTCTGACTGCACTGTGTATGATTACGTTTAGTATTTGCGCAGCCGCTGCTTATGATACCCCCGATGATATCACTGTCAGTACGAAAGACGGCAGTACCAGTTTTTCCTCTTATTCCATCAGCTTTGGCGACACTGCCGCTGCGGATGACGGAACCGGAAAGGTCTGTACTAAGGGTGAACTCAAACTGTTTGGCGCTCTGCCCATCAAAGAAGTCAATGTCCGTTTTACCGACAGACAGATTGTGACCCTCGGCGGTCAGCCCTTCGGTATACGGCTGTATACCAATGGTCTTGTTGTGTCTAAAATTGCAGATGTACCATCGGAAAATGGAAAAAAATGTCCTGCCACTGATGCCGGTATCCAATGCGGCGATATCATTACCCATGCAGCCGGACAGAAACTCAGTACCAACGAACAGTTGA
Source organism: uncultured Ruminococcus sp. (assembly GCA_902783855.1). Taxonomy (GTDB): domain Bacteria; phylum Bacillota; class Clostridia; order Oscillospirales; family Acutalibacteraceae; genus UBA1213. Next base: position 785 of record CACZSU010000024.1, read on the forward strand.
TGCAGATCTGTGAGCAAAGTAATGGTCAGCCATTCCTGCTGCGGTGCCTGCGTGAACAGAAGGCTTTTACCGCAATGATTACCCCTGTCCTGGATAACGAGCTGCATACCTACCGGCTTGGTATGTGGGTGAGGGATAGCTGTGCGGGAATCGGTACTATCACATTTACCGATGAAAAAACAAAGAGCTTTGCCGGTCTGGGACATGGACTGTATGACAGTGAAAGCGGTAGCCTGATGCCATTGTCCGAAGGAGATATTGTGCCGGCTGATATCCTGTCTTCCAATAAAGGTGCAGGCGGCAGCCCCGGCAGCCTCTGCGGAGTGTTCAGCAGCGGTGAACCCATCGGTTCCCTGAAAGCAAACAGTGAATGTGGAATCTATGGTGTCTATACGGACTTTCCTGACGGAGAAAAAGCGGAGATTGCCTTTCGTCAGGAGGTTACCAGAGGTAAGGCAAAGCTCCTTTCCACAATCGAAGGCGAAACACCCCAGTATTATGATATTGAAATCGAAGAAATCAGCTATGATAACGCTGAACCGTCCAAGAATATGGTCATTCACGTAACGGATGAAAAATTGTTGTCTGTAACCGGCGGTATTGTCCGTGGTATGAGCGGCAGTCCGATCGTGCAGAACGGACGGCTGGTGGGTGCAGTGACCCATGTTTTTATCAATGACCCCTCGCATGGCTATGCCGTGTTTGCTGAAAATATGGCAGAATATAATCACAATGTTGTACAAAAAACATCGGGTTAATTCGTGCTGTTTTTTTGGAATACGGATAAACCTTTGCGGATTTTAAAAAATTTCTGGTTTAGGTATTGCCAAAACTGGTAAAATATGGTAAGATTATATCATCCAAGAAAAAGTTGCTGCATCGGATGTATTACAACCGGTGCAGCAGGCATATCCGGAAAGCTGTACAGACAGCCTTCCGGAGAAACATATTTCAATCATTACACGGGGGAGTCAGCTATGAAAAACAATTTCAAGGTATTAATCTCGGAAGACGAAAAAGAGTATGTATCCTCGGACACAAGGATATTTGATGAACGTGGGTTTGTTCCGGAATTCTGTGAAAAGAGCGGCAAAAAGGTGCTGGATGAGATCCTGCATTTTGAGCCGGATGTTGTACTGATGGATATCTTTATGAGCGGAATTGACGGAATCGGCGTAATCAAGAAGGTAAAGGCACAGCTTCAGGACAAGGCGCCGGTTTTTGTTATTGTATCGCACTTTTCAAGTCCGGTCATTGAGCGGGAGGCGATTGAAGCAGGCGCAGCCTATTATATGATCAAGCCGTTCAGCATGGAGGACTTGCTTGACCGCATAGCGGATCTGATCAGCTTTTGTAAAAAGCAGAGCCAGCCGATGCCGTCTGCTGCCGCAGCCAATACAGAGAACCGGCTGGAATGCACGGTAACAGAGATGCTGCACCAGATAGGTGTACCGGCACATATCAAGGGCTATCATTACATCCGTGATTCGATCATTATGTGTGTACGCCGTCCGCAGATGATCAATGCAGTGACAAAAGAACTGTATCCGGCGGTAGCAGAGCGTTATGACACGACGCCGTCCAGGGTCGAACGTGCGATTCGTCATGCGATAGAGGTAGCGTGGGACAGAGGGGACATAGATGTGTTGAATTCGTATTTCGGATATACCATTCATAACGGCAGAGGAAAGCCCACTAACAGTGAATTTGTAGCAATGCTTTCCGACCGTATACGGCTTGGCGAGGAACGTCCGATGGTGGTGCCTGCCTGAGCGGTCAGTGCCGGATGAGGGCGAAAACCTCATAGTCGTAGGTTTTACCGTTTTTGAAGATAGCGCTATGCATAGTGCCTTCATGGGTAAAGCCTGCCCGGATAAGAGCTGCAGCGGCCTGAGGATGGACGGAATAGGGATGGGCTTCAATACGGATGATATCGTATTGTTCAAAGCAGCGGCTGCATATTTCGGAAATAACAGCAGCGCCCAGCCCTTTTCCACGATATTCTTTGGCGAGCCAGATACTCAGCTCGCCGCTTTTTTCAAAAACGCCGCTGCCGAGGATAACATCCACTCCGCCGACAGCCTTATCGTTACAAACGATAGCGCGGCACATCTGACGTTCCTCACTGTTGAACATTCTTTCGCGGATATACTCTGCGGCAAAAGCGGTTTCCATAGGATAGGGCAGGGTTTCGCACATATTATCTGCCAGATGGGGGTCTTTGGTAGCCAGCATAAAGTCTTCCAGAAAATTGGTACGCCATTTTTCGAGCGTGAAATCCATTACATTCAGCCTCCGATCAATATTGGTGATACAACCATTATACCATGAATTTGCCAAATGTGCAACGTTCAGATTGAGAAGTAAAGAGCGCCGAGCCGGCGCTCCCAATTCGCGATAGTCGCTGCACTACGTTCCGCTCTGGTTATAGTCTGAACAGATTTACACCCGCAGAATGCATTCAGATGCACACTGCTTTTACGCAGCTCATTCAAATTGGCAGTTGCTCTTTTTTGCCCACTATAATTTTACACTAACAAGAGAGTACTAAGACAGGTTTACAAAACAGCCCCGCAGCTTTTGTATGGGCATTCGCCGGAGTGCTTTGATGACAGCCGCTGGTTGGCAGACCAAAGAGGAAGACCCACAAGAGGGCGCTGAACCGGCACGCCGGCTGGCGCAGGGGCGTCCTCGCTTACTTCATTTCAGAGGGTACTTTACAGTAGCGGGAATAGTTTTTTCGCTAAGATTGATTTTGGTTGATAACGGCTCGGATTTGAATTGCGGGCTGGTGTATGCATCCCGATGCTATTATAGAAGAAGCAATTCGTTTTTTAGGAAGGGTTTCCCACAGAGTTTTTCACAGGGTTATAGGATTGAAAAATTTTCAGATTTCGTTTACAAATGTTTCAACTTATGCACATATTGGTTTCTAAATCCAAGAGTAGAATAAGGACAAATGAACAGCAAGGAGTTGCATGAAAAATGAAATATGGAAAGAATTGCCGCAGGATAACAGCGGTTTTACTATGTGCGATGCTGGCGGCGAGCCTGACGTTTTCCGGCTGCCAGTCACAGGGAAATACAGAGGATACAACCAGTTCGGCAGTAAGTGCTTCATCCGTGGCAGCAGAGGAAAAGACACCTGCCACTGTCAGCCTTGAGGAAAGTGA
>CACZSU010000025.1 GCA_902783855.1 uncultured Ruminococcus sp.
AATTCGCAGCCCTGGCAGGCAGACCGCTCCGGGAACTGCCGACAGATGACCTGACGGTTTATGCAGAGCTGCCGCCTGTGGACCTGAAAATCGAGGACCCGCTGTGCAAGCGTTACAGCAGCATCAAAGTGGAAAACATCAGCCGTACCGTAAGCCCGGTTAATATCCGCATCCGCTTGTTTTACTGCGGCATGAGAGCTATTAATTTCCTCGCTGATCTGACAAACTATCTGATGCTGGAAATGGGACAGCCGATGCACGCATTCGATGCCAGAAGGGTGGATAAAATCCGTATCAGACGGTTTCCGGAGCCGTTTGAATTTACCACGTTGGACGAGGTGGAGCGTCATATTGACGAAAACACCCTGATGATCTGCAATGATGATACACCTGTGGCAATCGCCGGCATTATGGGCGGTTTCGACAGCGAAATCAAGGAGGATACAACCACACTGGCACTGGAATCCGCCAACTTTGACGCTGCCTGCATCCGTAAAACCACGGTCAGACTGTCCCACCGTACAGACGCTTCTATGCGCTACGAAAAGAGCCTTGATCCGGAAATGACCGTTCCGGCAATCGGACGTTTTCTCTATCTGCTGAAAAAGTATGACAGCCATGTTCAGGTAGTGTCCTCGCTGACAGATGAATATATCGGAAAATTTCCGCCGGTTACGCTGGAATTTGACCAGGCTTATGTAGACCGCTATACCGGCATCCGCATTGACGGAGAAACGATTGTCAATACGCTGAACGGACTTGGCTTTCGTGCCGAAAGAAACGGCGATCAGTTCAAGGTGGATGTTCCCTCGTGGAGAATTACCAAAGACGTAACCATGAAGGCGGATATTATCGAAGAAATAACCCGCATCTATGGCTATGATAACTTTGAAGTACATACAGCTCTCTCGCCGCTGTACCCGATTCGTGCGGATGTGGTAAAGACCGATGAAGAAAAAATCAAGGATATGCTGGTAAAGCGCTTCAGTCTGCATGAGGTGCATTCCTATGTATGGGCATATAATGACGAGCTGAAAGCATTGGGTATTCCCGTTGACCAGAATATCCGTCTGGCAAATGCAACCAACCCGAACATCGAAACGATCCGTACCTCTATGATTCCGACACAGCTTTGTCAGGTAAAGTCCAATGTTTCCTATGCAAACCAGTTCGGCATTTTTGAGATCGGCAGAGTTGTCAACGGCGTTGATGAAAACAACCTGTGCATTGAAAATAAGATGCTGGGTATTACACTTTTCAGCAAAACCGGAACCATGAAGGATCTGTATTTCAGACTGCGTGATATACTGGCAGCCGTTACCGAGGATATCAAGCACAGTGAGCTGACCTTCGTAAAGGCAGAGCCACAGCACACCTATGTTCATCCTGTTAACCTGAATCGTATCCTGCTGGATGGCAAGGATATCGGCTTTATCGGGATGGTACATCCGACAGTCGGAAAGAATATTGACAAGAAGGCACATATTGTGTTTGCTGAGATAGATGTCAATCGTTTTGCTTCCGTTCCGGCTCATGCGATTGAATATGTGGAGCCGTCAAAGTATCCGTCCATGGAATATGACCTGAGTCTGGATATTCCACAGGGACTTTTGTTCAGTGACCTGAGAAAATGCTGGGAGCAGGCAAATACGGAACTGCTTCGTTCCATTGAGGTGGTAGATACCTATGATACGGACGAACTTCACAGAATCACGGTCAGATTTGAGTTTGGTTCAGATGAAAGAACGCTTTCATCCGCAGAGGTACAGCAGGTAGTGGATCAGATTACAGGTGCATTGTCAGAAATTGGCGTTACCATAAAGGCACAATAACGTGAAAAAGAATGTCGAATGGTGATAATTCATATAATTGGATAAGGGCAGTTGTGCAAAACTAATAGAATTTGCAAAATCGCTTGTAATTATCCGAAATATATGTTAAAATAAACTATGCTATTTCGGAGGTGATATAGATGCGTAATGAAGTAACGGATAAAACTATTGTTTTTTCTCTTTCCGATAACAGTGACGAGTCCGTCAAAGCTATCCTTACAACGGTGTATAAAGCGCTCGAATATAAGGGGTATAACCCGATCAATCAGTTGGTGGGCTATATTCTGTCAGAAGATCCGACCTATATCACCACGCATAACAATGCCCGCAGTCTGATCAGCAAGATTGACAGGGACGATCTTCTTGAGATACTCCTCAAGAACTACCTTAGCGTTTAAGGTGCGTTTTTTGCGGCGGACTCGTGTTCCGCCGCTTTCTGTTTTTCCGACTGTGGGAAGATGATTTTGACATAGGAGGTTACAGGAATGGCAGATATGAAAAGCAAGTTTTTCAGCTATAAAGGCAAGCCGCTGGTTAGAAGCGGTGATCTTTTATATTACGGCGACATGAGGGATAAATATGTTGTACGTATCCAGGTAAAGTCAAAGAAGCCGTTTACGCCCGTTGTGAGCCAGACAGAGGATGGTAAGTCTGTCAAGGATCTGCAGATAGCGGACAGGGCTTTTATACAGTTGGTGAATACGGATATCAATGTCAGCCCTCAGAAAGCGATTGTCAAATCCAGCGAACAGCCCAGTCTTTTTGACGCCATTGATACAGGCTATGTATGGCTGCAGCAGGCACTCAGAGATTAAAATAAACGGAAATAGAACAGGGTTAGTCGGAACAAATGCGCCGGCTGACCCTGTTTTTCCGTTATCAGACACCGATGAGCGTGAAGTTGTTTTAGCGATGAAGGCAGGTTTACAAGAAGCCCCGCCGGCGTGCCGCCGGTGTCGCGCACTCTCAGTTAAATTCTGCGCCCGCCTGCTTCAGAACTCCGCCCAGTGGCAGAGGCTTTGGCAAATCAGCCCTGCGGCTTTTGTATCAGAATTTGCTGGAAAAAGGCGCCCCTGACAGGG
>CACZSU010000026.1 GCA_902783855.1 uncultured Ruminococcus sp.
ACCATGACAATCCGGAGGACGCCATGTGGATACGGGAAAATATCGGCGAAATAGCTGCTAATCTGGCACAATCTACCGCAGAATTTCTCGGTGTGGCTTTTCGTCAGCCCCAGGGTGAACAGTGGGGTATTGTCATCACCCGTACCACTCCGCTGCGCCTGCGCTCGGAGCCTGATCTGTCATCCGCCGTGCTTGCCGGTATTCCCAGGGATACCAGAATTCCGATTCTGGGCACCGCAAACGGTTGGTACCTGACCCGTTATAACGGCATAGAGGGTTATGTTTTTGCTGAATTTGTCCGCATTGAGGATTAATCCGTTTCACAATCCGGAATGTTCACACAAAAACGCCATCATTCATAATAAAATGCTTTACAAATAAAAAAAACTATGGTATATTATAGTTGAATTAGTAATTGTTATTGATTTTGAATCATAATTTACTTTACTTTTGTCTGATGCGGCAGTTGCCGTATCAAGACCTCATCAGAGGTGAGTCATTCTATGCAGTCCAAACGGAATTTCAGCGCCAAGCGCGAGGCAATCTATGCGGCACTGGCGTCTACCACCCTGCACCCTTCCGCAGAGTGGGTATATGAACAGCTGAAACCGGAGCTGCCGGGTCTGAGCCTGGGAACCGTGTACCGGAATCTGTCAGTGTTTAAAGAAATCGGACTTGCCCGGTCAGTGGGTATCATCAACGGTCAGGAACGGTTTGATGCCAACATGATGCAGCACCCGCATTTCATTTGTCAGAAATGCTTTCGCATTCTGGATTTGCCTGCGGGATATTATTCCCCGGGAAAGAATCTGTACAAGATGCTGGAGCGGGAATGTGATATTTCAGTTGAAATGCATAGTATGACCTTCTACGGCTTATGCAGCCGGTGCAGATGAGCTTCATCCCGTAAAGGGTATGATAGATTACGGCAGTTTTCTGCCACCACTTTTTTTAGAAAACGGAGGAAATCAAAATGAAAAAATTTGTCTGTCAGGTATGTGGTTATGTGTATGAAGGTACAGAGGCTCCCGAACAGTGCCCCATCTGCAAAGCACCCAAGGAAAAATTCAAGGAATCCGTATCCGAAGGCTCCTATGCAACGGTTCATGAAGTAGGCGTGGCAAAGGGTGTTGATCCCGAAATCTATGACGCACTGGTGTCTAACTTCAACGGCGAGTGCAGTGAGGTTGGTATGTATCTTGCAATGGCAAGACAGGCTGACCGTGAAGGTTATCCCGAAATTGCTGCTGCTTTCACCAAGTATGCTTTTGAGGAAGCGGAACACGCTGCAAAGTTTGCAGAGCTGGTAGGTGAAGTACTGACAACCAGCACCAAGAAAAACCTTCAGATGAGAGTTGACGCAGAAGCAGGCGCTTGTGAAGGTAAATTTGAACTCGCTAAAAAGGCAAAGGCCCAGAACCTGGACGCTATCCATGACACCGTTCACGAAATGGCAAAGGACGAAGCTCGTCACGGTGCAGGCTTCGCCGGTCTTCTCAAGAGATATTTCGGCGAATAAACGATAGTCGATTGAAGAAGACAAACGCAGCAAGGCGGAAAACAAATGTTTGACATGACGAAAAAGATTTATAAAGCGTTATCAGAATCAAAGGCAGAATTCAAGGTTTTTACAGATGATGATGGAGAACAGAGTTCCGTCTGGCTGCAGTTCGGCACAAAGAACGGATCATCTTACCGTATTCGTTTTATCAGCAGAGATAATGATAATGATGTAGCTGTCCGGGTTTATGGTCTGTTTCAGTCGATGAATCAAAAAGAAATGAAATACTTTCTGTCATTAATCACCTGAATCATGAGTACCGTTATCTTAAGTTTATACTGGACGATGACGGCGATATCAATGTCGAATATGATTTTCCTGTCAGATTTGCCGGTGCTGACCAATGCGCCGAAGAAATCGTGATCCGGTTTGTCTCCATCATTGATGATGCCTATCCGATGTTGATGCGGACGCTGTGGGCATGATCTGACCTCACGGGTTGTACCGTAAGCACTGCTGTTTTTGTCAATGGCAACAGCCCCGATTGTAAACTAACAAGGCACGGAGCCATATTTTGGTCATCCGTGCCTTTATTCTTTCTTTCTGATATGAAATCTACTATCAGACGAATGGAAGAAGGCTTCGTGACAGCTGTCAGAGCCTGCGGCTGCATCGGATATATGAATCACTCCGGAAAGCAAACAATGAATATAATATATACAAAAAAACAGCAAAAATCAGAAAATATGTATTGAATATTTCGGAAAAATAGATTATAATAGAGTTGGTATTACCATACATTTGGCAAGACCGGTAAATTCATAGCTGATCAGGAGGAAAAATATGAGAAAAGTATTATTTGTTGCTTCCGAATGTTATCCTTTCGTTAAAACAGGCGGACTTGCCGATGTGGTAGGTGCATTGCCCAAGATGCTCAATAAGGATGAATTCGACGTAAGAGTCGTTGTACCGAAATATATGTGCATACCATGGGAATACAGACAGCATTTTCAGTACATAACCAGCTTCTATATGGATCTGGGTCATATACAGGAGCATAAGTATGTCGGTATCATGATGTACGAATTTGAGGGTATCAAGTATTATTTTGTGGATAATGAAGGCTATTTCGGCGGCGATTCCCCCTATGGCGATATCAAATGGGATATTGAGAAGTTTACTTATTTCAGCAAGGCTGCTCTGGCTATCCTTCCTGTCATTGACTTCAAACCTGATATCATTCACTGCCACGACTGGCAGGCAGCACTCGTTCCGGTATTCCTCAGAACCCTGTTCAAGGACAATGGCTTCTTCTGGGGCATCAAGACGATTATGACCATCCACAATCTGAAATTCCAGGGCATCTGGGATCTGAAAACATTCCGCTATATCACTGGTTTCCCGGAGTATGTATTCTCTTCTCAGAACATGGAGTACTTCAAGGACGGAAATATGCTCAAGGCAGGTATTGTTTTCTCTGATTATGTTACTACGGTCAGCGATACCTATGCAGGTGAGATACAGATGCCGTACTACGGCGAAGGTCTGGACGGTCTGATGCGTCATAAGAATTATGCGCTGTGCGGTATAGTCAATGGTATTGACTATAATGTATATAACCCGGAGCATGACATCCAGATTTTCGAGCATTATACTGCCCAGTCTGTCGGCGACAAGAAGGTTATGAACAAACGCGGTCTGCAGCAGGAGCTTGGACTGCCTGTGGATGACAACAAGTTCATGATTGCCATCATTTCCCGTCTGACTGACCAGAAGGGACTGGATCTTGTCAACTATGCAATTGAGCGCATTACGGATGAGCATACCCAGTTTGTTGTGCTTGGCACAGGCGACCAGCAGTATGAAAACACATTCAAGTATTATCAGTACAAATACCCCGAAAGAGTATCCGCCAATATCTTCTATTCTGATAACAGAGCGCACAAGCTATATGCTGCTTCGGATGCCATGCTGATGCCGTCAAGGTTTGAACCCTGCGGTCTGACCCAGCTGATTGCGTTGCGTTACGGCACAGTGCCGATTGTCAGAGAAACAGGCGGTCTGCGTGATACGGTTCAGCCCTATAACTGGTACGATAACACCGGCACAGGCTTCACCTTTGCGAATTATAATGCAGAGGAGATGCTCAATGCCATCAATTACGCAAAAACGGTTTACTTCACACAGCGTGATCGTTGGAACGAAATTGCTGCCAGAGGAATGCGGATGGATTACTCCTGGGCAAGATCGGCAAGGCGCTATGAGGAACTGTATTATAATCTTACCAACTGGTATTGATTCTATGATTCATATTTTCCTGCGGAGGACAATGGCTGTCCTCCGCTTTTTTGCATATAAAAAAGGCAGGACACTTGTCCTGCGGAATAAAATCAAAAAGATCAGATGGTAAAGCCCTGATTAAAAACTATATGGTTAAGCTATTTCCCCCACTTTTCTCATCCTGAAAGAGCTGCAAAAGAGTATAAATCAAAGTTCATAGTAAGAGTTCAACAAAGAAAGCAATCATATCTAAGAGAAGTTTACGCAACAGCCCTGCCGATTTCGTATCGGCATTCGCCGGGGTGCTTTGATGACAGCCGCTGGTTGGTAGACCAAAGAGGAAGACCACAAGAGGGCGCCGAGCCGGCGCTCCCGATGCTCTCGGTCGAATCTTTTG
>CACZSU010000027.1 GCA_902783855.1 uncultured Ruminococcus sp.
CTCCCTACCCTGATCTGGTAACACCGCTGTATGTCACAGAGGATGACAGCAAAGAAGCCAAGGCACTTGAAAACACCTGGCAGGAATCCTTTAATGATGATTTTTACCAGCTGTTTGAAACGGCTCCGGAAAGCGATACACGCTACTCCGTGTCTGTTACCAAAACACTGCTTGAAAAAGCCTGCAGCAGCTACTACAAAGAGGACGATTTCCGTCTGCTGATCTGCTCCGACCCCACCCTCGGCGGCAGTCTGCTGCCATCCAAGATGGCTGGCGCCCTGGCAAAAAATGAAATCTTTGCTAAACGGGGTATGAAGTTCTCTCATCCCTATATGATCGCCTTTTTCAACAAAAATCCTGATTATTCCGAAAAGGTTCCCGAAGGTACCTACACCTTTGCCAACACCAAATTCAATGCTGAATTCACTTCGGAAGAACGTGATCTGCTGAATGCTCTCAACGAATTTGACAAGCAGGGTGATATTTCCGAAGAAGCTAGCAGCGAGTCTTCTCAGGAATCCACTGAGGAACAACAGCCTGTTGAAACCTATACAGAAGAATACGTAGGATAATTCTTACACACCCAAAAAAGCTGATGAAAGCAATGCAACGCTTTCATCAGCTTTTTCTTTTATTTTTCTCAGCAGCAAGCCTGCTGCGCGGACGGCTCTGCCAGTACCTGATAAGCAGCCGCACATATCGCAGCCGAAATCAGAAACATCCGCCTGTCTGTATCATGAATTTCCAGCTCATAGGCTTCACTTCCACTGCGTGTCAGGGTCTTTTCCATCGTCATCAGTATCTTTCCCTGCGCATCCGTCATAGTGAATGCCCCCGCTCCCAGATCACCGCTGAATTTGTAGGTACTGCCATAGATCGCAAAGGCAAACCGCTCCCCCAGACACGGTACCAGTACATAAAAATGCCGCTGACACCGAACAGTAAAATACGGGAACAGCAGTGTATTGAACCGGATCATCGAAAAAGGCTCGCCTACACGGCTTTCTACCGCCATTTTTAACGAGGAATCTACCGTTGCCGCTACATGAAATACGATATTTTCCGCCTGGTCATATATTTCAAATCCAATGCCGCTGTCAATTGTATTGCGTTTCAGATACAGCTTCATACGGTAACCCTCCTTTCATTCCGGTATCGTCAGCCTGAACAGGCAATATTTGTATGCACCTGTCCGGAATAAACCGCACCCCTGTACTGCAAAATAACAAAGGCTGCTGTTTTCTTTCTGCACAGAATCTATCTTCTTTTCATAATATGCCCTGTTTCCGGCATTTCATACAACATCAGCTCATTATCCCTCCACCGCTTTCCGGTGCTGCTGATGAACCAGCGCTCTGACCACATTCACTGCATCCACAATCTTACCCCTGTCTTCATCATTCAGAGGAATACCATCCAGCATCAGACAGGGCTGCGAGGTCAGAACCCTTGTGAATTCGTCAAATACATCCAGCACCTCCATGCTTGCGGCAGTTTTCTCTCTTTCTCCATTGCCAAGAAGATAATCACTGCTGATTCCAAAAAATGAACAGATTTTCAGCAGCGTAGTGCTGTCCGGCTCCCGCCTGCCCTGTTCATACATCCCCACTGCCGATCCTGAAATGCCCAGCTGCCGCGCCAGCTCCGACTGGGTGATACCATAGCTTTTCCTCAGCTGTCTGAGCTTACTTCCTAACTGCTTTTTCATAATCTGCCTCCGAACGTATCCTGTCATCATGCATTGTTTCCGTTTTCAACCAGCGGACAACACAAATAGCGGAAATGATTACCAATTTTTCATTCCCGTTTCTCTCCTTTTTTGATTTTAACCATTATAACACCACAGAACGTGTATTTCAAGTGTTTTTTCGGATTTTTTTTTTACTCCTGCAATTTATTGTACACTTTCCTTTCTGACGTCAGAAATGCTATTGACTTTCACATAAAAAACAATATAATGAAATTAAGGTGAAGTTTAGATGCACATACAAATATATCCACCAATTATCTCACCGGAAAAATTTAAAAAGGATCACACGAATGGTGTGGTGAAAGGAGAGTAAACATGACATATCAGGAATGGTCAAAGCAATATTACGAAAGTGCCGAGCTGCTCAGTGAACGGATAGAGGTACTCACTGCACAAATGAAAACTGCCGCAGCAGAACAGCTGCAGGAAATGAACAGAAGGCTGGAGCTTATGCGTATCATGCGGCGGGAATGTATGCAGACAGCCGCTTTACTCGGCAGAAGAAAAGGAGAGTGTTAAATATGAGTTCAACGTGTTTAGGCTTATTTGAATCCCAGGACAAGGAATACTCCTTCCGTCAGTTTCTGACAGAGGGTTCTGACAGCAATGACGAACGCAGAAGCCGTATGAAAAAGCTGCTGTATATCGCCATTGAAAACGAACTCACCCAGCGGCAGCGTGACTGCATCCGCATGAAAATAATCGAAGGCATGACCGCTGAGGAGGTCGCTGCTCAGCTGCATCTGTCAACAGATACCGTATACAAGCATATCCGTGCCGGACTGAAAAACCTCCGCAAGGTGACCTGTTATCTGTAATCATCTTACCCCGATTGAGATAAAATCATTCATACGGTATATTTTCTGCATGGCGGTACATACTAAGGACAAGCAGACTTGCTGCGGAATGTCCGGTCATTGCAGGCAGAGATACATATCTGTATTTCCGCAGCAAGCCGACCCTTCTGCCCGGCGTCTGCAAAAACAAACGGAGGTATGAAGAATGCTTGATAAGATTTCCCTGATACTGCTGATTATCGGCGGTCTGAACTGGGGCAGCGTCGGTATCTTCCAGTTTGATATCGTTGCATGGCTCTGCGGCGGTCAGACAGGTATCGTCAGCAGAATCGTCTATACACTGGTAGCGCTTGCTGCCATCTGGTGTATTTCATTGTTGTTTCGGGACAATGCCGTCCTCGACGACGACCGTCATCCCGCCTTCTCTGAATGACCGTAACCGCACAATCAGAATGATTCCCAAAATGTGAATCATAACAAGCCCGGGCTGCCGTTTCTCTTGAACGGCAGCCTCTGTTTTTTTGCCCGCCCTTCAGAAATAAGATAGTTTTAGTAGGCAGCGGGTCGTAACATCTGTGGTGAACGAAAAAATTGTCTGTTTCCCCCTTTTCATACGGAACCCGTTTATGTTATAATAAAAACGTGCAGATGTACGGACGCTTCCGGAACTGTTTGTCCGTCATCAAAATGCGAAAAGGAATGATGTTATGAAATTTGATGCACAGGATTGTCTGCTTGTCAGCAAACGACAGCTGACTCCGACAATTTTTGATTTTCGTCTGAAAAATGCTGACCTGGCTGAAATAACCCGCCCCGGTCAGTTTGCCCATCTGCTTGTCCCCGGCAAGACCCTGCGCCGCCCTATCTCTGTCTGTGATGTACAGGACGATGTGATCCGGCTGGTGTTTGAAGTACGGGGTGAGGGTACCCGTATCCTCGCCGGAATGGAGGAAGGCAGCCTGATCAATATGATTTGTCCCCTGGGCAATGGCTTCCGGATTCCCGAGGATAAAACCGTTGTGCTTGTGGGAGGCGGTATCGGTGTTCCACCCATGCTCTACAGTGCCAGGACTGCCGGAGAACGTGCTATTGTCATCAACGGATTCCGTGATAAAAGCGCCGTTATCCTCACAGAGGATTTCAAGGCGCTGGGCTGCCGTCTGATCGAAACAACAGATAATGGCAGCTATGGAATCCATGGCTTTGTTACGCAGCCGCTGGAGGAAGTCATTGACCAGGCAGATGTCGTTCTTGCCTGCGGTCCGGGTCCGATGCTGCGAAATGTTGCCGCTGCTGCTGCCGCACATGGTAAAGAATGCTTTGTATCTCTTGAACAGCGTATGGCGTGCGGTATCGGCGCCTGCCTTGGCTGTGCAGTCGGCATTCGCCGTGAGGACGGCAGTATCAGCTATCGGCACGTCTGCAAGGACGGCCCTGTATTCAGAGCAGAGGAGGTTGCATGGTAATGGCAGATTTAAGCGTAAATATTGCAGGTGTGGAATTTCAGAACCCTATCATCGCCGCATCCGGAACCATTGGCTTCGGTCATGAATACAGTGAAATGTACCCCCTTTCCGTTTTCGGCGGCATCTCCTGCAAGGGTACCACCTTACAGGAGCGTCAGGGCAATCCCCCGCCCAGAATTGCGGAAACACCAATGGGTATGCTCAATGCCGTAGGGCTGCAGAATCCCGGTGTGGAACATTTTATCCATGTGGAGCTTCCGTGGCTGAAACAGCAGAACACGGTTGTTATCGCTAATGCCGCCGGCAGTACCCAGGATGACTACTGCCGGATTGTTGAAATACTGTCAGATACCGATGTGGATATGATCGAGCTGAATATTTCCTGCCCCAATGTCAAGGCTGGAGGCGCTCAGTTCGGTACCTCCCCTGAATCTGTGGAAAAGATTACGGCTGCTGTGCGCAAGTACTGTAAAAAACCCCTTATCATCAAGCTGTCCCCTAATGTTGCCGATATTGCCGCTGTTGCAAAGGCTGCGGAAGGCGCCGGCGCAGACGCTGTATCGCTGATCAATACACTGACCGGTATGCGGATTGACATCCAGACACGCCGCCCCATCATCAAAAATGTCACCGGCGGAATGTCGGGACCTGCTGTTTTTCCTGTGGCAGTACGGATGGTATATCAGGTTAAAAAAGCGGTCAGCATTCCTGTGATCGGACTGGGCGGTATCAGCACTTGGCAGGATGCCGTTGAAATGATTATGGCAGGCGCTGACGCTATCCAGATCGGCACCGTATTATTTACAGATCCCTATGCCCCGCTGAAAATTTCAGAAGGTCTGCATGGTTATCTGGATACACACAATATTCCGTCCGTGAGAGAGCTTACGGCTACTGTAGAGGTGTGATCTGATATGACTAAGCTGATTATCGTTCGTCATTGTCAGGCACAGGGCAATCTGGAACGGTTCTTTCAGGGCAGAATTGACAGCGATATTACGCCCAAAGGACGGGCCCAGATCGGTGCTGTTACAGAATTGCTCAGTTCTGAACCAATTGACGTTTTCTACACAAGCTCCCTGAAAAGAGCAAGACTGACAACGGACGGCATTAATGTATATCACAATGTCCCTATCATAACTGACGACCGGCTTGCCGAAATTGATGCGGGCGACTGGGAAGGACGCTTCCTGACCGATATCGAACAGCTTTATCCGCAGGCATACAGTGACTGGTGTCATAACCCTGCTGTATTTCAGGCACCCGGCGGTGAATCTATTGCTCAGGTTTATCAGCGGGTCGGCGCTGCGGTTGATGATATTATCCGTGACAATGACGGCAAAACCGTATGCATTGTGTCCCATGGCTGTGCCATAAAATGCCTGATGTGCTATCTGCACGGATGGAAGGTAGACGACATTGCCAATGTTCCCCTTGGCACGAATACCTCCGTCAATATCCTGCAAACGGACGGCAGACAAGCGCCTGTTTTCCTGATGGAAAACTATACCGATCATCTGGCACTGATCGTGTAAGGAGGCAGCAGAATGATCATTCTTTCCATTGACTACGGCAGGGTACGGACTGGAATCGCCGTATGCGACCGTAACGAGATTGTTGCCTCACCTGTAGGTGTGATCAAGGAATATCATATGGATGCGTTGGCAGATAAAATCGTTCGTCTGGCACAGGAGCATCATGCGGAAGAAATCGTACTGGGGCTGCCCAGAAATATGGACGGCAGCGAAGGCGAAAGCGCCGCTAATGTACGTGTATTCAGAGAAATGCTGTGTGAGCGCTGCGCTCTGCCTGTCATTCTCCGGGATGAACGCTGTACCACCGTCACCGCATATGAATATCTGAATATGAACCAAAAACGAGGAAAAAAACGCAAGGAGGTTGTCGACAGCGTTGCTGCCGTCATAATCCTTGAAGATTACCTCAGCTACAGGAGGAATTGCCAATGAATGTTCTTCCCGCCCAGAAGCTCTCTATCGGTCAGTTCTATCTGAGCCTGGCAGCAGGTCTGATGTTCTTTTTGCTGCCCAATGACGCCAGAAACCAGATCGTCGGAGACGGCTTCCGTGAAGCATATATTGTTCTGATTGCACTGGTCATTACGGTGGTACTGTTTATCATCACCAAGCGGTACGAGGCCGTTGGTGTATCGCTGATTACGATGGCGGTTCTGAACAGCTTTTTTTTGCTGGCTGAGATTGTCATCGGTTTCTCCTCCGACCTCTCTGATTATTGGCCCGATCTGAGCCAGTACCGTATTGTCAGTATCTGTTTGCTGTGCTTTGTCCCCTTCATGTTCTGTGTAGTGGTGCGGCTGCTGGCACAAGGCAGCCGGGACAACAACGAATCCCGCCGCGACTTTGCTGCTTTCATGGCGTCAAGTATGAAGGCGCTGCTTGTTTTCTATGTTCTGATTTTTATTTTCAAGCTCCTGATGCCCATCCGCCCCTCCAATGATAATCGGGAACTGATTTGGATGCCGCTGTACAGAATCATTTCGTGCTTTGACGGCACCTATGAGAATGGGATTATTTATATTTTATGGCACTGCATTGTACTGGCACCGCTGTCGTTCTATCTTTCCGTTCTGGTGCCTAAATTCAGGGTATGGCAGATTGCGATTATTGCTGCAACGCTGGGAGCGGGAGTTGAAATCATGCAGTTTATTCTTAACACTGCATCTGCCTGCATAGATGATATTATCATGCTGATGATCGGCGCTATGCTGGGTCATTTTGTCAAGCAGGCAATTGACAAGCTGCGCAGCATTATGACAGATGGAGAAGATACCTATATGCTCAGCTTTGATTACAAGCACAAACGAATCAAGCCAAAAGGTGAAGCTCAGGTACTCACCGAAGAATAACCTGTCACTTTTTCTTACCCATACATAGTCCGCACTATGTATGGGTATTTCTTTTCCCTCTTCGGGGATAAAAGCAGGAAAGGACTGCCGGCATAGCAGTCCTTGACACAGATCTGTAATAAAGCACACTTACCTGTCAGTAATATAGTTTCACAAACCCTTCCTGCCAGCAGCATTCATCCATTCTGTACAAATCAATACACCATTCTTTGCGGCTATATACCGATTTTAATTCTTCCAGTTGCTGCTCTGCTTCTTGTTTGCTGACATAGCAATCACTTTCAATAATATCTGTGCTATCAGATTCTTCGTTTTCATTTCAACCATAGATTATAAATAATTCCGACAACTTCAAACAATCATGATAACCAATCAACCTTTTTTCTATCATCTGGCAGCTGATATTATAATCCTTAAAACCATCTACATCGCTTAAATATTTCTTTGCCGTTTTTTCAGCTCTTTCACGATCAGAAAAGAAACCAATATTAAATGTTTCCTTATGCTTATCAAAGGAAGTATCTTCGTCAATCATGATAAGATTGTAAACCATCTGCATAAATAATACGCCTCTGTATCCTGGTATATGATCAACCCTGTTCCGGAATAGACAGTAATCCGGGGTTTAAGACTCTGTAAAAAATATGGTGTTATCAGGCAGTCACTATTCATCATCATCCTTCTCAGCGTGATAATAATCATATACTGCCTGCGCTGCGGGAAGCGTCATTCCCTTCACCCCTAACAGCTCCTCAATTTCCGCCTCTTTAATCCGCCGTATGGTTTTAAACGTTGATAATAACGCTTTCGCACGGGTCACTCCTATTCCATCTATCTCCGTCAATGAAGAATGCAGCGATCGCTTACTGTGCTTACTGTGATGATATCCGATTGCAAAACGATGCACCTCATCCTGTATGGACGATACCAGCGTAAAGGCACGCCGTCTGGAACTTACCGCGATTTCCTGCCCTTCATCCGTGATCGCACGCGTCCGGTGATGATTGTCCTTCACCATGCCGAACAATGGTACATCCCAGGCATATTTTTCCAGTACAGGACGTACTGCCGATACCTGACCCTTGCCGCCGTCCAGCAGAATCAGATCCGGCTTCAGACCAAATCCAAGCCCGCTGTCAGGGTTCTTATAATACTCCTTGATGCGCCGCTCCATCACTTCGCTCATGGAGCCGTAATCGTCCTGACCTGTAAATCCTTTGATGGAAAACCGCCGGTACGACTGCTTGAACGGTCTGCCGTCCTTGAAAACAACCATACCCGCTACATTATCACTGCCTGCATGATGCGATATATCGTATGATTCAATAATCCTCGGCTGACTGCTCAGTCCCAACAGCTTTGTCAGCTCGTCCAGCGCCGTCAGCTCATGCCCCAGATGTCCGTGACTTTGTGCCAGACGTTCTGCTGCGTTCTCACGGCTCATTTCTACAATACGCATATTGTCACCCTTCTGCGGAATGACAATGCGCACGCTTTTCCCACGCTTCTCACTCAGCCACTCGGTCAGCAATCCGGCATCCTCTGTTTCGCCATCAAGGGCGATTACAGGCGGTATTCTGTCGCGCATGGTATAATATTGCTGAATGAATTCGCGGCGCATAGAGGGCAGATCCGGGCTTTCTCCGACATCCTTCAGCAGAAAGTCCTCCTTATCATATAACCTTCCGTCACAAAACCGGATAACTGCAAAACAGGCATCCGACTTCTCTGTAACAATACCGATCACATCCTGCTCCCTGACATTGGTTTCAACTACATTCTGACGCTCTGTTATCTTTTTGACGGCACTGATTCTGTCCCGCAGCTTGGCGGCCAGCTCAAATTCCAGGCGCTCTGCTGCTTCATTCATCTTTTCCGTCATCAGGCGAATACTATCGCTGTCACCTGATTTCAGAAAATGTACAGCACTCTCTACACTTTCATTGTATTCCTGCTCGCTGATTTTGCCGGCGCAGGGCGCACTGCACTGCTTGATATAATAATTCAGGCAGGGTCTGCCCTTGCCTATGTCCCTTGGAAAAACCTTGCTGCAGCTTGGCAGACGGAATATTTTCAGCGCTTCATCCACTGCATTTTTGGCATACCATGCACTCATATACGGTCCCAGATACATTGCACCGTCATCCGCCTGCTGCATGGAAAAGCAGATCCGCCGCCACGGACCCTCTGATATCCGGATATAACTGTACCCCTTATCATCCTTCAGCAAAATATTATACTTTGGCTTATGCTGTTTGATCAGGCTGCATTCCAGCACCAATGCCTCAAATTCGCTCGAACAGATAATATAGTCAAAATGGTCTGCATTCGCTACCATTTGTCTGACCTTTTCAGGATGATTTTTATCCGACCCGAAATACTGACTGACCCTGTTTTTCAGTGCCTTTGCCTTACCGATATAGATAATCTCATCCCGGCTGTTTTTCATGATATACACCCCCGGCTTCAGCGGAAGGTGCATGGCTTTATCTCTTAATTCCTGAATCGTCATACTTTTCTCCATATATGCGAAAACAGGAATGTATTATCTCCATAATACATTCCTGCGTAATGTCAACCATACGTCAGATTATTCTGCAAAGCCGGACTGTACAAGTTTGATCAGGCTCTCAACAGCTGCTTCTTCGTCTGCGCCGTCAGCAATAACCTTGATGTTGGTTCCACCGACAATACCCAGTGAAAGCACACCGAGAAGGCTCTTGGCGTTTACTCGTCTTTCTTCCTTCTCAACCCAGATAGATGACTTGAATTCATTTGCCTTCTGGATAAAGAATGTTGCAGGACGAGCATGAAGACCAACCTGATTCTGAACCATTACTTCCTTA
>CACZSU010000028.1 GCA_902783855.1 uncultured Ruminococcus sp.
CACCGGACATCCGCTTCTCGCCTGCCGGCTCGGTCGGTGCTTCTGCCTGCGGCAGAGATGTCCACCGGACATCCGCCCCCCCCTCCCTAAAAAAACTATAAAAAAACGATAGTTTTTTATAAAAAGAGATCCATCCTAATTGTACAATTTACCTTGTTCAGAATTGATATTTTTAAAAATTGACTTCCTTGAGCAGGAGCCGCCCCTGCTTTGAGCTTTGGGCTTTTTTATCAGTCAGATTATTTCATTGCCGGCTCTCTTTTTTTCTCAGATAAATAAATACGGTGATGATCAGAATCACAATAAACAGCAGCATCATAAAAACAGCAGCACCAAAAATGCCGGTGCCATAACGGCTGACATGGACAATAAGGCTGTCTGAAATCGTCCCGTCATCTGAAGTAACAATGATTTCCGTCCCGCCGTCATTCAGTGCTGTAACCCTGCCGGTTTCATCCACACAGGCAATGGACGGATCCTTGCTCTGATACAACAGATGCACATTTGCCGCATTGGACGGGGTAAGCAAATAACTGATATCATAGGTGTCACCACTGTTCAGACTGACATTTTTCTGTACGACATGAATTTCTCTCAGATGGCTGCCCGCTGCGCTATTGCTCCCGTACAGTACCGCCATATCATGATCTGTCACAATACAGTTCAGATGAATATCCTTTGAATACACCCTTACAGACGCAGAGATACCATCCTGTGAACCATTGGCGTCATATACCGTCAGCACATAGGAACCGTGAATGACCTGATGAAAGGCAAACTGACCGCTGCTGTCGGTGGTAGTGCGGGCGGGGGTCTGACCGTCTGTCAGTTCAAGGGAAACGTGCGCCATTTTTTCTCCGGCAGCATCGTAAAGCGTACCGCTGATTTCTGCCAGCGCCTCGGCATCACCTGCGGTCGATACCACACGCACAAAGCAGCCTGCACTGACTGCTGAGCTGGCAGATTCCACCGTGATCACTGCCGTTCCCACACCGGCTGCTTTCAGGTTCCCCTGCTGATCCACGGTAACCACATCGGGGTCGGAGCTGACAAAATACCGATAAGCATCCCCCTCATCCGGAAGTACTCTGGCGTCCAGTTTATCCGATTCCCCTTTGAGCAGCGTCAGCGTCTGATGATTCAGCGTAACGGCGGCAGGACCTTTTCCGGGTCTGACGGTAACCTTGCATTTAAGCTGCTTTTTGTCCCCGTATTTGCAGGTAACCTGCGTAGTTCCCTCATTCCGGGCAACAATAAGACCAGTCGGATCCACAGAAGCCACCGATTCATTTTCAGTTGTAAAGGACAAACCACCCCTGCCGTCAGCCATTGCAAGCCGGAAGCATTCTCCTGCATAAAGGTTGACTGCCTCCCGGTTCAGCCTTGCACCGTAAGCATCTCCGGTACCCGCCAGGCACACAGAGCGGAGCTGAGCAGCATGAAGGGTCATACTATACTGTGGAGAGCAGCAGTCTTGCCGGCTCGGCGCTGCAGAAACACTGAAAGCACACCAAAAGCAAAGTAAAACCGTCAACAGTATTGATAATCCTGATTTTTTCATATGTTTCCTCCTCAGAAAACGCCGCAGGCGTTTTCTGTATTATTCCCTATTCCCTATTCTCTATTATTTATTCTTATTATACACCCTCTGCCGGCTTTTGTCCACCACCATTAGCAGGCGCCGAGCCGGCGCTCCCTAGACGCGTCAGTCGCTGCGCTTACGCTCCGCTCTGGTTAAGGCGTGTATTTGTTCACACCCGCGGAATGCATTTAGTTACACACGGCTTTTATGCAGCTTATTCAAATTGGCAGTTACTCTTTTTTGCCCACTATAATTTTACACTAACATCAGAAGCCGCCCTCATTTCTGACAAACATCAGCCCGTCTATGGTCTGTAAGGGACTATAGACGGGCTGAAAATTATGATGGGACGGGATTCAGATTACCAACTCCCTTTTGTTATCGCAGAATAATCCGCCGGCGCTTCCGATTCCACTATCCACTAACCACTCAAATGGCAGCAAGTGCCTGACGAATATCTTCCAGTATGTCCTCAATGTACTCTAAACCAACAGACATCCTGATGAGGTTGGGCTTTACACCGCATTCCTCTAGCTGCTGATCATTCATCTGCCTGTGGGTGGTGCTCGCCGGATGTAATGCACAGGTGCGGCAGTCTGCTACGTGTATAACCAGCTTTATCAGCTTCAGACTGTCCATAAACTGCATTGCCTTCTCTCTGCCGCCCTTGACACCAAACGAAATTACTCCGCACGTACCCCCCGGCATATATTTCTTTGCTCTCTCATAATACTTGTTGCTCTCCAGACCGGGGAAGTTGACCCATTCAATCTTGTCATTCGCTTCCAGAAATTTTGCAACTGCCAGCGCATTCTCACAATGACGCTCCATCCGCAGCGGCAGTGTTTCCAGCCCCAGATTCAACAAAAAGGCATTCTGCGGACTTTGCTGTGCGCCATAATCTCTCATCAGATGGGTTACTGCCTTGGTAATGTACGCTGCTTTACCAAAGCGCTCTGCATAGATTACTCCGTGATAGCTTTCATCCGGCTCCGTAAACATCGGGTATTTGCCGTTCGTCCAGTCAAAATTGCCGCTGTCTACGATAACACCGCCTAATGCCACTGCATGGCCGTCCATGTATTTCGTGGTAGAATGCGTCACAATATCTGCTCCCCATTCAAACGGACGAAGGTTAACAGGCGTCGGGAAGGTGTTGTCTACGATCAACGGAACACCATGCGCATGAGCTATTTTTGCGTATAACTCAATATCCGCTACATCAAGTGACGGATTCGATACACTTTCAATAAATGCTGCTTTTGTGTTCTCACGGAATGCGGCATTGATTTCTTCCTCTGTGGCATCCGGATGTACAAATGTGAATTCAATACCCAATTCCCGCAGCGACTTGTTGAACAGATTGAATGTACCGCCGTAAATAGCAGCAGCACATACGACATGATCGCCTGCATGACAGATATTCGTCACTGACATCATGCTGGCAGCCTGACCAGAGGATGTCAGCATTGCTCCCACGCCGCCCTCTAAAGCAGCAATCTTCGCAGCAACTGTGCTCAGCGTCGGATTGGTCAGACGGGTGTAGAAAAATCCGTCCTCCTCCAGATCAAACAGCTTTCCCAGGGTTGCCGCATTGTCATACTTGAAGGTCGTACTCTGTACGATCGGTACTACTCTTGGCTCTCCGTTTTTCGGGTCATAGCCTGCCTGTAAGCATTTGGTATTAATATGGTATTCCATTGTAACCTCTCCTTTATCGGTTGTTTTTATAATCATCAGTCAGTGACTGATCATTTCCTTCTTTTGTCACCAGCTCCTGATAGAGCCGGATCACATCCTCTGACACCGCTTCGGGCTGCCGTGATGCATCCACTATGCGGATGGGATCGCTGTCCTTCAGCCGTGCGAATACTTCAAAAAAACGTGCGCGAATTCTGCGCTGCATTTCTATATTTTCATAAATTTCCCTGTCAAAACGGTTTTCGGCAATCCGCTTGTCGCATTGCTCCGTATCCACATCCAGAAAGATGCACAAATCAGGGGCGGTAATCTCACGGCAGTCCAGATTCATCCGCATGACCCAGTCAAGGTCTGCATCCGTCCCCTGATAAGCAAAGGACGAATAATAATATCTGTCACAGATCACATCTATTCCTTCATCCAGAAACTTCCGGATCCCGTTTCTGGGATTGACATTATGAAAAATCCTGTCTGCTAAAAATAATGCGGATAGTTCATACGCATCCCGCCCGACAAACCCGCCTAGGGCATCCCGTATCATCCCCCCAAGGGACGAGGACGTTGGCTCTGCGGTGAGATATGCCTGTCTGCCGGTACTGCGGATATAATCGCTCAGAAGCCGTATCTGTGTTCCCTTGCCGGAGCCGTCCAGACCCTCCAGTACGATCAGTTTTCCTCTCACGTTCCCTGTCACCACTTTCTTTTTGGTTTTCAACTCAATAGGAATGATAGCGAATAACGATTTTAACATCCGGATAATAGCGGTCGCCTTTTTTATAGCGGATATCACCGCCCACAGATACCTCGCTGATCTGACCGTCCGAATGTAACAGCCCTACCACCAGATCCCCCAGCGGCTCCGTTTTGATATTGACAAAGCCTGCCTGTGTCAGGGCATCCACCACCTGCTTCACTGACAGATCTCTGATATCATCGGAACAAATCGGCAGACCTGTCATGCCGTCGCTGGTATCTGCTATAACCGGCTCTCCGCCTGAATCCTCTGGAGTTGTGCTTTCTTCGCTGCCTGCAAAGGAATGGTAGCGGATGATAATGTAGACATCCGGGTCAAACCGTTCGTTCTTTTTGAAATTGCGTTCCCCGTCTGCGGAAACCTCATCCACTGAGCCGTCCTTTTTCAGCCACCCCAACACCAGATCATTCATTGGCTGGGCGCAGACATTTATAAATCCAACCTCCCGGAGCTTGGTGACCACATCTTCATAATGGCGGCTGCGCATTTCGCTTGCCGACATCGGCATCGCAATACGGTGATCTTCCTCTCCGCTGCCGCAGCCTGCGAAAATCCATATCAAAGCAACTGCCAGACATACTGCCAGCGCTTTTTTCCACCCTGCTGTCCTCACTTTCATCCGCTCCTTCCACGGCTGCCTGTCAAATAGACAGCAGCCGTCAATCCGGTTTCATGATTTTACTGATATAAGCAGCCGGCACATATTCCGTCAGCCATACCTTGTTTTCAGACAAATAAAACGGGTAGCCTTCCCTTGCCATATCACCGCTGCGCACAAGATAAATCACCGGCTTTCCATGCCGTTTGCCAACTGTCAGCGCTGTTTTTTCGTCAGCCGACAGATGTACATACAGACGTCTGCCATGCCGCAAGCCTTCCTTATCAATGGACGCTGCATATTTTTCCGCCGTACCATGGTACAGCCATTCAGGCGGCGCTGTCTGTTTCAGCTCCACATCCACGGGAATGGAATGTCCCTGATTGGCACGGATGCAGCTTTTGTCCTCATTGAAGGAATAACGCTGTTTGCTGTCTGTTCTGACGATTTCTTCCAGCATTTCCATTGTAAACGGAGTACGGCGGGCAATTCCTTTGATCAGCTGCTGTGTATCCGCCCAGCCATGACAATCCAGCGTAATACCGATCACCTCCGGCTTATGCCGCAGTATCAGGCTCATGAAACGGCTGATATCCGTCAGTGTCATACAAATACCCTCTTTCTGCTCAGCGGATAACATACACCCTGTCAGACTTTCTTTCGGCGGCAGCCGGCATATCGCCGTCCGGGTACCCCAGAACGCAGTGTCCGATACCCTCCCATTCACCTTCTATACCCAGATCACGGAGTATTTCTCTGCCCAGATCGGTTTCCAGTTCTTCCTTGGCACGATGAATCCAACAGCTGCCGATACCCAACGAATGGGCTGCCAGCATCAGATTCCCCATCACAAGGCTGCCGTCATACACATAGGTCGGACGGCTTTTATCCGCAATAACCAGTATCACAACAGGCGCCCCATAAAACGGATCAAAGCTGCTGTCCCAGCCGCCGATCTGACAATTCAGCGCAGAGAGCTGATCTCTCAGTGTACGGTTTGTCACAGCGATCAGACGTACACCCTGGAATCCCCTGCCGCTGGCAGCATACAGACCTGCCTCAAGGATAGCCTGAATCTCTTCCTCAGCAGGCATAGTATCCTTAAATCTGCGCACACTTCTTCTTTCCATCAGTGCCTTCATTACATCATTCATCATCGTTACATCCTTTCTGAATTATTCTTTCAGACTGGCAGCATCAAAATTAAATAATCGGGTTTTGCTCCACCATCTGGAAACAGGCGTCATCACCCAGTGTGCCAGCACATCAAACAGTCCCGCTGCCGCAAATGATCCTGCCAGCAGGAGAAAATAACACCCCAACGCGGACAGCACACCGCCCCTGAACATTTTCGGCACATCTATTACAAGCATGATCATACGTATGACCGTAGTATGCAGCAGGAAAATACCGAAGGAGCTTTTGGCAACGAAATTGATCACAGACGAGCTGCCCACATCAATGCGTGTAAAGAAATCAAACAAAGCTGCCGCCTGAATTACCACCAGAGCGGTATCATATCCCAGCAGACCGCCTGTTCCGCCGAGCTTCGGCACAGCCATGGTAACAGCACAATTGATCAGGGAACAGCCGAGCGCCGCTGCCAGCTCCAGATATTTCATCCCGGCATTGCGGAAGACGATGGGGTATTTTTTGAGATAACCTCCCAGCAGATAAATGTACATAAAGTTAATCAGCGTAAAGCCGCTGCCGTTTCCATCACGTGCAATCGTAAAGACCTCAATCACCTTGCTTCCGGTCAGATTTTTGTAGGAATCAATGATTGTCGGCCACAGACAGAACAGCACAAAGCCCACAATGATCAGCCGCCGGTAGGACTGACGGCTCATACCCCTGACCATGCGGTTCAGATACGGCGATATCACATAAAGTGTGCAGTATAAAAAGACATAATAGCTTTTCGGAAAGATATTCTGTAACAGGTACTTAACCTCCATCGGCACACCGTTTGCAAGATGCAGTGATACATACTTGACAACACTGTATACACTGCATACAAAGAACAGATTGATGGCTTTTCCGATTTTGCGCTTATCGTTGTCAATCATAAAATAGCCCGAAATCAGAATAAAAATATCCACCGCCGTGATGGAAAAACAAAACAGCCAGTTGGTCGCTCCCCACGCCAGAAATGACCCGGATGCCTTTGCATATTTTATGCCCCCGATAATAGCCGGATTCAGCATATGCAGACTGATCACCATCAGCGTACACAATATCCGGAGTAATTCAATATTCGATTTCCGCATTTTCTTTGACCCGATCACTTTCTCTTTCATCAACATTCCTCCATCCTCCTTTATCATACCACACCCCCTATTGGATTTCAACTAAAATCAGCTGCTGCTCCCTGAACGCGTCATTCGCTGCGCCGGCGTGCCGCCGGTGTCACTGCTCTCGGTCGAATACCCTGCCCCTTCTCCTATTGCATCACCTACGTGTGGGCTTGACTTGTATTAGCTTAAGCGGACGGATGGCAGCAGGGGAGTTAAGGAAAAGGGATTTCCAAAGGGGAAGACTTTAAGAGGGGCAGCCAATACACGGCAAGCCCACAAAGCGGAGCCGGATAGTATGAAGGGTCAAAAGATTCGACCGAGAGCATCGGGAGCGCCGGCTCGGCGCCCTCTTGTGGTCTTCCTCTTTGGTCTAACAACCAGCGGCTGTCATCAAAGCACCCCGGCGAACGCCGCTATAAAAGCTGCGGGGCTATTTCGCAAACTTCCCTTAGCTGCTCAATTTTTCTTTACTCCTGACCCCTCACTTCACACTTTGTTATGCAGTGAGAAATATTTCAAGTCCAATCAGAATCAGAATCACGCCGCCGAGAATGGACGCCTTGCCGGCAATCCTGACACCGATTTTCTTTCCCAGAAATAAACCCGCAACACAAATGACAAACGTGATAGCGCCAATAATGAGGGATTCTCCCAATGCCTGCTGCCATGTGTAATCCGTTATGGTCAGACCAACAGACAGTGCGTCAATGGAAGTCGCAATTCCCTGTACAAACAGTCCCTTTTTGCCCACAGCATCGGTCAGTTCCTGGCTTTCGTCACCACGAATTCCCTCTATCAGCATTTTACCGCCCATAATTGCCAGCAGCACCAGCGCAATCCATGGTATCCATCGCCGGAACGCAAGAAAGTAATCCGCAATGGTATGCAGACAGACCCAGCCGATCATCGGCATCAGAAACTGAAACACACCAAATGTTCCGGCAATCAGACAGACACGTTTAAAGGTCATTTTCGGCTCGTGCAGACCGTTTGCCAAAGACACAGAAAAGGCGTCCATCGCCAGTCCTACACCAAACAATACACTGTTCAAAATAAATAATACAATCTCCATTGACGTCCTCCATATAAACAAGAATCCGTTTTTCAGGAAAGGGTTCTCTCCGACATCACCGACCGGACATATGCACTCAGGGTAAATCAAGATAATACAGCAAAAACCGTCGTGCCAGACTGTCAGGCTTGATCGCTTGTATCGCCTGTTCCCGGCTCATCCAGACAGCAGTATCTACTTCACTTTTGTCCATCTTCCCCAGATCAGTATCTGCCGCATGGCAGATATAATTGATCATCAGTGTATTGCTTGGTGCAAAAAATGCGCTTTTGTTATAGCGCAGCGCGGTGATTTCTAATCCGATTTCCTCCCGCAGCTCTCTTACGGCTGCTTCTTCGGCACTTTCGCCCCTGTTTATATAACCCGCTACCAAAATATAGTCTTTTTTCCCGTATTGTTGTATCAGCAAAATGTTTTCTGAATCAGGGCTGACAACAATCATACTGACAGCAACGGAAAATACCTCGAACTGCCATCTTCCGCATCGGCTGCAATGTGGAACCATACCTTCCCTTTCATTCAGAAAATCTGGCTGCAGCTTTCCTCCACACTCATAACAATACTTCATATCCGGCTCCTGACATTTTGTTGTTTTACTTCTTCAACAGACTCACCTGCGGCAGCTGGTTCCCCTGGATGCTCAGCAGGCAGCTTTTCCGGTTGGATAATCTGCAGTGAAAGCACAAAATCAATCACGCTGTCCGCCGCACGCTGCCACAGACCCTTTTCCATTGCTGTTCTGTACAGTACATCCAGCCCGATAAAAACCCCACAGCCCGCTGTCACCTGAAAAGGATAGACCATCACCATTTCCTCGGACAGGATAAACGGCAGGACTGCCAGCGCTGCTGCCGGGGGAAACGGCTTACGGAAAATCATCAATAGTCCGATTGCACCGGCAGCAGCGGCTGTTGCTCCCACCGTCAGCGGCAGCCGGAACAAATCCACGCACACCAGACGGCACGAGGTACCGAAAAACGTACACAGAACTGTGCACAAAAAGAACCGCAGCGGCGCTTTATGCACCGGACTTTCTATTTCGGCAGCTTCTGCAAAAATCACCGCCAACGGCGGTGCAATCAGACAGATCATACCGCTGCCGATTGCCACAGCCGCCATGATACCGAACCCCAGTATCAGCCACAGCCGGCGCACCCATTCCATTTTCGGCTCAGGGTCTTCATAGTCATATTGGTTAACATCCACAACGCCATATTCTTCCAACAGCAGCCGGATACCGATCACTGCTGCTGTCAGTATCAGTACCGACAACGGATATATGATACTCTGCACATTGGTCAGAATCGGCAGGATGCCTGCTGACAGCATTGGCAGCATAGTCGACTTTGCCGCACCAAGGGCAAATATGCATACGATAAATGCGATCATTACTTTCAGAAACATCGGCAGCGGTACAAATGCCGACAGTCCGTACCCCATCAGTGCCGATACGGACATGAGCAGCAGCATCCGGATAGACGTAACCTTCCACGGCATATGATCACTCAGAAATGCGCCTACTGTCAATGCCGCTATCTCCGGAAAAATAATTTCCGGCTCGTCGAACAATTCAGCAGCCAGTACCATCAGGGCTACTGTCACGATCGCAGCCGGAAACCGGATCAGTATCTTTTGTCTGGTATTCAACTTTATCCTCCCATATTTTCCCATATACAACATTACCGCCCGTAAAAAACGCAGGCGGCAATGTGTATTCAATTGTTGATTTACAGCTCTGCAATAACCGGCGTGCCGCCGGCGTCGATACGCGATAGTCGCTGCGCTTACGCTCCGCTCTGGTTATGACTTAAACAAATTCGCACCCGCAGAATACATTTAACTGCACACTGCTTTTACGCAGCTTGTTCTGGTCAGCAGTTACTCTTTTTGCCAACTATTATTTTACACTATCGCAATAACCTCTACTTCACAAAGCACATTCTTCGGCAATGTCTTGACAGCGACACAGGAACGTGCCGGTTTGCTGGTAAAATACCTGCCGTAGATTTCATTGAATGCAGCAAAATCATTCATATCCGCAAGGAAACAAACCGTCTTGACTGCCTTATCAAAGGAAGAACCGGCTGCTTTGAGCACTTCGCCCAGATTTTTCATAACCTGCTCGGTCTGTCCCTCAATGGTATCGGCTTCTACCATACCGCTGGCGGGATTGATAGCAATCTGACCGGAGGTAAAGACAAAATTGCCTGTTTTGACTGCCTGAGAATAGGGTCCGATAGCATCGGGGGCAGTTTTTGTGTAAACTTTTTCTGACATATAAATCATCCTTTCATTTATTCTGCATCAACGGGAGGATACAACCCCACGCTGAATGTAAGAAGCTCATTTTTACTGTAGGTGTAATATTTTTCTTTATAGCCAAGCGTGGCGAGAATCACCTTGATCTCCTCCGCTGCCTTATCGAAATCATCCTTACTTTCAAAACGGAATTCCAGCAGATTCTTGCCGCTGTGGAACTGTTCCAGCGCACTGGCGCGGAAGGCAATCGTATCGCCGCTGCTGATATAATACTGCTTTCTGCGGTAATAATTATCGCCGGCACCGCCCGTATCTTCTTCAATCGCATCCGATTCAGGTGTATGATCATCGAACAATGCCATTTCTTCCTTTGTAATACAGAAGAAATCATGGTGGATATAGGGCACTCCGTTCCGGTCAGCATTATTGTAATCATCCCATGTTACGTCAATATACCGTTCGCTGCCCATCAGGTCATCCGCCCGGTTCCAGAGATGTTCTTTAGAATAGATATCACTGCTGTGGTAGCCCAGCTTATCAAGCAGATACGTAAAGGCATAGGCATAGCCCTGACAGACAGCCTTATGCTCCACCAGAGCGCCATACAGATCGCGGATATGTTCGCCACCGTCATCACTGCGGACAAATTGTGTCCTGCGGATCAATTCATCATGGACTGCAAGCATCTCATCCCAGGGGTCGCCGTATTGCATACTGCGGACAGTGCGGATTATATCCTCCGCTTCTGTTTCCAGCTCCTTGGTCATTGACTCCATATTTCCGGCATCGTTGGTATATACAAAATGGTATACTTTATAGTTTGTATTCTCATAGGTAGTCACAGAAAAGCTCCTGACCCAGAAATGATAGGCGCACAGATCCCTCCACTCAAACTCGGGATTATTTCTGATTGCCACCTGGGGTGTGCGTTCAGACAGATAATATTCCAGCATCTGCATGGAATACGCTTCGTTCTGCCTGTCCCATATCAGATAGGGGATATCCTGCGGGATAGCTGCTGCCCGCCGTTTATCGTCATCTGAGTGCTGCCGCCACAGCACAGCACCGCTGACCACCGCCGCTGAAATAATCAGCACGATCAGCATCAGCAATACGTTTTTTCTGCCGGAAAATTGTCGTTTTGTCAAACAGCCTGCGCCCCCTTGTCTGTTCAGGATTCAGCTGCTGACCGCTGCAGCTGAAATGTTACTGTACAATACGATAACCGTGTCTGGTGAGTTCGTCCTTGATTTTCTGGATATGCTCATGGTTTCTGGTTTCGAGGGACAAACGGAGATAGCAGGAATTGATATCGGTATTCAGATCTGCTCTGTCATGGCTGACAGATACTACATTAGCGCCCAGCTTGGAAATAATCTTTGACACTGCCGTCATTTCACCCGGTTTATCCGTCAGCGCAACGGTAAACTCAGCCAACCTGCCTGTTTTTTGCAGACCTCTGTCAATCACACGGGAAAGGATTGTCACATCAATATTACCGCCTGAAACAAGACAGCATACCTTTTTGCCCTTGATCGGCAGTTTATCGAACAATGCAGCCGCAACAGAAACAGCACCGGCACCCTCTGAAATCAGCTTCTGCTTTTCGATCAGGGAAAGGATAGCCGTAGCGGTTTCATCATCTGTGACAGTAATAATTTCATCCACATATTTTCCGCAGATATCAAATGTCAGATCACCCGGCGTCTTGACGGCAATACCATCGGCAAAGGTATTGACCCCCGGCAGTGTTTCGATGGCATTGTGTGCCATTGAAAGATACATAGACGGTGCGCCCGCACTCTGAACGCCGTATACTTTGACATTCGGATTGAGGGACTTGATGGCAAAAGCAACACCGCTGATCAGACCGCCGCCGCCGATAGGAACGATAACCGCATCCACATCAGGCAGCTGGTTCAGAATTTCCAGACCAATGGTACCCTGACCGGCGATAACCATTTCATCATCAAACGGATGGATAAAGGTAGCGCCTGTTTCCTTTTGCAGCTCAACTGCCTTGTCGTGGGCATCATCATAGGTTCCCTCCACCAGAACAGCCTCAGCACCATAGCTTTTGGTTGCCTCTACTTTAGAGATCGGCGCAGAATTCGGCATACAGATAACAGATTTGATGCCATATCTTTGTGCAGCCAGTGCAACACCCTGTGCATGGTTACCAGCGCTGCAGGCGATAACACCCTTTTCTCTTTCCTCCGGTGTCAGCTGCGAAATTTTATAGTACGCTCCCCTCGCCTTAAAAGCACCGGTAATCTGAAGGTTTTCTGTTTTCAGATACAGTTCACATTCGTCTGACAGGTTGGTTGCCTTAATCATATCCGTT
The DNA here is from genome assembly GCA_902783855.1 of uncultured Ruminococcus sp. Lineage (GTDB taxonomy): Bacteria > Bacillota > Clostridia > Oscillospirales > Acutalibacteraceae > UBA1213. Next base: position 12,608 of record CACZSU010000028.1, read on the forward strand.
GGACGAATCACCTCTTTTAATACATAAGAAGCATGATAGATTTTGTCTAAAGTCAGCATTTTGATTTCCCCTCGTTTAAAAAATACTTTACTATAATAAAATACCGCTTTTTGTTCAAAATGTCAAGCCTTTAGCGCCGAGCCGGCGGCGAGCCGCCGCTCCCTGAACGCGGCAGTCGCTACACTACGTTCCGCTCTGGTATAGCCTGAACATATTCACACCCGCAGAATGCATTTAACAGCACACTGCTTTTACGCAGCTTACTTTGGTTGACAGTCACTCTGTTTGCCAACTATTATTTTACACTTTGGCGCTCCCAATTCGCGATAGTCGCTGCACTACGTTCCGCTCTGTATAGCCTGAACATATTCTGGTTAGCAGTTACTCTATTAGCTAACAATAATTTTACACTTTCTCCCAGATCCCTTCCTAAAAAAAACGTATTCTGCGAGATTCGCTTTTAAAAACGATGTCCGCTGCACTAATAACAGCGGACATATTGATTATTTTCGCCCATACATTTTCCTGCACGAAAACGTCAAAGAACCACAAAAGTCCTCTTGCAAATGCATTGCGGGTCAAGGGAGCTTAGCTCCCTTGCAGGGTCCAGGGACGGCGTCCCTGGCGGATTCCAAAGGCAGAGCCTTTGGCAGGGTCCGGGACAGCATCCCGGCAGGATCCAGGGACGGCGTCCCGGCAGGAATTAATCAGCGTCGTGATAGGTCTGGCGGAAAGCACGTTCTTTTTCTTCCGTCCAGATGGAGTAGTTGGACTTACCGCTTTTCTTGATGGTGTAGAGCATGGTATCGGCGTGTTTGAGTGCCACGTTCATGTGGTTGTGGTCGTACACCTCCATGCCGGCGATTCCGATAGAGCAGGAAACACGGTGGCTTTCGGGAACGTTTGCCTTGGCATGAATAGTAGCTTCTATTTCGGGGATAAAATAGCCGCACTGTTCGATTCCTTTGTAGATAGCCTTGGCAATTTTTTCGCCGTCCTGTTCGGTTCCGCCAGGAAGGACGATCAGGAATTCATCACCGCCGTAACGGACGGTATAACCCCGTGCGCCGACCACCCGTTCAAACAGACGTGAAAAGGCAATCAGGATTTCGTCGCCAACATCGTGTCCATAGGTATCGTTGCAGAATTTGAAATTATCCAGATCAAGATAAATAACCGTTGCTTCAATATTATCCCGTTTGCCGGAAGCGACCAGCTTGGTATAATCGTCTATCTTCTTTGCGAAGCCCTGGCGGTTGAGCAGACCCGTCAGCAGGTCGGTTACCGCACTTTGCTGGAGCTTGTGGTTCATTTCGTTGATTTCGTCCCTTGCTTTCAGACGATAGATCGTATCGTTCATCTGGCGCAGGGCAAATTTGAAGATCGTCAGATCGTTGCGGTCAAAGAAATTGATATTGCCGGTCATGTTCTCATGCATTTCAATGCACGACAGCATAAAGCCCGTCAGGTCGTTGCCCATATACACAGGCACACAGACAAACGACACAATATTATTGACACCGAACATATTCAGGATCGGTGTGTATTCATAAAACTCTCTCTCAAAACGAGAAGCAACAAATTCCTTTTTATGTCTGGTCAGATAAGTTGTCAGCTCTGTCAGCATATCACTGGAGAAATGCAGATCGCCGCTGTTGTAGCGGACAATGGGCATACCATTGATCACATCCACATACAGAATATAGTCAACATTATAGTTATTCTGCATCGTAATCATGGAATCCTCAATGATCGTTTCACAAGTGGAATTGGATTTATTCAGCATTTCCTGCCATGCTACCAGGAAGTTGATACCCTTTGTCTTATCCGCCAGCAGCATCTGCATTTCAGCCAGCTGCGCCAGCTCCTCTATCTGGTATTTATTGAGATGCTTCAGCGGCAGCGGAATATGCTTTTCAATCAGCGGCTGGTGGTGCAGCTTGGCAAACAGCCGCTCCTCCTTATGCTTATATCCGTTCTTATTACAGAACTCAATAGCCTCCTCCAGAATCGCATCCGCATCCTCGGGACGCCCCAGCGCCATAAACAGGTCGTACTGTTCCTCTGCAAACATCGCATATACAAAGAAATGCAGTCCCACTGTACGCATCATATGATACTTTGCCTTATCCATATATTTCTGTGCCTGCTCCAGGCTTTCTGATTTTTCCAGCAGGGCGCTGACAAAATAATAGAAGAACATATCGTCATCCCACAGGAAGTAGCTGGGTTCACCCTCGCAGTGCAGCAGGTGGTACAGCACCCGCTCCATCTTATTCAGATAGAAATGGGCATTATACTCGATACCCATGCGATAGCTGCAATAAACAATCATACCATACACCTTGGATATATTACAGATACGCATATGGTGCATTTTCTTGGAATCCAGCAGCTTGAGCACGTGCAGCAGATAATGGTAGGCGATTTCATAATTGCCTGACAGAATCGCATTGGTTGCCATGTTATACAATGTTTCAGCAACATCATACGGCGATTTCAGCTTAAAGAACAGATCCAGCGCCTGATTGAAATAATCGTTCGCCATTGCAAACTGTTCGCTGACAATACGGTTAAAGCCAAGACCGTTATAGATCTGCGCTTCTTCATTTTTATCGTTCTGTCCTTCAATAATTTCCAGACACTTCTTATAATAATAATCTACAAATGTAAAATAACCATAGCCCTGTGCCAGAAAGACATTCTTCTTCCATGCGGCGATAATCAGGCGTTCATTTTTCAGCTTTTTGGCAATGCCCATTGCTTCGGCAAAGCTTTCATTATTTTCGCAGGTTTCGATATCACCTGAGAAATACTCCTTACGGTTGCCGCAGCCGTAGAACATAATATGTGCCAGGTGGTTATACATCTGGTATTTGATAGCCTTCTCCTTGAATTCCTTGATGCTTTCACTTTCATCAATGCGGTACCACATATACTGCGTCCAGCCATCCAGGCGGCACATATAATCCAGCATCTGGGAATAAACCTGATAGCGCTCCGAACCGGTCTTTTTAGCGATCTTCATACACTTATCGCAGTTTTTCCTTGCAAGCGCCGACTGTCCGCTGTAGATTTCGCATATTGTCAGCAGGGAATGGTACTTGAAGGTATATTTGATATTCGGGTGCTTGTTATTGACATTCTTGAGCCTGTCGCACATAATCAGTGCCGTTGTGAAATTCTTATCATATGTAGCCGCTGTCGCATACAGAATATAGAATCGAACCAGCGTCTTTGTATTCAGATTCACCTTGTCACCGATCAGACGGTTATAGACAATTTCCAGATAATACATTGCCTGCTTGGTTGCCAGCGACCAGATCATATTATTGATCTTCACCAGATATTCATTCAGATCCGGCAGAATCGGCTCAAAGCTCTCAATAATATTGACATCTGCCTGCGGATCCTGGATATTCCAGTCCAGCATATAGTTCAGATCTTCAATCTCATGCACCAGCTCTGACCAGATTTCCAGCGTATAGGCAGGCGCTACATAGGCTTCATTATAATTGGCAAGCAGCGAAATATTGGTATAGCTTTTGGAGATAAAGCGGTAAAGAAAATTCAGTGTACTGTTCTCTGCCAGATGCAGGCGGTTCAGCACCAGAAACAACGTATGCTGTCTGGAAATATATGACAGAATGTTCACCAGAGAATTGGCAAACATCTTCTTTTCATATTCCACCTCGCCGACAATGATCTCCTCGGTTCTGTCACATTCTCCCGTTGTAATATAGGATTTAATGGTTGAACGGCTCAGATAGTACACATCCGCTTCTTCCAGAAACGTATCCAGCGGAACATTCACGTAATATTTGTAATACAATTGCTTGATCCAGCCCAGGAACGGTTCATATGCCTCCTGCATTTTATTAGCGCTGAATTCATGATACAGCAATTCAATTTCACTGCTGCTTTTTGCCACGGCCTCCTGTATGGCATCCACAGACACACTCAGCGTGTTATAATGTTTAACGAAAAGAATGCTGCTATGGCGCTGTTCCAGGCCATGAATAATTGAATCTACTATTTTTCTCGTATACAACTGAGAACAAGATTCCATAACCGTACCCTCCTGACTTTCATCTGCGTGCATCAGCCATTTATACAGACCGTCCTGCACAAAAAGCATCGTGACTTCTTTCCCATTTCCCCTTTTACGGACAAATCACATAAACACTCATATGTTTAAATTATAACAAATCAACCTATTTTTTTCAATATCTAATTTGTGATTTTGTAGCATTTGTTTATACTTTTCAGTAAAAATTACTCCAAAATTTCATTCCGGTAATTTATCACAATCAAAGCTGTCACAAAACAGAAGCATATTACTATTTGTTGTGCAACTCTTACAAATATACAATTTGTATAATGATTTTTTCAGCAAAAATAACCTGATACTTCATTATCGCATATTTTCCGCCGTGATTAAACGAATCTTTGTAAAATAATTGTGACCCATTTGTTAACAAAACAAAAAACTAACCCTTCCAGGCTTGCAATGTGGTATAATATAGAAAGATATATCCTGAACATCCTCACAAGGAGGTTTCCCATGAACGCCAACCACTCATCTGCCGGACACGCCAATCTGCCGAAGGCAATAAAACAAGCGCAGACAGATATCCGGTTTATATGCAGAGCACTTTGTGACAATACCATTGCCGCAGAGATTGCTGTCGAAAACACAAATAAAAAGGCTGCCGCATTGCCTGATTCCAGCCTCACACGGCAGCATATCCGGCGGATCGCCGCCGGAATATGTCTGGAGCAATACCACCCCATCATACCTGACAGCGGACAGCCCATGGAGATCATTTCTGACCTGACGCATTACCGCATCCAGTTTCCGGCAGACAGGCTGAAGGATTATGATGCACTGGCAGATGCCATGCAAAAAATCTATTATTGTACAGAAACATCCGAATTCCGCTTATTGATTGCCGTGCTGTATGCCGGTGTGACCACCGCTGAATGTGCGGCATGGTACCGCATTTCTGCCGAAACCGCAGACAGTATGCTGGCAGGTGCCCTGCGGAAGGTAAGCACGGCATTTCCGGCCGCTGCGGATGGACGGACAGGGATTTTACCTGCTGAATTGTTTGAAGCGGCGGCTGTCGTTTCTCCGCCTGTCGAAAAGAAAAAACGGTTTTCAGCAGATTCTGTCCGCCGGTTGCTGCAGACGTCAAAAGGCAAAATTGCAGTTGTAACCATCTTTGCCGTTATTCTGATGGGTATAGCAGCAGAAATTCTGTATTTTGTTTTTCAGCATCGTGCCGATGCGGATATGATCGCCCAACCGAAGCTCATTTATTCCGACTATTATTCCACCAGCGGCACGGATATCCTGCCCGCAGAAGGATACCGGACTTCGGAAGCACTATACGTTGACCTGATCAATGATATGCAGTATGATTTTGAAACCCTGGGTCTGAATCCGGAGGGCTTTGTCAACAGCAGCGATCCTGTGACATTTTTACAACTGATCGTAACTAATTCTACTTCAGATATGATTAATCTGTCCGATCTGGACGTGACCTTTGCGGACAACCGTGCGAATATGCAGGACGGCAAACGTTATTTCACCCATTCCATATTTGAAATTGACGAAAGAACCTATCTGATTCAGATATTCGCTCCGGGCAATTATCAGCCCAATGAATTTAAAATTGACATGACCCGCAGAGGCATAGCAGATTCATCCTATGTATTGCCGCTGCACCTGGTTGACATTGACGACATTCCCGGCGACCTGACCGTCAATGCCAATGCATTCAACAGCACCGTTCAGCAGCATGACATCGCAGTATTCATAGACGATGACAATATACAAGATCACTATTATGTCCAATTCTCCGGCACAACCATAACACAGGTACAGGACAATACTGTTACCGCTGATATCCAACTGATCCTGCTGCCGGTGGGACACGAATTCTCACACGATCCGAAAGACAAAATCCAGTTTATCACTAATCAAAACGCCACCGTAACTTATGAAGACAACATGAGCACTTACTATTCCGAATATGACAATACAAACGAGAACATTCCTCCCTACATTACGAACATCCACGAGCGCTTAACAATTGAGTTTGACGACACCATAGCTGACCCGCATCAGGCGGCGCTGGACATCCTGAGCGGTGAATTCCTCTACTTCAGCAATAACCAGAAAGTAACCATTGCCGCTGCCAACCAACCTGCACCCTCACAATAAACAACTTGCTTCCGATACTGCTCTGCGGATTTTCACTGTCGATTCCGGATGTATCAACAACCCCCTGCCGTTGCAGTACACAACAACAGGGGTTTATTATCATCATTATGTCACAGAAAGAATCCCATTGATTTCGGCTTCATCTGTTTTGAAAAACTCTGCAATCTCCTTCACGGATCTTCCTAATGACATCAACGTCCGTATCATCTCTGCCTTGCCCTTTTCCACACCTTTTGCAATACCTTCTATTCTGCCTTCTGCTCTGCCCTCTGCTCTGCCCTCTGCTCTGCCCTCTGCTCTGCCTTCTGCTCTGCCTTTTTCTATTTCCTGCTCTGCTATCTGATCCAGTGTTTTGCTGTAAATATTTGACATAGTTACTCCCCCTTCTGTGTTTTCTCCTAACATTGCATTGTATGCATCAAGATATCGCCTGTCTCCTGAGAAAACTTGAATCATATTCAGCGTTTCCTGCGGATGATCCAGTACCTGATCTGAAAAAGCAGGTACTGTCTGCTCATTCTGACTTGTCTGACCAAAAAATTCTGCAATAATTCTGAAATCAGACTGAAATTTCTGTATCTGTTCCGACTTCATATCCTGCATAGCATAAAAATTCATCTTGTAATCATTGACAAAAGGTTTTAAACCCTCCGGTATATCAACACAATCATATACCGACATTCCATAGCTCCATTTTTTTGAACCAAAGTACAGCACGAGCGTAATCACAGGACAGCAATTTTTTGTACCTGTATTATCAGATTCTTTACTACGGTTCAGCTGCTGGCGGTATGCTGCGCCGTCATAGCTCAGTACCCGTAAGGGCATAAACCTGTCCGGATACGACTGGTTTTCAAAGCCAATGAGTGCTATGTTAATACCGATATGACGCCAGATTTTACTGACGTCTCTTTCCTGCTCATGTATTTCATTGTCTGCCTTATACTGTGAAAGCGTATCAGCCGGCATCAGTTCTTCCTCACGGACCACCTGTTCGCCGTCAAACAGAAACACATTCACCATATCAGCAAACACATCGTTATATCCTTCTAATGTTTTAGCAGCCATATCCTTTTCACCCATACGCACGTCCTCCTGACTATATTATACTACATCCTGTTTCCAGATTCAATCACTTTTTTACGCCAAGGCGCCGAGCCGCCGCCCCCTGAACGCGTCAGTCGCTGCGCTTTGGTTAAGGCGTGTATTTCTTTACACCTGCGGGCTTGTTTTGTATCAGTTCCCGGTGCCGTAATCTGATTATAGCCTGCATGGACAGTTTATCAAAAAACGAGCAAGCGGTTTATTGTCGTTTTTCATAAATTATTTATTTTCATTGTATAAAAATTATGTATTTGCTATTGACTTTATTTTGAATATGTGCTATTTTTATAAAGAGGTATCTGAAAATGGGAAAAGTGACAGTTATTACATCAGGAAAAGGCGGTACGGGTAAATCTACCGTTACAGCAGGTTTGGGCGCAGCCCTTGTGCGGCGCGGCAACCGGGTTTTGATTATAGATTGTGACGCCGGAATGCGTGGAATTGACCTTATGCTTGGCGTCAGCGGAGAATTGGTTTTTGATATTGCTGATATTGTCAGCGGAAACTGCCCCCCTGCAAGTGCAATATATCCCTGCAAGACAGTTCCTGAATTATTTGTCCTGCCCGCTCCGTCAGATGTCCGCAATGAGATCAGCCCATATATTATGAAGCAGCTGGCTGCGGTTCTTAAAAAATACTACGACCATATCCTGATTGACTGTCCTGCGGGCATCGGTATCGGTACAGAAGCAGCAGCAGCTCCTGCTGACCGGGCGGTTCTGGTTGCGAATACGGAACCATTGACTGTCAGGGGCTGTGATAAGGTGCGCCGTATGCTTGCCGATCTGCGGATACAGGAGATACGGCTTGTGATCAACCGGTTTAATGAACGGAATTTCAGAAAGCTCGCTGCTTTTGAAGACCTGGATGCAGTTATTGATAAGGCAGGCGCAAGGCTGCTGGGCATTGTTCCGGAGGATTCCGCTGCAGTGGGTCGAGCACAGAAGGGTTTGCCGATAGAAGGTCGGTATAAGGCTGTGTATGCACTTGACCGGATTGCTGCCAGACTGGACGGAACAGAGGTTCCGCTTGAGCTTTAATGATACAATTTGTGAGAACGAACATCTGCCGCTCCACTTACAGGGGGCGGCAATGATACCCATATAACCCCTTGCTGCTGCGGCGCGGAAAAATGCCGCATGAATTGGTTTTTTATTATTTAACATTTATTATACGAAAACGGAGGAGATAACATGAACATAGCGTTGATAGCCCATGATGCCAAAAAAGAGCTTATGGTACAATTCTGCATTGCTTATTGCGGTATCCTGAGCAGACACAATCTTTGTGCAACCGGTACAACCGGCAAAATGGTTGCAGAAGCAACCGGTCTGGAGATACAGAGATTCCTTGGAGGCAGTCAGGGCGGCGACCAGCAGATTGCTGCAAGAATTGCATTCAATGAAATTGATATGCTGATTTTCCTGCGTGACCCGCTTGACCCGAAGCCCCATGAGCCCAACGACATGAATCTTCTCAGGCTTTGTGATATGCACAATATCCCCGTTGCTACCAATATTGCAACCGGTGAGGTGCTCATCCATGGTCTTGAAAGAGGCGACCTTGACTGGCGTAATATCGTCAGGGCATAAGCCGGAGCCGGCAGAACCGTCTTGTAAATATATGAATATAACGGAACAGAATGTGTGGAGCGCATTCTGTTCTTTTTTGTTGTGCTGCAAGAAGTGAAACCATTAAAATTCACGGGATGTCGCCGATTCAGCAAGCATCCCGCTTTCGTTTATTATTTCGCTGTATTTGTCATTCACTGACTGCCGTTTCTGCAGAAGCGTTGCTTGCCCCTGACGGCTCTTCAGATTTCACAGAATCTCCGCTTGTCTGTGACGGCTCTGACGTTTTTGCAGAAGGTTCGCTTGTCTGTGAATCCTCTGCATTTTCGTCGTCCTCATCCGCTGCCAGCAGGCTTTCGATCATACCCTTTTTCGTGATATTATTTGCCTGTGCGATCAGCTTTTCGGCATATTCACGTTCCGTATAACCCTCTACCCTGTCGTTCAGTACAACGATATAGGAACCGTCACTGCCCTTTCTCAGAGAAAGTACATCTGTCACCTTTTCGCCTTCTGTTCCGCTGTAGGACAATTCTGCCTTGAATACCTCCTCAAATCCGTCTGCACTCTTGATATCAATGCCTGTTCTTGACAGACCGCCCAGATTGTTGATAAACGTATTGAAATCAGAATACTCTACCGGACGGGTACCTGCTAAAATGGTCGTAATCGTAAATTCTTCCATCAGATCATTTTCCTGACGATTATGGGTGATATCATACTGTGTAGATTGACCCTGTGCGGTAATGACTGCTTTATCCATCCAGTCAATGTTCGGATATACAAAGCGAACGGTAATGAATTTGTCCACCTTGACGCCGTACCAGCCTTCCACATCGCTTTTTGTCATTTTACAGATCAGATCGCCGTCATCTGCCATAATATAGCAGCTGCCGTCCTTTTCAGCTTTGGAAACCAGAAGACCGATCTTTGTTTCATCGGATGCTTCTACCTGTATGCGCATAAACGGATTATCCAGACCGAATTTCTTTTTATCCTCATCTGTCACGGCAGCAGCCGCCACCTCTGTACCGTCAATACCATACATGGTTCTGCCGAAGCTCTGTGCAGCGTCCTTGCCGCAGGCTGCCAGATACGGTGAGCGTATCTTATAGGTGCTGGCAAGGGAAATGTCCGGATTCTTGTCGATTTGCAGCGGCTTTTCATAGCCAGTACCGCTGATGCTGATGGACGTGATTTCTACATCTTCATCCGTATCATAATTAAATTTCTTGGTAATGGTCTTGTCCAGCATCTGGAGCTTTTCTATCTGGAAGGCAGTGACATTTTCTGAGCTGACCAGATAGACATTGGGATTTTTGTCCCGGCGGAAGTAGATGCCCATGTCATTCGGCGCTGCATTGCCCAGCATGAGTGTTTCCTGGCTGCCGTCACTGAAAATGACCTTTACCTTTGCAGACGGCTTATCCAGACCGAATTCCTTGTAGCGTGTGCCGGTCTTATCCACCAGCTGCAATGCCGTTACATAGGAACACTGGTATGCCAGCGCATCGGTGGCGTCCTTGCTCAGCTCCATGGTTTCCAGTCCCTGCATCGTATAATGCATATTGATCTGTACGACAGATACATCATCCTGTCTGATGTTGGCAGCAGAGCTTTCACCGCTTTCCGTTGAAGATGCATCCACCGCTTCCTGTGAAAGCTCCTCCAATTCCTTGGTATAGTCAAACCCCAGCAGCGTATAGGTACCGCCGCTGTTTTCAACAGTAATTTCCTCCGGCTTGACGCTTGTCTTATCATACAGCAGAATGTCCAGTGTATCGGACGAAATACCGCTTTCTTCATTTTCAGGCAGATTCATGACAAAAAACATGACCCCCACCAGTGCCGCTACGACCACGGCTGTAATGCTAATGATAATGATATTTTTCTTCATGAAGGTCACCGTCACTTTCTGCGTCTGACGATATGTACCATCACACCTGCCCCGATAATCAGCACGGGGATGACAGCAAACATGATGATGCCCACTACTACGGCGGTCTGTCTGCTGATACCCTGTAATGAATAATCTGTAATCACCTTATCCTCCAGATGGATGGAATTATCCTCTCTGTGGTTCAGGGTATCCACAATATTCAGCCAGTATTCCTGGTTGACAAACTGTGATTCCATAATCGTCTGCGACCACATTTCAGTCGAACCGGAAACGATCACTCTGGACTGCGCCTTGTCATTGCCTGTCAGACCCTGCATCATAATGCACACATTGCCGATAATATAATCCTGCGGGTTCCAGTCGTCTGTCGCATCAAAGGGACAGATACCCGAATTTGCCGAATAGGAAATCAGCGGCTGGGTAATGTCCTCATTGACAGCTGCCACACCTCTTGCATAATCGGAGAGAACCGTCTGACTGCTTGCGGTGATATTATCGGTATACAGCTTGGACGCAAAGGATGCAGCAATATAACGGTAGGCACTGTAGGCGCTGGCGCCGCTCATCTGGCGGCTGCTGTCCATATCAAAGGCAAGACCGTTGCTGATTGCCATACCGTACTTAGCCAGAAATTCATCAATATTAGGCAGATTTGCCTTATTGCGGTAGGATATATAGATCACACTCTTGGTATAATCTCCGTTATTATACAGGAAGTCATTCAGCTTTTTAATTGCATTCGTGGAATAGTCCTTGGTAGGCGCAAACACGATAACGGTATTGATTCCGTCAGGGATATCCGCCTTTTCAATTTCCATTGCCTTCACATCATAGTTATTGGCGGTCAGTACCTTGGTCAGATAGCTGTAGCTGTCCGTGGACTGATCTGTCAGCAGAACGATCTCATCCGTTCTGTCGCTGGTTACTTTGACGATAGCAGTATCAATTGCAGACTCCGCCTTGGAGGAAGTGATATACTGATACTGATTATTCATCAGATCAAAATTAAACAGATCCTCCTTATGCAGAACATTGTATTTTTTGCCGCAGCGGATGATCACGTCACTGGTGGACAGGTTATCATCCGGATAGTCATTCACAAAATTCGGGTTGGAAACAATATCCACGTATTCTGCGCTGATAAAGCCGTTTGAATCCTGTACCATCTGATCCACCAGCTTGGTTGTCTGTTTATAGTAGGTATCCAGAGCTTCATAGGTCTTGCGCTGTGCCAGGAAGGTAATGCTGACCTTTTTCTTCACGCCGCCGATCACCTTGCGGGTGGATTCCGTCAGATTGAAGATACCGCTGCCGGTGATATCCGCCGTCAGGGCAGAAAAACGGTCTGTCAGGGTGGATGCAATGACATTCAGTACGATCACACCTACCAGCACCAGCGCCGTCAGTACAATGGAGCTGATACGATGCCTGCGCTTGGCAGAGCCTGCCTGTTTCTTTGGTGCGGCGGGCTTTCCGGGGGACGGAGCAGCCTGTTCTGAGGAAGCGGCTGCAGATGCTTCCTGAATCATCTGTTCTTTTTCAGACATAGTTCAACCCTCCTTACGCCCATCTTCTTCTCTCCACTACCCTGTCTGTCAGGAACAGGAACAGGCACGTAACGGAGAGGAAAAATACAACATTGCCAAGTGAAATCATTCCCAGAGAGAAGTCATTATATTTGCCCTGGAACGACAACGCATTGATGATGCTTGTCAGCCAGTCCCAGTGTACGGTATAGCCGATCGTATCCAGAAGGCTGAGCAGTACATTGATGACAAAGGAAACGATAGCTGCCACAATGGAGCTTTCTGTCAGGGATGACACAAAGATACCCATAGCCACAAAGGATGATCCCATAATCAGCATTCCAAAGATATTGCCGATAATCACACTCCAGTCGGGCTTTGCCATAAAGGACAGCACCAGCCCTTCAATAAGGAAGGAGCAAAGGCAGAGTGCAAAAACCGATAAGGCAGCCAGAAATTTTGCTGCAACAATAGCGGGAATGCTGACAGGAGCGGTCAGCAGAGCCTGGTCGGTTTTGTTTCTTCTGTCATCGGCAAAGCTTTTCATGGTAATCAGGGGGATCACAAACAGTACGATAAAGAACATACTCTGAAATACCGAGCTCATGGCAGCGCTGCCCATATACAGGCACTGTACATAGAAAAAGATTCCGCTGAAAAACATAAACGCTGCCAGCACCGCATAGCCAATCGGTGAATTGAAATAGGAGCGGAAATCTCTTTTATAAATTGCTGACATCCGAAGGTGCCTCCTTTGTATCGTTTTTGCCTGTGATAATGCCCAGGTATGTATCCTCCAGCGAGAATTCCACGGGGCTCATCTGCAGGATGGTAAAATCTGTTTTAGCAAATGCACGGAAAATCAGTCTTCTGACATCACGGCGGCTGTCCACGGTAAATTCGTAGCAGCCCTTTTCTGCCTCGCCGAGATCGGTCACAGCCGTCACACCGTCAATTTTTTGCAGCATGGAGTGTACCTGCTGCCGTCTTCCCTCTATGGTAAGGCGCAGCTTTTCGGTGGAAGCGCCGGTTCCTGTGAGAGAAGCGGTCAGTTCGTCCGCCACAATTTTGCCGTTATTGATGATGACAATCTTATCGCAGACCGCCTGTACCTCTGAAAGCAGATGAGAGGACAGGATAATGGTATGCTGTTTACCCAGGTCACGGATAAGCCGCCTGATTTCAATGATCTGCTGCGGGTCAAGACCAACGGTCGGTTCGTCCAGTACCAGCACCGGGGGATCCCCCAGCAAAGCCTGTGCCAGACCTACACGCTGCCGGTAACCTTTGGACAGGTGTTTAATGACCCGTTCCCGCACATCGCTGATCTTTACTTTTTCACAAATGGAGTTAATATGTTCCTTCATGGGCTTTCTGACTTTTTTCAACCGGAACATAAATTCCAGATATTCCCGTACCGTCATATCATTGTAAAGCGGAGGGATTTCCGGCAGATAACCAATTTTCTTTTTTGCCTGCATCGGATTTTCCAGAATATCCACACCGTCAATTTCCACTGACCCCCCATCGCCCGACAGGTAGCCTGTTATAATGTTCATCGTAGTTGATTTTCCGGCGCCGTTCGGCCCCAGAAACCCCAGTATTTCGCCTTCATTCAGCGAAAAGCTGACATTGTCAAGCGCTTTATTCCTGACATAATATTTCGTCAGATTTTTGACCTTAATCATACTGCGTCCTCACTTTCTTGTCATTTTTACCACAATTGGTGCGCTGCCCCGACCCGGTCAGCCGCTAAATTTCTATTTCCAGCAGCACCGGGCAATGGTCGCTGCCGTAGATATCGGACAGGATATCCGCATTGGTAATTTTATCCGCAATCCGATCGGAAACAATAAAATAGTCAATACGCCATCCCGCATTATTCTTTCTGGCATTGAACCGGTAGGACCACCAGCTATACCGTCCCTCTGCATCCGGATGCAGATACCGGAAGCTGTCGGTAAAGCCGCTTTCCAGCAGCTCTCCGATTTTTTCTCTTTCCTGATCAGAGAAGCCTGCATTGCCCCGGTTCGTTTTCGGGTTTTTAAGGTCTATTTCATTATGCGCCACATTCAGATCGCCGCAATAGATTACCGGCTTTTCCCTGTCCAGCTGCATCAGGTAGGCTCTCAGATCCGTTTCCCACTGCATCCGGTAGTCAATCCGCAGAAGACCGTCCTTGGCATTGGGAGTATAGACATTCACCAGATAAAAGCTTCCCATGTCCAGCGTAATCATACGACCCTCATGACTGTGCTCCTCGATATTCATTCCATTCAGAGTCACCTGATCGGGTGTATGGGTTGTAAAGACCGCTGTTCCGGAGTAGCCCTTTTTTTCGGCGCTGTTAAAGTATTTATGGTAACCGTCCAGAGGTACCTCTGCCTGACCCTCCTGCATTTTGGTTTCCTGCAGGCACATGAAATCCGGTTTCAGCTCTGCCACCACATCAAGAAAGCCCTTTTGCATACAAGCCCGCAGACCGTTGACATTCCATGAAACAAATTTCATTCGCAACATCCTTTCTTTTCATAACTCACCATTTCATAACGGTGACCGCATCATCCCGTAATCTGGTCGGAATATACGGTTTTTCTTCGTCAGCAACTATAAATTTGTCTATATATCTCTCATTATACCACAATCCCCTACCTATACGCAAGCAAATCTCCAATTTTTCCGGCAGCGTGACGCTGCACCCTGAACGCTTCAGTCGCTGCGCATACAATTAAGAAGGGTTTCATGCAGTACCTCAGAAATATAATAACGCACAAAGATCAGCCGTCAGATAACAGCTGATCTCTGTGCGTTATATCAGGAGTGGGAGCATTCGTGATTTATAAGCAGTATCATTCATCACTACTCAATATGCTTCATATACCAGACCGGGTCAATAGGATGTTACCGTAAATGTTTTTGTTGCTGTTGTACCGCTGCTGTCCTTGACAATAATCTTGATATCATAGCTTGCCGCCGCAGTCGGTTTCAGCTTTGCAGAAGCTGTCGTACCAAATTCTGTTCCGAGAACATTCCATTTTGTGTTGGTGCTTCTCTTGAAGTAGAAAGCATAGGTATAGGGCGATGTCCCGCCGACTGCTTTGCCTGTCAATTTTACAGCACTTCCTATTGCCACTGATGTTTTATTAACGGTGGATGCGTTTGTCAGTGCCAGCTCTGTTACGGAAGTAACGGTAAAGGTTTTCTCAGCGGTTGCACCGCTGCTGTCTTTGACAATCACCTTGATATCATAAGATGCTGCGGCTGTCGGTGTAAATGTTACGCTGGAATCCGTGCCGAATTCTGTTCCCAGCACCTTCCATGTACTGTTCGTACTTCTTTTGAAGTAATAGGCATAGGTGTAGGAACCGCTGCCGCCGCTTGCAGATGCTGCAATCCTGACCTTATCGCCTATCTGTACGATATCGCTGTTGATGACAGAACCGTTCTGCAGGGCACTTGCATCCGTAATATTCACCGTAAATGTTTTTTCCGAGGTCAGACCGCTGCTATCCTTTACAACAGCCTTGACATCAAATACAGCAGCTGCCGTAGGTTTGAAGTTTGCGCTTGCAGATGTGCCGAATTCCGTTCCCAGTACATTCCATTTTGTGTTGGTGCTTCTCTTATAATAGTAAGCATAGGTATACGGGGCAGTTCCGCCTGATGCAGCACCTGTAATGACTATTTTGGCGCCCACTGGTGCAGTTGTCTTGTTAACAGAAGATTGGTTGACGAGTGCATCCGCCAGCTTTGTACGGTTCAGCACTTCTCCGCAGGTGCTGCAGTATACGACACTATAGCTGCATCCGTCACTTCCTGTTTCGGTAACTGCAGCAGCGGGTGTGTGACCGGTTGCAGCAATTGCTTCATACATTTCTGTACCGCAGTCAGAACAGGTATAGGTTTTCAAACCATCTGTGGTACAGTCCGCTTTCCGGGTAACTGTTCCGCTGTTGAAGCTGTGACTGTGCCATATTTCATCCGAACCGATCAGCGAGGAACTGTCGCCGGTAATTGACCATCCGCTGGATGAGGTCATAGCCGGAGAAGAGTACAGCACATAGTTTACATTTCTTAAAGCTGTCGTATTGAATACCGTACTGCCGTTATTGATAACATTGATTGTTTTGCCGCTCTGAATCGTTGATTTGGAAGTAATATAATTCTGGCTTGAAGAAGAAGGCGCTTCAGCCATCTGGCTTGAACCAGCAGCAAATACGGAAGCTCCGTTAATAACGATATTGCCGTCTGCGTCCAACGGATCATCAGGCTGTCCGGCAGCCGCGCCAAAGGAGATAATATTTCCGCCGGTCAGATTCAGGTTTCCGTTAGAATCTATACCGTCACCGGCAGCATTCACCTTCACATTTCCGCCGTTAATATTGATGGAATAATTGCCTGTACTTCCCGATTGACCGCCCGTATTACCTCCGAATCCGCCAAATCCGCCTCCGTGACCGCCCGGACCTCCAGGACCGCCGCCGGGGTTAAAGCCCTGAGAGCTTCCTCCGTTTCCGCCGGCTGCATTGATGCCGTCATCGGATGCAGTTACATCATAGCTGCCCGAATAGATGTAGACATTGCCTGCCTCCAGACCCTCGTAGCTGTTGGCAACCGTCATCTGAACTCCGCAACCGGAGCCGTTTTCAGCTCCCAGTGTCAGGGATGTGTCAGCGTGTACGCCGTCGTCGCCGGTACTGATCCGGAACTGTCCTCCTGTAACAACTATATATCCGTCAGAATGTAAGGCGTCGTCAGCCGTATTCAGGTTAAATGTACCGCCTGAAATTGTGATGGTATTGGTGGATTCAGAAGTATCTGTTGTATCTATGGAATCAGCGCTGTAGGATGCCTTTATACCCTTGCAGCTCATTGTATCGGAATTGAAGCTGCTGTCATTGTAGCCGCTGCCGGTGGTAATATTGAAATTGCCGCCAGTAATGTTAATATCCTGGGCAGACTGAATACCGTCACTTCCTGCCTGGATGGTAATATCGCCGCCTGTGATATCAATATTTCCTGCACATCCGGCATCGGCGTCCACTGCATCCGGGTCAGTACGGATTGCATCCGCCTCAGCGGTGATATTCAGTGTACCTGAGTGAATGGCAAGTGTGTTATCACTTGATATACCGTTTTTGACGGATGTTACATTCAGTGAAAGATCCTCTATTGTCAGCGCACCGTAATCACCGACCTTAAGGGCATTCTTTGTATTACATACAAGGTTCAGCGTACCCGAGCCGTTCAACGTTATGTTGGAATAGGATTTTCCTTTTATAACAGCGGACTCCGCAAATTCGGCATTGGTACCGTCACCGCCGTCAGCAGTATCGCCATACGTGTCGGCATTGTTGAACGCACTGTCCGTCAGTGTATTGGTATGTCCTTCCAGAGCAGTAATGGTTGCTGTTGAAGTGGAATTTTTCTTTACGGTAATAGGGCTGGTAAGAGATGATGTCAGCTGGAGATCGCTGAGCAGCAATACAGCCGCCCCCGTAGCCTCCTTTTTCACAGCAATACTCATATCATTACCTGTACCTGTGAATGCGTAGGTTCCGCCCTTTTTGTTGATGTTGACACTGAGTGAATACTGGTCTGTGTTGGTATATACCGCATTGCCGTCCGCGTCTGTCGCAGCTTCGGGAGTATATTCGGTTCCATCGGAGCTGATACCTGTTATTTCATATTTTGTATCCTTGCCTTCATAAACAGTGATGCTGTCCCCATTGAATGCAAAGGTTGTATATCCTATAGGAATTTCAATTTTCAATATGTTTGTGCCGTAACCAATGGTTACCTCCGCAATACCTGCTGCGCCGCTTACACCTGTAACCGTAACGGTTTTCCCGGAATAGGAAACGGTGGCAATGGAGCTGTCATTGACGGTTGCATAGCTGACCGCAGCACAGCAGTTGATGACAGCGCCTGAATTTCCGGTTTGTGTACATGAATAAGTACCTGCTGATGCAGCCGAAACCTGATATCCGGCTGAAACAGCCGGTACAGAGAGCAGCATTGCAGATACAAGCATAACAGACATTGCTTTTTTGAATCTTCGCATGATGAACTCCTCCTTATGACTATATGGTTATAACGCTGCTTTCACCGGGCAGCAGCGAGGTGTGCGCCCACTTTTGCCAACGGCGAGCCGCCGCTGGCTGAACGCGTCAATCGCTACGCTTACGCTTCGCTCTGGTTAAAGCTTAAACAAATTCCCACCCGCGGAATGCACTTAACTGCACACGAATTTTACACAGCTCGTTCAAATTTGCAGTCGCTCTGTTTGCCAGGCTATAGTTTACACTGCCGTTAAAATCCATACAGGCTCCGTTTATTTTTTCCTGCAGCAAACTATCACAACGGAGCACCGTATATCATTCAAGTATGGCTACATTTTAAAAGACAGTTCTTAAAATAAACTTAAAATAATACAGATAAATTTGAACATTTTATTAATTTTCCGATCATCTGTACAAATAAAGGAACTTGTGATATAATGCGATAAAAAAGCGGTTGCTGCCATACGAAAGCAATAAAACGAGGTGTGATGCAAATGAGAATATTACTGGTTGAAGATGAAGTATCGCTTGCCAACGCAGTCAAAAAAATACTCGAACAGCAGGGATATGTTGTTGACGCGGTCAACAACGGACGTTCGGCAGTCGATTATGCCTTGGGAGCAAAATACAATCTGATCATACTGGATGTAATGCTGCCGGAGATAAACGGCATGGAGGTTCTGAAAACGGTCAGAAAACAAAACCTGAGCACCCCTGTGCTGATGCTGACAGCCCTGTCAGCATTATCGGATAAGGTAACCGGTCTGAATCACGGTGCAGATGACTATATGACAAAGCCATTTGAAACGGAAGAGCTTTTAGCAAGGGTCGGCGCTCTGACGCGAAGAACGGGCGATATCATTATGAACCGGATAGAGTACAAGGATCTTTCTCTGGATCTGAATTCCGCTGTTCTGTCCTGCGGAAATGAAAGCGTTCAGTTAAGCCATAAGGAATTCGGGGTGATCAAAGTCCTGCTGTATAATCCCACCATGATGATCACCACAGAAAGCATTATCGAAAACGTATGGGGATCCGAATCTGAGGCTACGGATAATAATGTGGAGGTATATATTTCTTTTATCAGAAAAAAACTGAAATACCTGGGGTCAAAGGTAACCGTCCGCAAATTGCAGCGATTGGGATACAGACTGGAGGTGACCTGATGCTGAAACGATACCGCAGGAATTTCATTGCCCTGAATATGATCACAGTCGGGATTGTGTTAATTGTAACCTTTGTCTTTATCGGCATTATGGTCAGCCGGGATGATTACGATGAATTGAAAAATGTGATGCAGATGGTAGTAAAACCGTGGAACGAGGCTGAAAAAATAAAAAATGACACACCGCGGGATGACAAAAAACAGCCCAGAAAGCCTGACGGCAAAACGGATAATAAGGAACACAGACCCCAGCCTGAAAGAGAAACGGAACGATATAAGGACGATAACATAACAACACTTTTTTATGATAAAAGCACGGATAAGATTTCCGTATTATCGGAGGAAATCGTCTATAACGGGGATCTTTATGCGCCTGTTTCCGAGATAACAGAGAGAAAGGACAATTTCGGTATTCTTGAAAAATATCACCTTATTTATTATAAAGAGCGGACAAGCAATGACTATAAGATTGCCATCACAGATACATGGTATCTTGAATCAGGCATTCTCCGGGTAACGCTGATTCTTTCCGCAGCGTTTATCATGTCCATGATGCTGATGTTTTTTATCAGCCGCAGGCTGTCCAATCTTGCCGCAAAGCCCATGGAAGATGCGATCAGCCGTGAAAGACAGTTTGTTGCTGATATTTCTCATGATCTGAAAACACCCATAACGGTTATTCTTGCCAATAACAGCATTCTGAAAGCAAACCCTGAAACAACCGTATATGAGAATCTGCAATGGATAGACAGTACTGATACAGCCGGACGGGATATGATGGTGCTGGTAAATGAAATGCTTACCTTGTCAAAGCTGGAATCAGAGGATAAGTGCGGGAAAAAGGAAAAGACCGATTTGTCCTCAGCTGCCGAAAAAACCGTACTACAGCTGGAGTCGGTAGCATACGAAAGAGGTATTGTGATAGAGGCAGATATAGAAGAAGCTGTCACGGTACTTGCGGTACAGGAGCATCTAAAACGGATATGCAGCTGTCTGATAGAAAACGCAGTAAAATATGAACCTGACGGCGGAAAAATAGGCGTTAAGCTATACCGCAGTAAAAAAAGTGCCATTATGGAGGTAAAAAATTACGGAAGCGTAATCGCTGCTGATGATCTGCCTCATATTTTTGACAGGTTTTACCGGGGTGATAAAACAAGGACAACCAAAGGCGGTCATGGACTTGGTCTGCCGATCATCAAGCGTATGGCGGAGCTTTCGGGTGCAGAAATCCGGGTTGAAAGCTCTGCGGCAGCCGGAACGGTCTTTACCGTGGAGTTTGAAGCCTATAAAGGCGATGGCTGAAAAAGTCATTGAAAAGAATTCGTGTGATTGCTAACCATAATAAGCCGCGCAGAAGCAGTGTGCAGATAAATGTATTCTGCGGGTGCGAATATATTTAAGCTATAACCAGAGCGGAGCGTATGCGCAGCGACTGACGCGTATAGGGTGCAGCGTCACGCTGCCGCCGTCTCGCCGCTTTGGTAAAGTGTATTGGCTTTTATCACAAGCTGACCTATAATTGAATTGAAATACGAATGAATTCACCTTTGGGAGGTAATCAGGATGAAAAAATACTAACAAAAATGCTGGCTGTTTCCTTGTGTGCAGCCTTGCTGGGCGGCACGGCTGCCGTTCTGCCTGCTATTCTGTCCGACAGCAGTATTACAGCCAATGTTGCTGAAACCTACGGCAATTTTCAATACTTTGCCTATAAAGATGACTCCATAACCATTACGGAATATACCGGCAATGATGCAGAGGTAACGATTCCCTCAGAAATTAATGGAAAAAGTGTGACGAGTATCGCGAATTGTGCTTTCAGTCACAAATACAGCCTGACAAGCATTAACATTCCGGACAGCGTGACATATATAGGTTCTTGTGCCTTTGGATGTGATTACGATGATAACCGTGATTATGTTCCAATCGAAGGATTCATAATTTATGGCAAAGCGGGTTCCGAAGCAGAACGATATGCAAAGAGAAAAGGCATAACATTTGTAGACAACACCGTTGCCGTCACCAGAATCAAGCTGAACAAAACCGCTGTTACGCTGGAAAAGGGCAAGACCGAAACCCTGACCGCGACTATACAGCCCACCAACGCTACGGACAAACCCCTGACATGGCAGACCACTGACAAAACCGTTGCCACTGTCAGGAACGGCAAGATTACCGCTGTAGGCGCGGGTACCTGTACCGTCTTTGCAAAAAGCGTCAACGGAAAAAAGGGAAGCTGTACCGTTACCGTAACTGCCCCCAAACCGCTTGTCAACGGCTCTGTCATCAGCAGTGAACTGGTACAGACCGGCGACAAGGTACGCATTTCCGGCAGCGCAGCAGGAGGTACGGGCAGTTACAAATACGCCTACTACTACAAGCGCAGCAGCAATACAAAATGGCGAACCCTTGGCACGGAATTCGGCACCAACTCCAGCGTTACCTTCACCCCCACCGCAGAAGCGGATTTTGATGTCAAGGTCGTTGTAAGGGACGAAAACGACACCACTGCTGAAAAACTGTTCACCGTTAAAGCTATGAACAAGCTGGCACTGACAAATGTTTCTGTACTGCAAAGAACCAATGTCCGGCTGGGGACTTCTATTCCGATTCTCGGCAAGGCTGTCGGCGGAGACGGCGGTTATACATATGCCTTCTATTTCAAGCGCAGCACCAATTCCAAGTGGAACGTTCTGGGCACAGAATTCGGCACGGAAACTACCGCAAAACTCAAGCCCACTGCCGCTGTCAGCTACGATATCCGTGTAATTGTCAAAGACAAATCCGGCAGAACCGCATCTAAAATCATTACTACCACTGTGAAATAAACTATCCCCGGCTCGTATTCAACCGAACGAATGCGAGCCGGGATTGTTATGTAAAATTTCAAACCAAAGCGGACATAAATAATTCATGTTTACTCTTATTATATTCTTGAAATCATCAACAAAAAAGATTATAATAATAACAAATAAACCAATAGGAGGTATTTTTCCATGAAACAGCAGATCAAAACAACCGAAGCCATTTTCCCTATGCCTGTGCTTCTGATATCGACCTTTAACGAGGACGGCACGGTAGATGTCATGAATGCCGCATGGGGCACCATGCTGGAGCGTGACAGAGTGGCACTCAATCTTACCGAAACACACAAGACCGTTCAGAATATAAAAGCAAGAAAGGGCTTTGTTATTCATATTGCAGATGCAAAGCACGTTGTGGAAGCGGATTACTTTGGCGTAGTCAGCGGAAACAAAGAGCCGGACAAGTTTGCAAAGAGTGGTCTGACCTTTACCAAGTCGGAACTTGTTGACGCTCCGGTCATCAATGAATTCCCTATAGCTATGGAATGTGAATTCATCGAGTATCAGAGCGACGCAACCGGTCTGGGCGTTATTGCGAAGGTTGTCAGAACATCTGTAGAAGATACAGTAATGAAAGACGGCAAGGTGGACATTGACTCTCTGCAGGCTATTGCCTTTGACCCATACACACACGGATATTATAAAGTCTGCGGCAGGGTCGGAGACGCTTTTAAGGATGGACTCCAATTGAAGTGATTGTTTTATCCTGATGACTATACCGATATTGAAGAAGTGATCAAGCCAGAGAGAGATTTTTTATATATGAAGGTATAAACTATTCTCTATTCACTATTCATTATTTCTGAGCCCCCGAACAAAGTGAGGGGGCTTTTTTGGTATAGGAATAACCTATAATTAATAAAACAAAAAAATTCTTGACAAAACCATCCGGGTGTGAGATAATACCATATAGCATAACCTACTAATCACATAGGTTAAATATATTATAAAGCAGGGAGTAATCCATATGAATTTCAAACCCTCGCAAAAGCGATGTTGATGCTGTATTTTATAGCAATCAATCTGAGGAGAGAACATACATGAAAATATATAAGAAAATAACCGATCTGATCGGAAGAACACCGCTTCTGGAACTGGAAACGGTGGGTAAAAATAACGGAGCAGCCGTTTTCGCAAAGCTAGAGTTTTTTAATCCCGCAGGAAGCGTCAAGGACAGGATCGCAAAGGCTATGATTGATGACGCAGAAGCCAAGGGCATACTGAAACCCGATTCTGTGATTATCGAGCCGACCAGCGGCAATACGGGAATAGGACTTGCGGCTGTCTGTGCAGCAAGAGGATATCAGGTCGTACTGACGATGCCTGAAACAATGAGCATTGAGCGCAGAAATCTTCTGAAAGCATATGGAGCAAAGGTCGTGCTGACCGAGGGTGTAAAGGGTATGAAGGGCGCCATTAAAAAAGCTCAAGAGCTTGCAGCCGAAAACGCACATAGCTTTATACCAAGTCAATTTACCAATAGCGCCAACCCGAAGGTGCATTATGATACGACAGGTCCCGAAATATGGGAGGATACTGACGGAAAGATTGATATCTTTGTTGCCGGCGTCGGCACAGGCGGTACCATCTCCGGTGTCGGCGAGTACCTGAAAAGCAAAAATCCCAAAGTTCAGGTGGTGGCTGTTGAGCCTGCCGGTTCGCCTGTTCTTTCAGGAGAAAAACCCGGACCGCATAAGATACAGGGTATCGGCGCAGGATTTGTGCCGGAAACTCTGAATACCGCAATTTATGACGAGATCATAAAAGTAACGAACGAGGATGCTTTTGAAACAGGCAGGGAGCTTGCAAAAAATGAAGGGCTGCTTGTAGGCATATCATCCGGCGCAGCTGTCCGGGCAGCGTCAGTGCTTGCAAAGCGTCCGGAAAACAAAGGAAAAATAATTGTAGCAATACTGCCTGATACAGGCGAAAGATACCTGTCCACGGCAATGTTCTCAGTATAGAAAAAGAGGTTTTTGAAATGAAGATCCGCAGTAATTTACAGTTTAATACTGTTTCATCCGAAAGCAATGCATTTGTTTCCGGCAATCATGCTGCGCCTGCTTGCTGCTGTATGTGTTGTACCGACACAGACGGCTTACAGCGATGTTTTATTTTACCGTAAAACAGTTTTTCTGCCATAGCCGTCTGTCTGCACCATCGCAGCACAGGCGGCATTTTTATGTTTAGGAGAGAATGATTATGATAGCAGCACAGGAAAGCATTACTGCAAAATTATGTTCCTTTGCCCGGGCATATCACTCAAATATCGGGCGAAAGAAAATATTTGACGATTATCTTGCCTATGATCTGATGGGCAAGCAGGAATTTGAGGAAATAGGTCAGCTCATACAGAATGATTTTGATACAGACAATATTACGGATAATCCGGATTTCACAGCAGAACAGATCAATCCTAAGCTTAACCGTTATATTGCACCTATTCCGCTTTCAAGAATAGCATTTGCCGAAACAAAATTGCTTGAATTTGCGAAGAAACATCCTGTATGCCAGTATATTATCTGCGGTGCGGGAATGGATACCTTTGCTTTCAGGAATGAAAAGGCAGATATACGGATATTCGAGCTTGACCATCCAGACACCAGCAGATATAAGTGCGAAAGAATACGTGAGCTTGAATGGAACATCCCGAAAAATCTGACATTCGTACCCATAGATTTTTCAAAGGATGATATGACACAGGTACTGCTTTCATCAGGCTATGATCCGGATATCCCGACATTCTTTGCGATACTTGGCGTTTTATATTATCTGACTTTTCCGGTATTTGAGCAGACAATAAAAAAGATCAGCCGTATTTGCCGTGCAGAAACAGAAGTCGCATTTGACTATCCCGATGAAACAACACTTGCAGACAGAAGCCCTGAAAGAGTACATACACTTGCAAAGATCACGGAAAGGCTCGGAGAAAAAATGCTGCACGGCTATTCCTTCCTGGAGATCAGCACCGTGCTTGACAAATACGGCTTTGCAATTGAGGATTACAAAACGCCGCAGATGATACAACAGCATTATTTTGCGGACAGGGATGACGGTATCAAAGCATTTGAAAATATACATTTTATGCTGGCATTCAAAACAAAGGAGAAAGTGAAAATGAAGAATTATATATTTACATCAGAATCTGTTACCAAGGGACACCCCGATAAGGTCTGCGACATGATATCAGATGCCATACTGGACGCTTTTCTGAAAACAGACAGCCATTCCCGTGTTGCTGTGGAAACGGTTGTCAAGAACAATACAGTGATACTTGCCGGGGAGGTTTCCTCCACAGGAAGTGTTGATATTGAAAAGACGGTCAGGGATACCATTAACGGTATCGGGTATGACCGCCCGGAGCTTGGGTTTGATGGTCATTCGGTCAACATCATACAGCTGATTGATAAACAATCGCCTGATATTGCTCAGGGAGTGGATGATGCGCTTGAACACAGAGGTGAACAGAATGCCGATATCGGCGCAGGCGATCAGGGAATGATGTTCGGTTATGCTGTTAACGAAACGGAGGAGCTTATGCCCATCCCGATTTCCCTTGCGCATAAGCTGTCAAGAAAGCTGACGGAGGTAAGAGAAGACGGCTCTCTCCCCTACCTCAGACCTGATGGAAAAACACAGGTTTCCGTTAAATATGAAGGCGGCAGACCTGTGGGAATAGATACGGTTCTTATCTCCACGCAGCACGACCCGGATATCACACAGGAGCAGATCAGGAATGACCTGATACAATATGTTATTCGTCCGACACTTCCCGAAAAATGGAAAAACGATGATTACAAAATACTTGTCAATCCCACCGGACGATTTGTTATCGGAGGACCTGTGGGCGACAGCGGACTGACGGGAAGGAAAATCATTGTGGATACCTATGGCGGTGCAGCTGCACACGGCGGAGGAGCATTTTCCGGCAAGGATCCTACGAAGGTTGACAGAAGCGCCGCATATGCTGCAAGATATATTGCCAAAAACATTGTTTCAGCAGGTCTTGCGGAAAAGGCGGAAATACAGCTTGCCTATGCAATCGGTGTTGCTGCACCGGTATCAATACTTGTCAATACCTTCGGGACAGGAAGAATATCGGATGATCTTATCAGGCAGGCAGTCGAAAACACAATCGACCTCAGACCCTCGGGGATAATAGAAAGGTTTGACCTGCAAAGACCGATTTATGCGCGGACTGCATCCTACGGACATTTTGGCAGAACAGACATTGATCTGCCTTGGGAAAGGACAGATCTCGCATCAGAGCTGAAAAAATATCTTAACCATTATTTCAAGGAGGCAGTGTGATGAATCTGATACCAAGCTTTTCTGTCGATCACAGAGCGATTGTACCTGGCATTTTTACAAGCCGCACAGACAGGGTCGGTGACAGTGTGATCACGACATACGATATAAGGCTTACAAGACCGAACAGAGAACCGGCAATAGATGCGGCGGCTATGCACTCGCTGGAACATATCATAGCGACCTTTCTGCGGAACGATCCCGATTGGCAGGAGGAAATCATCTACTGGGGACCCATGGGCTGTCTGACAGGATTTTACCTGATTCTGAAAGGGAACCGTTCTCCCCGTGAGATCTTTGAGCTGATACGGAGTGCTTTCCGGGAGGTTGATCATGTTCAGAGCGTTCCTGGTACATCACCGGAAAACTGCGGACATTACCTGATGCATAACCTTGGAATGGCAAAATGGTATGCAGAAAGATTTGCAGATTATCTTGATGCGAACGCCGGAAATGATCTGATTTATGAATATCCGAGAACAGACCGTCTTATTACGGATGACGGACAGAAGTTCTTTGATTCATAAAAAATAATTCACACACATTAGTATAAAGGAGTAATCATTATGTCAACATATAAACACATTGAATCAGCCCTTATTCACGGGGGCATTTACGGAGATGCATATACAAAGGCAGTCAATGTACCTATCTATCAGACATCGACATACGAACAGAGCGGTATCGGTGAAACGCCGGAGTGGGAATATTCCCGCACAGGCAATCCCACCCGTGCGGCATTGGAAGCACTGATAGCAGAGCTTGAAGGCGGAAAGGCAGGCTTTGCCTTTGCTTCGGGTATGGCGGCAATTACCGCAGTGCTGAGCCTTTTCCATACCGGCGATAAAATCATCATTTCAAGCAATGTATATGGCGGCACCTTCCGTGTACTGGATAAGGTATTCAATCATTTTGGAATAGGCTATTCGATCGAAGACACCACCAATATCAAAGAGCTTGAAGCGAGGATCACCCCGGATGTAAAGGCAATACTGATCGAAAGCCCTGCCAACCCCCTGCTCACTGTTACCGATATCGGCGCGGTGGCGCGTCTTGCCGCCAAGCATGATATTCTTTCCATTGTGGACAATACCTTTATGACGCCGTATCTGCAAAAGCCCCTTGAACTGGGAGCAGATGTTGTCATTCATAGTGCGACAAAATATCTTGGCGGTCACAGTGACGTTGTGGCAGGGCTGGTGGTAGTGAATGACGATAAGCTTGCAAAACAGATAGCCTTTATCCAGAATTCAACCGGCGGCGTTCTCGGTCCCTTTGACAGCTTTTTGCTTATCAGAGGCATCAAAACACTGGGCGTCCGTCTTGACCGCCATGTTGAAAATGCAGAAAAGGCTGCAAAATTTCTCAGCGGGCATAAGGCTGTCAAGAAGGTTTATTATCCGGGACTGCCTGATGCACAGGGCTATGCAATCAATCAGCGTCAGGCTAAAAACGGGGGCGTCATGATCTCGTTTGAGCTTTATGAAAACTACGATATCCATCGGTTCTTTCAGTCACTGAAACTGGTTGCCCTTGCAGAGAGCCTTGGCGGCGTTGAGAGCCTTGTTTGCCATCCGGCAAGTATGACACACGCTTCCATTCCATACGAGGTACGTCAGAAAATCGGCATCACAGACGGTCTTATCCGTCTTTCCATCGGCATTGAAAATATAGATGATATACTTGCCGATCTTGCACAGGCTATTGCAGAAAGCGAGGGTTAATCATGGCACTTTATGAGGATATGCAGCAGCTGATAGGAAATACTCCGCTGGTAAGACTGAAGCATCTTGACCTTCCCGAGGGTGTAAAATTGTATGCAAAATTAGAACTGCTTAACCCATCCGGCAGTGTCAAGGACAGAATCGGAAAATACATGATAGAGGATGCCGAACAAAAAGGCATACTCAAAAAAGGCAGCGTTATCGTAGAAGCTACTGCCGGAAATACAGGACTTGGCATTGCCTTTGCAGCACTGAACAGAGGATATCATATTATCTTTGTTGTACCCACAAAGTTTTCTCAGGAAAAGCAGACACTGCTCCGTGCCCTCGGTGCAAGGATTATCAATACTCCCCGCGAGGGAGGTATGCTGGGTGCATGGAAAAAGGCGGAGGAAATACGCAGCACGATTCCCGGTGCGGTTACGTTGGAGCAGTTCAAAAACCCGTCCAATCCGCTGGCACATTATGAAACAACAGGAAAAGAAATATATGACGATCTTGGCGGCAATATTGATTATCTTGTGGCAGGAGCAGGAAGCGGCGGTACATATTCGGGAGTTGTAAAGTACCTTAAAGAGAAAAACGGACATATTGTGGGAGTACTTGCTGATCCTGTCGGTTCCACTATGGGCGGCGGTGAGCACGGAGAGTACAATATTGAAGGTATCGGAAATGATTTCATCGCTGATACCATGGATATGTCCCTTGTGGACAGGGTGATAAAAATGACTGACAGTGAGGCTTTTGAGGGTGCAAGGGAGCTTGCAGGGAAAGAAGGCATCTTTGCCGGTTCCTCATCCGGTGCTGCACTTGCGGCTGCCAAAAAGCTGATTGCAGACGGCGCAAGAGGAAATATCGTGGTTATTTTTCCTGACAGGGGCGACCGCTACTTTACAAAAAATCTATATGAATAAAGGTGTATTATGACATTACAACAGATACATTACGCAATAACTATCTCGGAACAGGGTTCTTTCAATAAGGCGAGCGAGGTGCTGTATATTTCACAGCCCTCGCTCACTGAGGCTGTCAGAGAGTTGGAAAAGGAACTGGGAATCATTATATTCCACCGCAGCGGCAAGGGTGTTACCCTGACAAGTGACGGCACAGAGTTTATATCCTATGCACGGGATCTGTACCGCCAGTATGAAACCATATTAGACCACTACAATGAAAGCGGCACGCTGAAAAAGAAATTCGCCGTTTCGACACAGCATTATTCCTTTGCCGTCAAAAGCTTTGTGGAACTGGTAAAACAGCTGAATACCGATGAATACGAATTTGCTATAAGAGAAGTCCGCACCCAGAAGGTAATAGAAGATGTCAGCACTCTCAAAAGTGAAGTTGGCATATTGTATCTGAGCGATTTCAATTCACCGCTTCTTACAAAGCTGATGCGTACAAATAAGCTGGAATTCCATGAGCTTGTCACCTGTGATGCATATGTTTACATATGGAAGGGACATCCCTTAGCCAATCATAAAAGCATACGCTTTGAGGAGCTTATAGGATTTCCGAGCCTGTCCTTCGAGCAGGGCGGAAACGGTTCGATGTATTTTGACGAGGAAATACTCAGCAATAATCACTATCCCCGCACCATCAAGGCTACAGACCGGGCAACAATGCTGAATCTGATGGTAGGGCTGAACGGCTATACTTTGTGTTCGGGAATCATCTGCGAGGAACTGAACGGCGGAGAATATGTCGCTGTTCCCTACGAGCCTGACACCGATCATCCCGGCAGCAGAATGAAGATCGGCTATATCACAAAAAAGAACATTCACCTCAGCAGCGTAGGCAAAATGTACATTGCAGAGCTGAAAAAATATTTAGGAGTACAAGATGAAGATAATTGACTTTCACGCACATATTTATCCTGATAAGATAGCAGAAAAGGCTTCACAGGCAACAGGTGACTTTTACAATATATCGCCTGCTCACAGCGGGACATCACAGGAACTGCTGGCTTCCGGCAAAGCGGCGGGTATATCAGAATTTGTACTGCTTCCGGTTGCAACAAAACCGGATCAGGTAAGGCATATCAACGAGTTTATTGCACGGGAAGCAGATGCACACAGGGAGTTTTCCGGCTTTGGCACACTTCATCCGGATGGAGAAAATATGCTTGCGGAAACGGAATATATCATAAACTCAGGTCTGAAAGGCATCAAGCTCCATCCTGATACCCAGCAGTTCAATACGGACGATAAAAGGCTGTATGAAGTGTTTGACTATATGCAGGACAGACTTCCGCTGCTTGTTCACTGCGGAGATAAACGCTTTGATTTTTCACATCCCCGCCGTCTGAAAAATGTCATAGACAGCTTTCCCCGTTTGCAGATAATCGCAGCACATCTCGGCGGCTGGTCGCTTTTTGACGAAGCATTTGAGATTCTTCGCAATACAGACTGTTTTCTTGATATTTCAAGCACGATGATGTTTTTGCCCCCTGAAAAGGTGGTGCGGTACATACACGGATATGGAGCAGACAGAATCCTTTTCGGCACAGATTATCCGCTGTGGGATCCAAAAAAAGAAACAGAAAACTTCCTGCGCCTTGATCTCAGTAATGCTGAGCGTGAGCTGATAGCCTGGAAAAACGGGATGACAATACTAAGGAATCACTGAACATATTATAGGTAAAACCTATTACCTATAATACCTATCAGATATTAGACAAATAAATCATAGGGTGTTATAATAAACACATCAAACGGAAAGGAGTAACAGCCATGACAAAGACAACTGTAATGACAACGTGTATGAATAGCTGTATGTGTATGACGCAGAAAGCGGTTTTCTGTGTCAGAGCTTGCTGCGCTTTCCGAATGTGAGGATCTTTCTGCGTTTCACACGGGAAGTCAGCCAGTGACTTCCTTTTTTTGTGCCCTCGGGCAAAAAAAGGATATGAAAGGAAATAGAAATGAAGAAACTGATTACAGCGGCTGTGCTTGCCGCCATGCTGAGCATAACCGTTTTGGGAGGATGTACGACAGCTTCGGGAAAAGCATACAGCAGCGATGAGAGTACAGCAGTATCTGCCGCAGAGGAAAGCAGTAAAAACAGCTGCTGCCGTGAGGAAAGCGAAAAGTCCGGCTGCTGCAAAGACAAAAGCGAAGACAGCTCTCACATTCCCGACTGTTGTAACGATGAATAAAATCAAAAAAGGAAAGGATCAATCACCATGCATATCAATACAAAAATAAAAATCACTGCTGCCTTTCTCGCAGCCACCCTTACACTGACAGCCCTCGCAGGCTGCAATACACCTGAAGACAACGCATCATCCGAAAACAGCCAGTCAGATACCTCGGCTGCTTCATCGCAGAACAATGAAAAGCCGGCTCTTGAAAAAACAAGCTTCAATTTAGGACATCTCAATTCAACAGCCCATCTTTTAGGCTTTGTTGCCAAGGAGGAAGGTTATTTTGAGGAAGAAGGTCTTGATGTAACCCTCACCCTGTTTTCCTCCGCCGCAGAGCTGTCAACCGGACTTGAATCCGACAAGCTGGATGTTGCTTTTATCGGTTCTGTGCCGTCCATCACCTTCCAGAGTCAGGGACATGATCTAACCATCTTCGGCGGTGCCATGACAAACGGTCACGGCTATGTTATCAAGCCGCAGTATGTCGAGGGACTTGACAAATGGGATGTTTCCATTCTTAAGGGCAGAAACGTGGCTTCCGTCAAAAACAGCGTTCAGGATGCCGAGCTGCAAATCCTGCTCAAGGACAAAGGTATTGCCATCGGCGAGGGCAGCGACAAGGTAAACATCGTTTATTTTGACAGCCAGAAGGATGCTTACAATGCTCTCCAGAATGACAGCATTGATGCAGTATCGGCATATTCTCCCTATACCTCACTTGCTGAAAGTCAGGGATATAAGGTTGTTTACCGCTGCTCGGAAGAACCGCTGCTCGAAAACCAGCCCTGCTGCCGTCAGGTTGCTTCCACATCAGCACTGAGCAAATACCCGAATTCCTATCAGGCATTTGAAAGAGCGCTGATCAAGGCATACAAGTTCACACAGGAAAACAAGGAGCAGACAGTAAAGGACGTCAAGAAGTATATTGATATCGAGGAAGACCTCATTAACACCGAGATTTACGGCGGCTACGGCACATCTGTTCCCGATCCGGATAAGCAGGGTACGGTGGCTCTCAAAAAATCTATTGTTGAGCTTGGATATACAGAGGACTATGACATTGATAAGCTCTACAATACGGACGTTTATAAGAATGCACTTGAAAGCCTTATCAAAGAAAACCCCGGCGATGAGATATATGAAGGATTGCAGAAGCATTTTGACGAATTTGAATAATTCCGGCAATTCATCCGGAAAGAAAAGCAGAGATGAATGTATATGAGTAAAATAGAGGTAAATCATCTGACAGTGGATTATATCGAAAAGAAAAAGAGCTTTACTGCGCTGAAGGATGTTAGTTTTTCGATCCAGTCAGGCGAATTTGTCAGCGTGATCGGTTCCAGCGGATGCGGTAAAAGTACTTTGCTCAGCATCCTTGAGGGGATTCATACGCCCACAAGCGGCGAAATTCTGATTGACGGAGAACCAATAAAAGGAACGGGTACCGACAGAGGAGTCGTTTTCCAGCATTATTCGCTGTTTCCGTGGATGACAGCAAGAAAAAATGTGGCATTCGGCATCAAGCAGGTCAATAAATCTGCAAGCAGAACTGAGCGTTATCAGATTGCCGATGCGTTTCTTGAAAAGGTGGGGCTGGAACAATTCAAAAACAAATATCCCTCTCAGCTTTCCGGCGGAATGCAGCAGCGTGTTGCTATTGCACGGGCACTGGCAATGGATACGGATATTCTGCTGATGGACGAACCTTTCGGAGCAATTGACGCAAAGAACCGCACCATATTACAGGAACTACTGTTGGAACTGTGGGAGGGCGACGGTACAAAGGAAAGAAAAACCGTTGTATTCGTCACCCATGATATAGATGAGGCAATATTGCTTTCCGACAAGATTGTGATGATGACCGCAAATCCCGGTCGTGTCTATCGTGAGATAAAGGTTCCCTTTGACCGCCCCAGAAACCGTGCGCAGCTTGTGCAGACAAAGGATTATAACGTATTCAGAAACAAGCTGCTTTCCATGTTTTACAGTGACATTGCCGATAAGATCGGCGGCGAGGAGGTTGTACTGTAATGAATATACAAACCAATGCATCACCAACAATACAGTTTGATAAAAAAACAAAAACAGAGTCCCCTCTCAAAGCAGAGATCTTCAGCAGATATTTCAGAGTGGTTCATGCCCTGTTTGCTGTACTCATACTGATACAGCTTCTGCCGGATCAGCTTCCCACAGAAACATATGCGGCTTATGCGGTATGGTTTGCAGCCGGAGTGGAAGTATTAACACTGATTCTTTCGGCTTTTATCAAAAAGCCGGCAAGTCTGAATCTCTTTGTGGATATCGTAGCCTTTATCTACGGACTGCTGATTGCATGGACACTGGCAACGGCAAAATTCAATATTCTGAAAGCCGCACTGTTCCCGCCGCCCGGAAAGGTCCTGTGGCAGTTTATCAGTGATTATGACAAGATACTCACCAATATTCAAAGCTCAGTCGGTATTATTCTGCAGGGCTATCTGCTGGCAATCGCAGCTGCCGTTCCCCTGGGTCTGTTTCTTGGATGGAGCGCCAGACTTGGCGGCGCCGCTGCATACATCTCAAAATTTCTGGGCGCCATTCCGCCCATTGTCTATATTCCCTATGGCATTGCCCTTCTTCCCACCTTCCGCAGCGTTTCGGTATTTGTCATCTTTCTTGCCACCTTCTGGCCGGTGCTGGGAGGAACAATGAGCGGGGTCATGAATGTAGAAAAAAAGACCATAGATTCTGCAAAGGTGCTGAATGTAGGAAAATTCACCATGCTGTTTTCCGTTATTCTTCCGGCATCCCTGCAGCAAATATTCATCGGCTGCAATCAGGGACTTACCGTTTCCTTTGTTCTGCTGACGTCAGCGGAGATGATCGGCGCACAAAGCGGTCTGGGCTATTATATCAAGAATTACTCTGATTTCGGTGACTATACAAGAACGATAGTCGGTCTGATCGTTGTGGGCATCGTGATCGTATTTATCTCATTTATATTTAACAGAATACAGAAATTCCTGCTTCGCTGGAAGCAGTGACGGAGGTGTAAGAATGAAAGAAATTATCTGGCACGGACGAGGCGGACAAGGGGCATTCACTGCCGCACGGCTTCTGGGGGAAGCCTGGTCCCTCAGAGAAAACACCTTTGTCCTTGCTTTCCCGTCCTTCGGACCTGAACGCAGAGGCGCGCCGATCAGAGCCTTTACAAAACTCGATGTAAAGCCTATCGGCAACAGAAGTGAAATAACAAAGGCGGATTACAGTATTTTTCTTGATGATACCCTGTTTACCCCGCAGGCATTCAATGAACTGAAGCCGGACGGAAACATACTTTTAAATACGAAAAAAAGCGTTGCTGACAAGAGAGTGATCACCATTGACGGCGACAGTATTGCCGAAAAATACCTGAGGCTGCCCATCACGAATACCATACTGCTTGGTGCATTAGCCGCTGTTTCAGGGCTTATTTCTCTTGACGCGCTTACAGACGCTGTAAGGCAGACAATGCCGCCGCGTCTTCACGAAAAAAACATAGCAGCCATAACGGCAGCTTATGAGGAGGCGGAAACATGAAGCCCTATCTCAGAGAAAACATACCAGCAGGCTTTGAGGATATACCCGATACTACCTCCTATGAAGCAGGCTATTTAGTAACAAAAAATGCAGGCTGGCGAAATGTCAGACCCGTTATAGACATAACAAAATGTGTCGGTTGTCTGAATTGTTACCTTCACTGTCCGGATGGAGTGATCTTCCGGAAGGATGGCAAAGTCAGTATAGATTATGATTTCTGCAAGGGCTGCGGCATCTGTAAAACGGTCTGTAAGCCCGGCGCAATCAGAATGGAGGCGGAAAAGTAATGGCAAGACAGTTTTTATCAGGAAATGAAGCCTTTGCTTACGGTGTACGTCTTGCAAGAC
>CACZSU010000029.1 GCA_902783855.1 uncultured Ruminococcus sp.
AAACTTCATTCTGAATGTCAAAGCTCCGATCTCTTTCTCGTTCATTCCATCGAAATATACCTCTTTGAATCTGCTCCAGTATCTCTTAGATTCTTCTGTGTTCATTCCCAGAACCCAAAGAGATATTTCATCAGATGAAGAGGTAATATCGTGCGTTGTGTACATTCCTGCAAGGTCAACAGCAGGATCACCAATACAAGCATCGTCAACATCTATCAGAAGAAGATCGTCACCCTGCACCATTATGTTATTGGAATGGAAATCCTCGTGAACAAAGGTATTAGTAGTGACAGAAAGCTTGTCAATAGCATTATATATCCTTGCTGCATCCTCAGCAGAAATCTTATCCTCAACAGTTTTCAGCCAGCCTTTTACAGAATCACTTGCCTGATGGTCAAAAACATCATCATCAAATTCGGTGCTGTGCAGCTTTTTAAGAAGTATTGCAGCTTTTTCAGCCCAATACTCTGCCTTTTCCGGCTCGGCGTGGATCGTCCTGCCGACGGTGCGGACATTAAGAAGCTCATAAAC
This sequence comes from uncultured Ruminococcus sp., assembly GCA_902783855.1. GTDB lineage: Bacteria > Bacillota > Clostridia > Oscillospirales > Acutalibacteraceae > UBA1213. Next base: position 532 of record CACZSU010000029.1, read on the forward strand.
GACACCATAGCAGTTCCCGACTTTTACAACATCATAGGATATTGCACAGGGAATGTCATGCAGAAATGCTGTCTGGGAATTTTTTCTGCTTTTCTGAACATAATCGAGAGTTTTGCCCTCTCTGAATACCTTTACGATAGTTTCGTTATCAATACGGTAAACAGTGCCGTTTCCGCCTTTTCCGATAAGCTGGCAGCCCTCGATTGACACCTCTCTCAGTGCTTTCTTTACATTCAGTATTTCAGTAAAGCCTGTCACCTCAAAAATCTCATAGACCTCGCTGCTGACATTATTGACGGTAACATCACCCACAGCCTTTGCAAGCTTGAGTAGTACACGCAGTCCTGCGCTGGAGATGTATTCAAGCTCTGAAGCATCAATCTCCGCAGGCTTTGCTGCCATGAGTTTCTTTTCAAACTCTGCTGCGTTTGTTGAGTCAATTCTCCCTTTGATCTGATACATAGTTTTTCCCTCCGGTTAATCAGTATATTTGTCTTTCAGGAGAACAATTTCTCTTTCTGAAATATTCAGCTCACTGCGGATATAGCCGAGTACAGAGCCGTATTTTTCCTTTAAAAATGCGATCGCGTTTTCCATAAAACGCCTGTCAACAGCATCAAAAACAAGAGCTGCTTTCTCCGTTAATGCTTCATCACAGCCTCTTGATTTTAAATACTTCTTCGTTCCTTCTATTCTCGGAGCATTATACTCATTTGTGAGCATATAATCCTCCATAATGACCGATTCTTCAACACCAAGCAATGATAACAGCAGCATTGCAGCAAGTCCTGTCCTGTCCTTGCCGCTTGTGCAGTGCCAGAGCACTGCCCTGTCAGGCTCTGCCGCAAGCAGGATACGGAAAAACTGAGAATATGCCTTTTTCCCCGAATCAGCCGAAAGAAAACCTATGTACATCTTATCATCAAGCATCCCCATCTGTTCGCTCATTTTTACAAGCTGAATTATATCAAGCTTATTGATATCAATATCCGGAATTTGCTGCTGATCAAATTCCAGATCACCGATAACATCAAGATGAGTATTAGTTACACCACCGATCACCGGGTCTTCATAACCACTCATTTCCATTTCCATACGAAAGTCGATAATATCACTCAGGCGGTATTGATCTTTCAAGGTCTGTATATCCTCGGCAGTAATGTTATTCAGGTTTCCGGTTCTGAGCAGGATGCCGCTTCTGACTGTTTTGCCGTCAGTTGTAAAGTAGCCACCAAGTTCACGGGCATTAGCTACGCTTTTCAGAGGAATAGATTGTTTCATAGACATTTTTCTCCTTGATGATTCAAATTCGGATCACAGATTATTTTTCATTGCGAACACATTCTGTCCGTCACGATATTCGTAAGAAAGTTCATCCTTTCATCTGCCGCAGGTGTGTAATCACTGGCTTTGACATCATCTTACTTACCTTCTGCGGTGATACCATACCTTGTGCCGATGATCTGGTAGTTGGCAACATACTCGCTCGAAAAATAAGTGCTGTAATTCTTTTTCTCATATTCAACATTTCTCTCTCAGTTATTCGTTTTTTCTGATAAATCAAAGCATCCGGCAAATCTGACACCGCTGTGAGCTGTTATCTTGTCGATCATATCACTGTTGATGTTGTCAGATTCTGTTTCGATAACATTATTATATGAACCAAGCTTTGTACCGTCAGGACGGTCGTGCAGGGCAACCATCTCAAAACCTGTGCTATTCAGCTCAACAATTATGTCATCTATCTGATCTGCGCCGCAGTTTGCAATAAATACGGCACGCTTTCCGGATTCATTCTTTGTTTTTGAAAGTACATAGAACCTTGTTTTGTTAGTATCGCTGATCTTCTATTTCGTTCCATGGTATCATGGCTGCTTTTTTCCTTGCACTTATTATACCACGTTTTACTCTAAAACACTACTATATCATCAACGTTTCAAGACTTTTGGAAAGAAAAAAGCAGACACTATTTAAATGCTTCAGATCAATTTCCGGTTGGTATGAATGGTCTGATGCTTGCTGCAACATATCCGGTATCAGAACCTCGTTATCTCCTGCGGTTTCAGGAACTGTGTCATTGTCAAGTGTCAAACTGAATGGTATTCCTCTTACTGCTACTGATCTTTTAAGAAAAATTCTTAAAGCAGTACAAAGATCAAGTCCTGATTTTTCATATATTTCCGTTGCCCGCCTTTTAAGATCATCATCAATTCTGAATTGTACTATTGATGTAGCTATAGATAATACCTCCTGATTATGATACATTATTGTATTACATTGTCGTTCAGATGTCAACGATTTATGATGCTGAATGAATGATAAATAAGCACTTGACTTTTCGGAATTCAAATTTCCGATGGAGCATAATTATTATGAAAAGAAAGAGCAAATAATACGAAATACCGCAAGACAGTACATACTGCTGTCAATCTTTGAGGGTTCTGACAATTGGTAAAATAATGACCGCACAATAGTTGGTGGGGTTGTCTGAGCTGGTGACCTCACTTTATTTTTAAAAATCCCTTATAATCTGGTCATATTTTATCCGTACTCGTAGATTATTGTACTTTACTTTTCAATCAAATCGTGCTATAATAACTGCAGTGGTTTTATTTCAGAAGTGTCTGATTATCTGAAGATTATGATTTATGGAGGTATTTTACAATGAAAGAGCTTTATGTAACACCCGATACGCAGTTTATAACGTTTGAAGTCAAGGATGTTATTGTGACCAGCGAGTCATCAAAAACTCCTGAGCAGTCAGAAACACCTATGATTAACGATTAACTGTCCGTCCGGTCTTCCGAGGACGCTCCATTCCTGACAATCTGTGGGAATGCGGCGTCCCTTTGTTTTACAGCCATCAAAATATATCATGAGGATAGTGATAAGGATGAACGATCAGATATTAAAAGTCGGTCGGAATGAGGGTAAAAAAGAGATTCCAACCGCATTCATTTTTTCATGTCCAGGTCAGGAAGAACGAAAAAGCGGAAAGCTCGTAAACGGACAAACCGGCAAGAATCTGGATGGAATGCTGTCCATTCTCAGACAGCAATATCCAGACATCTTTCCTTCTGATAACCGTTACGATTATCGTATTACCAATTCCTCTGAACAGGTACATTATCAGGCTTATGATCACAAAAGTGAACCTGGCAAAAAGGAAATCATGGACCCGCAGAACCTTCTGCGGCTGAAACAGGATATTGAGGGTTACCGCTATGTCATTACCTTCGGCCGATGTGCCGCTGCCGCTGCAAAAGAAGCCGCCAGCCGGTTCGGACTGGAGCAGACGGTTTTTCTCTACTCTCAGCATCTTTCTTTTTTAAGCCTGAACAGCAGCATTCAAACGGATATCCACGGCAACCCTATTGTACGGGGCAGCAAGAATTCCACCTACAAGCGTCTGGAAGCTGCCGCAAAAAAAATAACTGATCAGCTTGTATAGTACAACGAGCGCCCCGTCAGCAAACGGGGCGCTGCTTTGTCTGTCCTGCATCCGTCAAGCCCAGATCAGACAATTAGTGGTATTCATACGGTTTAATATACAAATGTCATTATTATGGAATCATCCGAAAGAAACAATTGTTACCTGGGTCGTTAACCCCTCAGTCGTCTGCTGCGTCAGATGGGGCAGTTTCACGGATTCAGGTCTGTATTAACGGATAAAACTGACCTTATTTACAGGCACTTTCTCATCAGTACACTGCTTTCGTGCAGCTGAAAATCCGTTTCGATCAGCTTGTCGGAAACAGCCGGAGAATAACGGAAATAATCCATATGCTCTCCCGTAAAGAAATACTCCGGCTGGGTCGGATTATACTCATAATCAAAGGTATCAATAATGATCAGCTTGATTTTCATTCTGGACGGAATAATGTTCTTGATATACACACTTGCCTGCTGACCGGCACGGATGTTTTCTTTCATTTCAGCCAATCCGGCTAAGTTCGGCGCCAGCTCTACAAATGCACCGTAATCTTCCACTGAACGGATAATGCCTGCCACCGTTGCACCGATATCAAATCGTGCGGCATTTTCCTCCCATGTTCCTAACAGTTCCTTATGCGTCAGACTGATACGATCTCCGTCAAAGGAACGAATCAGCGCTTTGATATCCATTCCCACACGGAATCGTTCCCGGGGATGATCAATCCTTGATACGGATATCGCATCAATCGGTATCAGCGACACGATGCCGCAGCCGATATCGGCAAAGGCTCCGAATGAATCCAGATGGGTTACCCTTGCGTCAATGACATCTCCCGGATGAAGACACCGGATATACTCATTCATACACCGCTCCTGCGCCAACCGCCTGGAAAGCACCGCAACCGTCTTGCCCGCATCATTCTTTCTGAAATCTGTGATCACAAAGCATACTGGCCGGTTTACACGGGATATGACAGCTATATCCCGCACCGTTCCTTCTCTGATGCCGATAGCGCCTTCTTCACGGGGGATAATCCCCTTCATGATACCCAGATCTACAATCAGATTATGCGCACAGTCACAGACAATCGCTTTTGCCTCCAGAATCCTGCCTTCGTGATAGGCATCTGTCAGTGCCTGGAAGGATTGCATGGCGCTGAGATTCTCCGCTGTACCGATTCGTTTACCTTCAGGATAATATCCTGTCATTTTGCTTCATTCCTTTCCTGAGGCTTTGCCTCTTATAACTTTTCTCAACATTCATATGATGATTCCTGTTTGATTATTCCGCTTTCAGGTACCGTTAGGAGCTTCTTTTTTGATTTTCGGGAAGATATGGAAGAATTCTTGCATTTTCATACAAATTGGTATAGAATAGAATGGATCGGTACTGTCAAGCGAAAGGAGTGTTTTTTATGGAAGAAAACAACGGTAATATCCGGTTTTTATCCGTTATTTCATATATTGGTATCCTTTTTGTGATAGGACACTTTGCTGTCGAGAAGAACAACCCTGATCTGCGGTTTCACACCTTTCAGGGAGGTATTTTATTTGCATTTTTTACATTTGCCTATTTTTGCGATTTCCTGCTGTACCTGCTGCTTTCCTTTGTTCCTGAATTGAGGTTTATCCTGATCCTGCTGGTCACCATCGGTATCAGTACGGTCTATGTTTTGCTGGCTGCAATGGGTATGTACCACGCTGCCAGATATGAACAGCGTCTGCTCCCCTTTGTAGGCAGAACTGCCGTCACTCTGAGAACAAAGCTCGAAAACAGATAACATACAGTCCCCTCACAGGTGCAGTTCTATCATAACGCAGACTGTCTGCGAAAATTAGCAAAAATTGAGATATTAACATTTTTGTAACGGAGGTTCAGAATGGACGAATATATCATTCAGACAGACACTTTTGACTTTGAAGAACGGCTGTCCCATCCCTGTGTGCTGGCTTATTTCTATGATCACAGAAATCTGCAGTGCCGTGGATTCAGCCAGATTATGGAGGAGGTTGCCGAACAGCGATGTGAGGATGTTCTGGTTCTTTCAGTTGATATGGAACAATCTCCCGAGCTTGCGGCAAGATACGGTGTGGAATCTGTCCCCTGTGTCATTCTGTTTCTGGACGGCAATCCGGTTGCCGATCTGGAAGGCGCCAATCTTCCTTCCGTGTATTATGAAATGATTGACAGCTACCAATAAAAATGACGTGCGCTTTCCGCCATCAGCAGAAAACGCACGTCATTTTTTCTCATTCAGTCACTTAACATACCCTTCGCATATTTCCAGGCAAGAATACGCATGACGGAATGATTCAGTTCATTTTTATCTATTTCTCCTGTTTTTACACCGTTCAGGACGTCTTCATACGTTGCTTCGTAGTCATTGACACACAACATATCATTGCCGCAAAGTACCGCATTGACAGCTACGGATTGATCAGGCGAATACTCGGCAATTGCACCCATTCCCAGATCGTCCGTAATAATGATACCTGTAAACCCAAGCTCCTCCCGCAGTATCTCATGAACTCTGGGAGAAAGCGACGCCGGACGCTCGTCATCCATACATTCCACAATATTATGACTGACCATAACTGCATGAGCACCCGCTGCGATTCCGGCACGGAAGGGTTCAAAATCTATCTTATCAAAGGTTTCATACGTCCGCTTATCTATAGCAATACCGGAATGTGTGTCCGTATTATTGCCATACCCCGGAAAATGCTTCAGCGTAACAGAAACACCATTTGTCTGGCTGATTTTGGTCACTTCTTCCACAAAAGCGGAGGTAACACTGGTGCTTTGTCCCAGTGACCGATCATACATGAATTTATCCTCCCCTGTGCAGATATCACAGACCGGTGCAAGATTGGTATTGATTCCCAGATCATTCAGCAGCAAGGCTTTCCGCAGAGCGTCCTCTTTTATTGCATCCATACCGCCTATGTCAAAGACCTCTCTCGGTGACAAAAAATCCTGGTCATCCGTCAGATCTGCATTTCCGTTCAGACGGCTGACCGTCCCCCCTTCCTCATCGGTTGCAATAATCATCGGTATATCCTGGGATTCTGCATAGCTGCGGTTCCGGCGGATCACATCATCCTTCGTCTGATCTTCAAAATGGCGCTGGAACAGAACAAATCCCCCCAGGTGATATGTCTGCGCTGTCTGAAAGGCATCGGTATCCGGACAGCTGGCAAGAATCATCTGTCCTACCTTTTCCTCCGTTGACATCTCCATCATTCTGTTATATGCCTTCTCATAATAGTCGGAAAAGATTCCTCCGTCCCGCCACTCCTGCGGTACCGGATTGGTATCCGGCTCCGGCTCTGCCTGAGGTTCAGACCTTGTTTCTGACCCGGTTCCTGACTGACCGAATACAGACGATCCGGCAGCTTCTGAGGCTATTGCTGTGCTGGGATCATCCTTGGCGCTGTGCTGCTTTTCCTTTTTACAGGCAGCAAAGGATGCCGCCAGTACGACCGTCAGCAATACACTGACTGCTTTTTTCATTCCTGTAACCATTCCGCTTCCTCCTCGTTCAATCCTCTGAAACGGGAAACAACGTTTCTATCACATTCAGCTCCATTCCCCGGCACATCTGACGGGCAAGCTGGATAGCGCTGTCCTTTATCTGCTCCGGAATATGACAATCCGAACCGATCAGCACCCGCTGTTTACTTCCTCTCAACTGACTCCAGAACCCATCATGGGGATAGGGCAGCCGTGTGCCATCCGGATAATCCTGCATCCCTCTGCGGATGCCGTTGGCATTCAGCTCCAGCGGAATATCGTATTTCTCAGCCGCCGACAGAATAATATCACAAGCCTTTTCGCAGTTTTTATCCCACGCAAGTGCATTGATAAACATAATATCAGGATGTGCGATAAAGGCAAAATACCCTGTTTCCACTGCTGCTGCAATACTTTCCGCATAAGCGATATATGCAGCTGTGCTCTCCGCAAAAAAGATGTTTTTCATGCTGCCGTCCGCTTCTGTATAGGTATGCTCTCCCAGTGCAAGATAATCCATATGATAATCCGTAAACAGTGTACGATAATAATCCAGATACTGCGGGTGAAATTCTATTTCCAATCCTTTAAATAGCCGTATTTTTCCCTCATGCTTTGCAGAAAGCCTGTCAATTGCCGCCAGATAATCCGGCAGCTCGTCAAAATCCATTCTCAATCCGTAATCCTTATCAGGAAATGGACCGTGATCGGAGAAGCCCAGCTCCGTTAACCCGCAGCGCAATGCTGCATTTACATAATCCTCTTCTGTACCGAAAGCGTGCTTACACCGCTGCGTATGGGTATGAAAATTAGACTGCATGGTAACCTCCTTTATATCCCGACCATTCTGCTACAGTTCACAGCTTAAAATCATCCGCCGTAAAACGGGGCATAGAAGGCAATACCCTTGGTTCCCTTTTCAACGGATCATATGTATATTTGCCGCAGACCTTATCATCTGACGGAATGCCGTACCGACAAACCATCGCACTTCCCTTTTTCTTCACACAGTACTGACAATATTCACAATCAGGTGTGATATTCTTTCCGAACAACTTCTTTAATGACATATCCTTTCCCCCTGCGGCACGATCAGCAAGACTTTCCATTACTTTGAACATATTCAATCATCCGCTTATCACGACAACAATATCGCCCGGGTATTATTATACACCCGAGCGACATTTTTTTCAAGTACATTCAACCATTGCCGGGCGCCGAGCCGGCGCTCCCTAGACGCGTCAGTCGCTGCGCCGACGTGCCGCCGGCGTCGCTGCTCTCGTTCGTATTCCTTGACCCTTCTGCTATTGCATCTTCCACGTGTGGGCTTGCCTTGTATTAGTT